>CANFYZ010000107.1 GCA_947451385.1 Comamonadaceae bacterium | reverse complement strand
TCAATGACCATTTCGGAAACGGGCATTCCACGCGCTGTCAAAGTATTCAGTTGGCTGCTGATCTGCGCCGGCTTGTTTTTTGCCTATGTGTTTACCTTCAATCCGGGGCTGGCATTTCCTGGCGCGCAAATCACCGACTACTCGTCACAATTGGGATTTGCCAGCACCGGCGTTCGGGTGCTGGGCAGTGTGGTGGCCCTGCTGTTGTCGGTGCTGCTGAACAAGCCGCAATGGCTTTTGATCACATTGATTTCTCGGCTGGTGATCGAGTTGGGTGACATTGCCGTCGGCGTGGCCACGGGGGGCGCCATGAGCAACACCCTGATGATTGGCCTGCTGGCCGCTTTGGAGTTGTGGGCTATTTTGAAACTGGCCCAGTCCTGAGCGCCAGCCTGGCACGTGTGGGCTGGGGCCGCGTTCAACTGGCGAAGCCTGCACAGGCGCCCGCATTGGGGCGGCCTTTGCATTCGCGCAGCAGACGGCGCTCACGCTCTGGAACGGTTTCGCCGTTGCCTTTTTCGGGTTTGGGTTTTTTGGCTTTGCGCACCACCTCCGTGGCGAACTGCGTGTTGCTGGGGGTGTTGCTGGGGCTCAGCGCCCAACTTGAATTCGAGATCAAAATCCCCCCAAGCAGTGCCATCCAGCCCAGCGATGCCCTGCAAATAGATGCTTTGCACATAAAAGTCTCCCTGTCCGTTGTTGTCCTTTCATCTTAGGAACGATGGGGGTGTTTGCCAAGGCCTGGGCTAACATCTCGGCACATCCTTTTGAAGTTCCACCATGACCCCTTTTTTGCGCCAAACCGTTCTCGATGTTGAAGAGTCCCGCATCCGCGAGGTGGCCAATGCGGGTCTGGGGCGCAGCGATGTGCTGGCTTTTTGGTTTGGTGAGAGCGACGAGGTCACGCCCCAGGTGGTGCGCCAGGCCGCGATCGATTCGATCCAACAGGGCGAGACCTTTTATGCGCACAATTTGGGGCTGCCCGAGCTGCGCGAAGCCGTCTCGACCTACATGAGCGCTTTGCATGGCCCCGTGGGCGCGGAGCGAGTGGCGATTACCTCGGGCGGCGTCAACGCCTTGATGCTGGCGGTGCAGGCGCTGGTGGACGCGGGCGACGAGGTGGTGGCGGTGACCCCGGTCTGGCCGAACCTGACCGCACAAGCGGTGGTGATGGGCGCCGATTTGAAATGCGTGTCACTCCAGCCGGTTCACGGTGAATGGGTGCTGGACATGGACGCTTTGCTGGCCGCCATCACCCCCCGAACCCGTTTGCTGATCGTCAATTCACCCAACAACCCCACCGGCTGGACCTTGACACGCGAAGAGCAAGCCACCTTGGTGGCCCATTGCCGCCACACCGGCACCTGGATCTTGGCCGACGAGGTGTATGAGCGCTTGTATTACGCCGGCGACACGGCCAACGGGGCGGCGCCCTCATTTCTGGACGTGAGCGAGGCCAACGACCGCTTGGTGGTGGTGCACAGTTTTTCCAAAAGCTTTTTGATGACCGGCTGGCGCTTGGGCTGGTTGGTCATGCCCCCGGCCATGACGCACGCGGTGGGCAAGTTGATCGAATTCAACACCTCCTGCGCCTCGGTGTTCACGCAGCGCGCCGGTATGGCTGCTTTGCAGCACACCGCGCAGATCACGCCGCAGGTGGTGGCACACCTGAAACAGTGCCGCGACACCCTGGTGCCCTTGCTGCAAGCCGTGCCGGGGGTGGAATTGGCCCCGGCACGAGGTGGAATGTATGCATTTTTCAAGCTGGCAGGGCATCCGGACTCGGTCGCCACGGCCAAAAGGCTGGTGGTGGAGGCCGGTTTGGGCCTGGCGCCAGGCGAAGCTTTTGCCCCCCAGGCGCAGGGCTGGCTGCGCTGGTGCTTCGCCTCGCAAGACCTGTCGCGGCTGGCGCAAGGGGTCGATCGGCTGCGGGCTTGGCTCTAACCGGTCATATAACGGGTTATAATTTCAAGGCTTTGCATAGTGCAAGGCAGCACGCTACAGGTCAATCCAGTCTGCAGCGCAAGTCATGAACCTCGCTTTTTTCCTCGGAAAGCAGCGAAAAATAAGGAAACCAAGATGATTGCATCTTCTATCAAGGCCGAGGTCGTCAAGGCCAACGCCCGCGCCGCCAATGACACAGGCAGTCCCGAAGTCCAGGTGGCTTTGTTGACCGCTCGTATCAACGAACTCACCCCTCACTTCAAAACCCACGCCAAAGACCACCACGGTCGTCGCGGCTTGTTGCGTATGGTGAGCCGTCGTCGCAAATTGTTGGACTACCTCAAGTCCAAAGATGCTGACCGTTACATTGCGTTGATTGCCAAACTTGGCCTGCGTAAGTAATCGTCTCTTTCGATGAAGAAGGCGCCTGAGTTAGCTCGCTAGCTCAGGCGCTTTGTCCATGTAGTTTTTAAAACCAGCGTTTTCGGACTTTGTCAGAACGAACCCGCGCTGTGTCATTCCACCAGCCATTGCTGATGTCTTGTGGAATGGCATCGTGTTCAGACTGTCAAAAACCGGGCTTCCTGTGCAGCCAGATGCACTTGTTTTTTCAGGAGTACTGATCCATGTCCATTTTCAACAAAGTCACTAAAACCTTCCAGTGGGGCCAACACAAGGTCATCATGGAAACCGGCGAAATCGCTCGCCAAGCTTCCGGCGCTGTGCTGGTGAACATCGAAGACACCGTGGTGCTGGCCACCGTGGTGGCCTCCAAGACCGCCAAGTCGGGCCAAGACTTCTTCCCGCTGACCGTGGACTACATCGAGAAAGCTTATGCCGCAGGCAAGATCCCCGGCAGCTTTTTCAAACGCGAAGCCAAGCCCAGCGAACTGGAAACCCTGACCAGCCGCCTGATCGACCGTCCGATCCGCCCCTTGTTCCCTGAAGGGTTTTACAACGACGTGCACGTGGTCATCCACACCGTGTCGTTGAACCCTGAGGTCGATGCCGACATCGCCGCCATGATCGCCGTGTCCGCCGCTTTGTCGATCTCGGGCATTCCTTTCAACGGCCCCATTGGCGCTGCCCGCGTCGGTTACATCAACGGCGAATACGTCTTGAACCCCGGTCAAACCCAGCGCAAAGACAGCCAGATGGAATTGGTGGTTGCTGGTACCGAATCGGCTGTGTTGATGGTCGAGTCCGAAGCCCAGCAACTGTCCGAAGAAATCATGCTCGGCGCGGTGGTGTTTGGCCACGAGCAAGGCAATGTCGCCATCAACGCCATCCACGAATTGGTGCGCGACGCAGGCAAGCCCGCCTGGGACTGGACCGCGCCCGCCAAGGACGAAGCCCTGATCGCCAAGGTCAATGGTTTGGCCGAAGAAAAACTGCGCGCCGCCTACCAGATCCGCAACAAACAAAGCCGCACCCAAGCTTGCCGAGAAGCCTATGCAGGCGTCATGGCCAGCCTCAAGGCCGAAGGTGTGGAGTTCGACAGCGTCAAGGTCGAAGGCATGTTGTTCGACATCGAAGCCGGTATCGTGCGCAGCCAGATTTTGGCTGGCGAGCCCCGCATCGACGGTCGCGACACCCGCACCGTGCGCCCGATCGAAATCCGCAACAGCGTGTTGCCCCGCACCCACGGTTCCTCTTTGTTCACCCGTGGCGAAACCCAGGCTTTGGTGTTGACCACCTTGGGTACCGAGCGCGATGCCCAGCGCATTGATGCCTTGGCCGGTGAGTACGAAGACCGCTTCATGCTGCACTACAACATGCCTCCCTTTGCCACT
>CANFYZ010000106.1 GCA_947451385.1 Comamonadaceae bacterium | reverse complement strand
GAGATGAACAAATAGGTCAGCCCGCGCTCGCGTTGCAGGTCTTTCATGATGTTCAGCACCTGGGCTTGCACGCTCACATCGAGCGCCGAGGTGGGCTCGTCACACACCAAAAATTCGGGCGCGGTGGCCAAGGCGCGGGCAATCGAAATGCGTTGCCTTTGGCCGCCCGAGAACTGGTGCGGGTACTTGGGCATGTCCAGCGCCGACAACCCCACCGATTGCAGCAACTCGGCCACACGGGCCTGCAGTTCGGCGGCGTCACTGATCAGGCCATGCTCGTGCAACGGCTCGCCAATGATGGCTTCGACCGTCCAGCGCGGGTTCAGGCTGGCGTAGGGGTCTTGAAAAATCATTTGGATGCGCTTGCGCATCGCTTTGGCCTGCGCCGATTGGTAGGCTGCGTGGGCGTCTTGTTGGTCAAACTGCACGCTGCCACGGGTTGGCTCGTACAGCCCCACCAGCAGGCGGGCCACCGTGCTCTTGCCGCAGCCCGACTCGCCCACCAGGGCCAGGGTCTGGCCGCGTTGAATTTCAAAACTCACGCCGTCCACCGCATGCAGCAGTTGGCGCGGCTTGCCTTCGAGCACGCGGTTCAGCCAGGGGGCCGAGACATCAAAGGTTTTGGCCAGGTCGTGCGCCACGACCAAAGGCGCCGACGGGGTGCGTGCACTCATGCTGCACCGCCTTGCCGTTCTTCAACCCGCCAACACGCGGCCTGGGTGGCGCGGGCCGGCATCAACTCGGGGCGTGCTTGCCGGCAGCGTTCAAACACCTGCGGGCAGCGCGGGTTGAAGGCACAGCCGGGCGGAATGGCGTTCAGGCGGGGCATGGCGCCGTCAATTTGGTTCAGCCGTTCGCGGTCGCTGCCCATGTCGGGGATCGCGGCCATCAGGCCTGAGGTGTAGGGGTGCGAGGGGTGGTTGATGACCTGGTGCACCGGGCCGATTTCGGCAATGCGCCCGGCATACATGACGGCCACGCGGTCGCAGGTTTCGGCAATCACGCCCATGTCGTGGGTGATCAGCATCACCGCCGCGCCGCGTTCTTTGCAAATGCTTTTCAACAGGCCAATGATTTGCGCCTGAATCGACACGTCAAGCGCCGTGGTCGGTTCGTCGGCGACGATGAGTTGTGGCTCGGCGGCCAGGGCCAGGGCAATCACCACGCGCTGGCGCATGCCGCCCGAGAACTGGTGCGGGTAATGTTCAATGCGCTCGGCCGCGGCGGGAATGCCGGTGTCTTGCAGCAAGCGAATGGCGCGTTGTTTGGCCTCTTCGTGGCTCACGGGCAGGTGCGCTTGAATTGTCTCGATCAGCTGTCGGCCGACGCTGTACAGCGGGTTCAGCGAGGTCAAAGGGTCTTGAAAAATGGCGCCAATTTGGCGGCCCCGGATGTGCCGCATTTGGTCGTTGCTGAGCTGGTCGATGCGCTGGCCTTGCAAGCTGATGCTGCCCGAGGCAATGCGCCCCGGCGGTTCCAGTAAGCCGATGATGGAGGCGCCCGTCAGCGATTTGCCTGCGCCCGATTCACCCACCACGCCCAAGATTTCACCGGGGGCGATGTCGAACGAAATACCGTCCAATGCGCGCAGCGTGCCGTGGCGGCTGGGAAACTCCACCACCAAATTATTGACTTGCAAAAGACTCATCCAACGGCCTATCTGAGAGACATGCTCAAGTTAACGCAAACGCGGGTTCAGCGCGTCGCGCAGCCAGTCGCCCAGCAAGTTCACCGACAAAGCAATCAGCACCAGCATCAGGCCGGGGAAGATGGTGATCCACCACTCGCCTGAAAACAAGTAGTCGTTGCCGACCCGAATCAAGGTGCCCAGCGAGGGCGAGGTCGGCGGCACGCCCACGCCCAAGAAAGACAAGGTCGCCTCGGTGATGATGGCGGTCGCCACCTGGATGGTGGCCAGTACCATCACCGGGCCCAGCACATTGGGCAAGACGTGGCGCAACATGATGCGCGAAGACGAGACCCCGGTGACGCGGGCGGCTTGCACATATTCTTTGTTGCGTTCCACCAAGGTGGTGCCGCGCACCGTGCGGGCGTATTGCACCCAGCCGGTCAAAGAAATCGAGATGATCAACACGCCAAACGCCAGCGACTCGTGCGCGTTGGGGAACAGCGCGCGGCCGACACCGGCAATCAGCAAGGCCACCAAGATGGCGGGGAACGACAGCATCACGTCACACAAACGCATGAGCAAGGTGTCGACCCAGCCACCGCGGTAACCCGCCAGCAAACCCAGGCCCACCCCCACCAGCACCGACACCAGCACCGAGGCCACGCCGACCACCAAAGAAATGCGGGCACCGTAGATCAGGGCCGACAAGATGTCGCGCCCCTGATCGTCTGAGCCCAGCAGGTACTTGGGCGAACCGCCCTGCATCCAGGCCGGTGGCAAACGCGAATCGGCCAACTCCAGCATCGCCAAATCAAACGGGTTGGTGGGCGAGACCCAACCGGCAAACACCGAACAAAAAATGCACACCGCAGCGATCAGCGCCGCACCGATCGCCAAGGGCGAGGTGCGGAAGCTGTATCCCAAATCGCTGTGCCACCAGCGCTGCCAGAGTGTTTGCATGGCTCAGGACTTAGGGTTTGACGGTGATGAATTTCCAAGCCATGCCGTTGTCGGGGAACTGCACCAACTCGATGTTTTTCTTCGCAGCCCAGTTCAAAGCTTGCTGGTGCAAGGGCAAATGGCCGACATCGTCTTGGTGAATCTTCATGGCTTCACGGATCATCTCGTTGCGTTTTTTCTGATCGGTTTCAGAAGCCACTTTGTCGGTCAACTCGTCCACCTTGGGGTTGCTGTAAGCGCCCAAGTTGAACTGGCCGCGGCCCCCGTCGCCCGGGGTCGACAAGATGGGGTACAGCACGTTGTGCGCGTCCACCGTGCTGGCGGTCCAGCCCAGCATATAAAAACTGGTATCGCGGCGCAAGATTTTGGGGAAGTACGAGCCTTTGGTTTCGGCTTCCAGGTTGATCTTGACGCCAATGCGGGCCAAGTTAGCGGCAACGGCTTGGCAGATTTCTGCGTCGTTGACGTAGCGGTCGTTCGGGCAGTTCATTTTGACTTCAAAGCCGTTGGGGTAACCGGCTTCGGCCAACAGCTTTTTCGCCGCTTCGACGTCGTAGGGCAGGCGTTTCGCCAGGTCAGCAGGAAAGCCGTTGACCTGGGGCGGCAGCATCAGGCCCAGCGGCGTGGCTGCGCCGCGCATCACGCGGCTCTTGATGGTCTCGATGTCGATGGCTTGGTAGAAAGCCTTGCGCACCCGAATATCTTTGAAGGGGTTTTTGCCCTTGACGCTGGAATACAGCAACTCGTCACGCTTTTGGTCCATGCCCAAGAAAATCGCACGCAGCTCAGGCCCTTGCATGACTTTCAGCTTGTCGTTGGCTTTCAGGCGGTCCACGTCTTGCACGGGCACCGGCTCCATCACATCCAGCTCACCTGACAACATGGCGGCGACGCGGGTGGCGTCGTTGCCGATCACCGAGAACACCACTTCGTCCACATTGCCTTCAATCTTGCCCCAGTAGGTGGGGTTGCGCGCAAAGCGGGTTTGCACATTGGGCTGGCGCTCTTTGACGGTGAAAGGGCCGGTGCCGTTGGCCCTGAACGAGGCCGCGTTTTCAATGCCCTTGCGGCGATCGACAGGCTTGGTGGCTTGGTTTTCTTCGCACCATTTTTTGCTCATGATCGCCCAGTGCGTGATCAATTCAGGAACGATGGGGAACGGTGCG
>CANFYZ010000105.1 GCA_947451385.1 Comamonadaceae bacterium | reverse complement strand
GGGATGCCCGAGAGCATGGACACCACGGTGCGCACCACATGCGGGGCTTGCGAGGTGATGAAGGTGGTCAGGTCGCCCTTGATCGGGTCGAACGAGGCCACGCATCCACAAGTCTCCAGCGGGCAGGGGTGCACGCGGGGGTAGTACATGTGCTGCGACACGGTCACTTCGGCTTTGTCAAAAGCGGCATCGGCGGCCGACTTGTCACCCGCATCCCAGGTGAAGATGTGGTTGTGGTGCTCGCGTTTGCCGTGCGCGCCTTCGGTTTTGCCGGCCAGGTCGTCGCGGATCACGGGTGCGCCCGGCTGCAGGGCGGCGTAGGGGTCCATCACCACGGGCAGCTCTTCGTATTCCACTTCCACGGCTTCCACCGCGTCAGCGGCGATGTAGCGGTCGTCGGCGATGACGATGGCCACTTCTTGCATTTGGAAATGCACTTTCTGGTCGGCCAGCACGGCGGCCACGTCGCCCGCCAAGGTTGGCATCCAGTGCAGCTTCAAAGGCTTCAAGTCGTCCGCGGTCAGCACGGCGTGCACGCCGGGCATGGCCAAGGCGGCTTCTTTGTTGATTTTGACAATCCGCCCGTGGGCGATGGGGCTGCGCACAATGTCCATGTGCAGCATGCCGGGCATCTTGATGTCGTCAACATAGTTGCCCTTGCCTTGGATAAAACGGGCGTCTTCTTTGCGCAGGCGCGAAGCGCCCATGCCAGCCAGCGCGAGTTCGCGGGCTTCAACAGTCTGTGCCGGTGCGTTCATGTGTGTCTCCGATCAAATGAGGGGGTGCTTCAAGCCGCGACGGGCTCTTGCAATTTTTTGGCGGCGTACTGGACGGCTTTGATGATGTTTTGGTAGCCGGTGCAGCGGCACAGGTTGCCGGCCATGCCGTGGCGAATTTCGTCTTCGCTCGGGTTCGGGTTTTCTTGCAAGAAGCGGTAGGCGCGCATCAGCATGCCGGGGGTGCAAAAGCCGCACTGCAAACCGTGCTCTTTGTAAAAGCCCTCTTGCACCGCGTGCAGCACGCCCTTGTTAGCCAAACCTTCGACAGTGAGCACCTCGGAGCCATCGCACTGCACCGCCAAATGGGTGCAGGATTTGACCGATTGGCCATCGATGTCCACCGTGCAGACACCGCAGTGGCTGGTTTCACAACCAATGTGGGCGCCGGTCAGGTTGAGTTCTTCGCGCAGAAAGTGGATCAGCAAGGTGCGCGGCTCAACGGCTTTTTCTTCCTTCTTGCCGTTGACGGAGACGGTGATGAGTTTTTTAGTCATGGTGTGTTTCCTCAAATTTAAGCGCACAGCGCCCAGGCTTTGTGCAGGGCGCGCTTGACCATTTCACCGGCCATGGCGGTCTTGTATTCGATGTCGCCGCGCAGGTCTTCTGCCGGGTCACAGATGGCGATGGCTGCGGCCACGGCGGCTTGGACGTTGGCAGCATTGAAAGGCTGGTTGAGCAAAGCGGCTTCGGCGTTTTCAGCGCGCAGTGCCGTGGGGGCGACGTTGGTCAGGGCAATGCGCACATGGCTGACTTGGTCGCCGTTTTTGCGAATCACCACGGCGCAACCAGCGGTCGCCCAATCGCCGGTTTTGCGCTTGAGCTTTTCGTAGGCGTAGCCGGTGCCTTGGGCAAAAGCGGGCACGCGGATCTCGCACATGACTTCGTTTTCTTCGAGTTGGGTCATGTAGGTGCCGAGGAAAAAGCCGTCGGCCGCCACGGTGCGGCGGCCGTTGGGGCCCTCAAGCACAAACGAGGCCTCAATCGCGATGGACAGCGCAGGGTGGTCGTTGCCCGGGTCGCCGTGGGCGATGTCGCCGCCGATGGTGCCGCGATTGCGCACCTGCGGGTCGGCGATCAGCTTGGCCGCTTCGCACAGCAAAGGCACTTTGGCTTGCAAAATGGGCGAGGTGATCAGGTCGTTCTCGACCGTCATGGCACCGATCACGACCGTGGCACCTTCTTCGCGGATGCCCTTGAGTTCGGGAATGCGGTTGATGTCAATCAGGTGCTCAGGCGCTGCGAAACGCAGCTTCATCATCGGCAACAGGCTGTGGCCACCGGCCAGCAGCTTGGCGTCTGAGCCCAACTGGCCCAACAAGGCAACGGCCTCGCCCACGGTTTTGGGCGCGTGGTATTCAAAGCGCGGTGGAATCATCAAGGTCTCCTGAGTTTTGTTGAAAAACAAGCTCTGATTATTGAGGAGAGCCCTTTTCCTACCGATCGGTCAGGTTTTAGCCAAACACGTCATTCATTGGTCTGTTTATTGCACGAAATGCACTTTATCGGGCACGAAACGCTCAGATCAGACTTACCGCCGACCACAATCAGGGAAAATACCAGGGACCAAGAAGCCTAGGGGAAAACCCTTGGAAAACCGCTGAACACGGCATTTCCAGCGTCAGGGGCTGAGCCGATACCTTGCGCCTGAGCTTCAGCCCAAGCCCATGGCCGCGCGCAAACGGGCCACTTCGCCGCGAGACACAGGTACTGGCTGGGTGTTTTTGCCTTTGAGCAGCACATGGGTTTTGCTGCCCTCGCGGCCCAGCGCCTGCACCGCGTGCAGGTTGACGATGAAGCAACGGTGCACCCGCATGAACTGCGCCGGGTCCAGCCGCAATTGCAGATCGCCAATGCTCAGGTTGCAAAAGTGGTAGCCCTCGCGGGTCAGTACCCGGGTGTAATGCGCCTGCGACTCCAGACTCAGCACCTCCTGGGTGTCGACAAACGCCACCTTTTGGTTGGCCACCATCGGGATGCGCGACAAGCGCATGTTGCGCGCTGGGGGTTCGGCCGGGGGCTGCTCCTGGCCCACGGCCTGGGTGACGTCATAGAACACCAGCGCAAAACCCGTGGTCTCGCCCCTGACATTGCCCAGCCGGCTGACCTTGATCAGCAACACCTGTTCCGGGATATTGATGATCATGGTCATCGGCACCGCATTGGCCATGGGACAACCCGAGGCCTCGTCCAGCAAAAATTTGACTTTGGGCTTGGACCGCTCGGGGTGGAACGAGGTGACGAGTTTGTCAAAAGGCTGTTTTTCGTCCACTGGCAAAACCCGGCGGGCGTAATCATTCATGGCCACCACATTGCGTTCGGCATCCAGATGAATCACCCCCGCCTCGAATTTTTCAAACAGGTACAGGCCCGGGTTGGGTAGGGTCTTGCTTTGCATGGTTTTGTCTCCTGAGAATTTGACCTCGTCAAACCCTTTTGCGCCCTTTGCGACGCAGGTCACACAGGGCCCTTTCAACGTGGCTTGAACACAGGCACATCGCACTCAAGGCCGCCATCTGCTGCACCTCAGCGGTTGGCGCGCTCATTCTGCCATTGATCATGGGGCTGCGCCGGTGCAGCCTGGGGCGGCAGGAGCTTGTCGGGCTCGGACAAAACCGGCTACAGTCATTTCACTTGCTTGATGTTTTGATTTTTTTGGAGTTGTCCATGAACGCCCCCCTTCACCGCGAACTGCCGCCCGGCGAACTCCACACCGCGCAAGCCCTGGCCGACGTCAGCCAGGCTTGGGATGGCGACATCGTTCGCCAGCTGACCGACTACATCCAGATTCCGGCCAAGTCGCCGTCGTTTGACGCGCAGTGGGCCGAGCACGGCCACCTGGAAGCCGTGCTGCGCAACGCCGCGCAATGGGTCGAGGCACAAAAGGTGGCTGGCTTGCAGCTGGAGATCATTCGCATGCCCGGCCGCACGCCGGTGATGTTTTTTGACATTCCCGCCACCCTGGCGAACGCGCAGCAGACCGTGCTGATGTACGGCCACATGGACAAGCAGCCCGAGTTCAGCGGCTGGCGCAACGACCTGGGGCCGTGGACCCCCAAATACGAAGAGGGCAGGCTCTATGGCCGCGGCGGCGCGGACGACGGTTATGCGGTGTACGCCAGCATCGCCGCCGTGCAGGCGCTGAAAAAACAGAACACGCCGCACCCGCGCATCGTCGGACTGATTGAAACCTGTGAAGAATCTGGCTCGTATGACCTGCTGCCTTATGTGGACGCGCTGCGCCCGCGTTTGGGCGATGTGGGCCTGGTGATTTGCCTGGACAGCGGCGCGGGCAATTACGACCAGCTGTGGCTCACCACCAGC
>CANFYZ010000104.1 GCA_947451385.1 Comamonadaceae bacterium | reverse complement strand
TCTTGCTGCAGGGTCGCCGCAGCGCAGATGCCAGGCACTGTGCCCAGCCCTTTCCATCATAATCCCTGTATGTTGCACAACATTTCTACGAGCCCCGCGTCACGTTGGCTGGCGAGTTTGTCGACCTTGGTCATTTGGACGGCGGCCGCTGCCGGGGTGGCCTATTGGACGTTGCAATTTGCCGGCGTCAGCGGGCCGGCTACGCAGGCGGCCACGGTGGCGCGGTCGCCCTTGGCAGAGCCCGCCGCCTCCGATGTCCAAAAAGCCTTGGGCGTGGCCACGGCGCCGACCGTGGTGGCCACGGCCGATGCCAGCGGGCGCTTTGTTTTGTCAGGGGTGGTGGCCTGGAATTCGGGTCAGGGCGCGGCCTTGATTGCGGTGGACGGGCAAGCGCCCAAGGCCTTCAAGGTGGGTCAGGCCGTGGCCGATGGCCTGGTCTTGCAGTCACTCCAGGCCCGGCAAGCGCGTTTGGCCGTATCCGCTGATGGCCCTGCACTCATCACTTTGGACATGCCGGCCTTGCCTGCACCCAATGCTCAGCCAGCTCAGTCAGTTCCACCAGCCCAACCCGCACCGACCCTACCGCCCGCCATGGGCCCAAGTCCGAAGACTTGAGCGGGCCGCCCGGACCCTGCTTATTTTTGTAAAAACAAGCGGTACACCGGATTCTGGGTTTCTTCCACATACGGAAAACCCAGGGTGTCCAAGAACTTGGCAAACGCCTTGTCGTCTTTGGCGGGCACTTGCAAGCCCACCAAAATGCGGCCGTAATCGGCGCCCTGGTTACGGTAATGGAACAGGCTGATGTTCCAGCCCGGGCGCATCAGGCTCAAAAACTTCAGCAAGGCCCCGGGCCGCTCTGGGAACTCAAAGCGCATCAGGCGCTCGTCTTGCGACAAGGCCGAATGCCCGCCCACCATGTGGCGGATGTGCTCTTTGGCCAACTCGTCGTGCGTCAGGTCCAGCGCTTGAAAGCCATGCCGATTGAATTGCTCGGTGATGCGCGCGCTCTCGCCCTTGCCCTGCGTGGTCAGGCCGACAAACACATGAGCCTGCGCCGAATCGTTCATGCGGTAATTGAACTCGGTCACATTGCGCGGGCCGCCGGGCAGGTTGCCAATCAGCTCGCAAAAACGTTTGAAGCTGCCGCGCTCTTCCGGAATGGTGACCGCAAACAAAGCCTCGCGTTCTTCACCCACCTCGGCGCGCTCGGCGACAAAGCGCAGGCGGTCAAAGTTCATGTTCGCGCCGCACAAAATCGCCGCGTAAGTTTGGCCCCGGGTTTTGTGCTGCGCCACATACTGCTTGATGGCCGCCACCGCCAGCGCCCCAGCGGGCTCGACGATGGAGCGGGTGTCCACAAACACGTCTTTGATCGCGGCGCACACCGCGTCGGTGTCCACCGTCATGAACTCGTCCACCAGGCCGCGGGTAACGCGGAAGGTTTCTTCGCCCACCAATTTGACCGCCGTGCCGTCCGAAAACAGGCCCACATCGGTCAAGGTCACGCGCTTTTTGGCGTTCACCGAGGTGATCATGGCCTGCGAGTCGTTCATCTGCACGCCAATCACCTTGATCTCGGGGCGCACCGCCTTGATGTAGTTGGCCACGCCGCTGATCAGTCCGCCGCCGCCAATCGCCACAAACACCGCGTCCAGCGGGCCGGTGTGCTGGCGCAGCATTTCCATGGCGATGGTGCCTTGACCGGCGATCACATCCGGGTCGTCGTAGGGGTGGACAAAGGTCAGCTTTTTTTTCTTTTCCAGCATCGCGGCATGCTGGTAAGCGTCTGAATAGCTCTCGCCAAACAGCACCACCTCGCCGCCCAAGGCCTTGACCGCGTCGATCTTCACCTGCGGTGTGGTGGTCGGCATGACGATCACAGCGGTGCAACCCAGGGTTTTGGCGCCCAGCGCCACGCCTTGCGCGTGGTTGCCAGCGGAGGCGCAAATCACGCCTTTTTTCAGTTGCGCCGGCGTCAAATGCGCCATTTTGTTGTACGCCCCGCGCAGCTTGAAGCTGAACACCGGTTGCTGGTCTTCGCGCTTGAGCAGCACCGTGTTGTGCAGCCGGGCGGACAAGTTGGGCGCGGGGTCGAGCGCCGATTCGCGGGCCACGTCGTAGACGCGGGCGTTCAAGATGCGTTTCAGGTAATCCGCAGGAGACAGATGCTTGGAGGGAAGTTTGCTGGCCATGCCCAATGATAACGGGCCAAAAAAAATGCCCCCTGCCTTGCGGCGGGGGGCAAATCCACCTTTTTGGAGGGTGGAGGAGACAAACGGTGCATGCAAAAAAGCACGCCTGTTCCAAAGTGTACTGATTTTTTGCTGCAGTGCAACACTTTCAATCTTTCAAAATGCAAATTAATGTCAACTTGGCAACAACGGCGGGTGATGCAACTGGCTTTAGGATTGGGCTTTTGATCATTGAAAGACAGCAATGGAATGCACAGTGAGTTGGACCGGCGCTTCGGGCACCCGTTCAGGCATGGGTTTTGTGGCCGAAACCGGCAGCGGCCACGTGTTGACGATGGACGGCGCCCCGGACGCCGCCAAACCTGAAAACGGTGGCCAAAACCTGGCCCCTCGCCCCATGGAAACCGTGTTGGCGGGCACCGGCGGCTGCACCGCCTATGACGTGGTGCTGATTTTGAAGCGCGGCCGCCACGATGTGCGCGGCTGCAGCGTCAAGCTCACCTCTGAACGCGCCGAGGTGGACCCCAAGGTGTTCACCAAAATCCACATGCAATTCACCGTCACCGGCAAAGGCATCCCCGCCAGCGCGGTCGAGCGCGCCATCGCCATGAGCCATGACAAATACTGTTCGGCCAGCATCATGCTGGCCAAAACAGCCGAGATCACCACGGGTTTTGACTTGATCGAGGTTTAAAGAGAAGCCCGCTTAAACCCGGTGCGCCACGGTGGTCATCACCTTGGCGGCCAACTTCATCAGGGTTTTGGCGGGCAGGGGCAACTCCACCGCGCCAGCGCGCTCGGCCATGCGGGCGTGGGCCACTTCGTCGGCCTTCATTTGCTGCACGATCGCGCGTGAGGCCGCATCCCCGGCGGGTAAACGGTCCATGTGGCTGGCCAAATGCGCTTCGACCTGGCGCTCGGTCTCCACCACAAAACCCAGGCTGACCCGGTCCCCGCCCAATTTGCCGGCCGCAAAACCAATTGCAAATGCCCCGGCGTACCACAGCGGGTTCAGCAGCGAAGGGCGATCGCCCAACTCGTTCAAGCGCTCCGCCGTCCAAGCCAGGTGATCGGTCTCTTCGCGGCAAGCCGCGTCCAGCTGCTGGCGCAGCACCGGGTCATTGCAGCTCAGAGCCTGGCCGGTGTACAGCGCCTGGGCGCAGACCTCGCCCACATGATTGACCCGCATCAAAGCACCCGACAGGCGCTTTTCCGCCTCGGTCAAGGGCGCGGCCATGTCTTGGGCGCGCGCCAAAGGTGCGGGGCGGGCTGAACGGGGTGTGGCAAACAAGGTGCGCAGGGCGCTGTCGGCAGCGTGAAGCAGGGCATCGGTGGTCATACAGCGAGTTTAACGGCGCGTCTCCAGCGCAGGCGGCCACCCGGCGGAAGCCCTGTTTCAGAGGGAAAAGTGCAGAGTTTGTTGCATTCGGGCAACAAAAAGAAAGATTAAAAAGCCCTTTTCTGCGATTTTCTTTGCGAATCCGCGCTCGGTCTGGTGCAATAGCTTCAACTTCCCTTAACGGAGGTTGGTTTGGAATCAAAGGCGGTGGGATACCACCCTGGCGGTTCCAGCACTTCTTAAACCTTGGAGAAATTTGCAATGAAAAAATCCCTGATTGCTTTGGCTGCTTTGGCCGCCACCAGCGCTTTCGCACAATCGTCTGTTCAAGTTGTGGGCACTTTTGACCCATCGTTTGCCAGCGTTCAAACAACTTACGGTAACGGTTCTAGCATGACGAACCAACTGATCCGTAACAACACACAAGGTACCAGCCAGATCACCTTCAAAGGTACTGAAGATCTGGGCGGTGGCTTGAAAGCCAGCTTCTTGCTGGAAAACGATTTCGACGCAGGTAAAGATGCCCGTAACGGCGCTGCTGGCCCTGCTGGCGCTTCTAACTCCAACCTCGGTTCGTTGGGTGGTGAGCAGTACCT
>CANFYZ010000103.1 GCA_947451385.1 Comamonadaceae bacterium | reverse complement strand
CCCACCCGGCTCGATGCTACCTACCCGCCAACTCAGCGAACCGCCTCAACGCTGGCCTACTTAGTATTGCTGCGCGTAGAGATTGCCCGTTTCACCCGAACTGAATCGGCTCGTCTCTGTTGCTCTGATCCTCACCTTGGGGCCTTGCGGCCTTTCGGTGGAGAGGGGTTACCTCCTACGCTGTTCTGTGCAGTCCGGACGTTCCTCCAGTGCGACATTTCTGTCCTTGCACCAGCGGCGGTCTGGCCAGCTCCACGCTTGCATTATCACCTGCACACATATGCATATGCCGAACGCACCAGGGCAAATACGCCAAAATGGCAGTTGCTCATTTTTTGCAAAACACCGGAGACCCCATGAAAGCGAACAGCATTCTCGACACCATCGGCCACACCCCCCACGTGCGCATCAACCGCCTGTTTGGTGCGGGGGCCCATGTGTGGATCAAGTCCGAGCGCGGCAACCCGGGTGGCTCGATCAAAGACCGCATCGCCTTGGCCATGATCGAAGACGCGGAAAAATCTGGCGCGCTGAAACCCGGCGGCACCATCATTGAGCCCACCTCGGGCAACACCGGCATCGGCTTGGCCATGGTCGCTGCCGTCAAAGGCTACAAGCTGGTCCTCGTCATGCCTGACAGCATGAGCATCGAGCGCCGCCGCCTGATGCTGGCCTACGGTGCCAGCTTCGATTTGACGCCACGCGAAAAAGGCATGAAAGGCGCGATCGCCCGTGCCCAGGAACTGGTGGCGCAAACCCCCGGCGCCTGGATGCCGCAGCAGTTTGAAAACCCCGCCAACATCGAGGTGCATGTGCGCACCACCGCGCAAGAAATTTTGGCCGATTTCCCGCAAGGCATTGACGCGCTGATCACCGGCGTGGGCACCGGCGGGCACCTGAGCGGCACAGCGCGCGTGTTGAAAGCGCACTTTCCGAACCTCAAGGTCTATGCGGTCGAGCCCACGGCTTCGCCAGTGATTTCTGGCGGTGCGCCTGCACCGCATCCGATCCAAGGCATTGGTGCCGGTTTCATTCCCTTGAACCTGGACACGACATTGTTGGACGGTGTGATCCAAGTGGAGGCCGAAGACGCCCGCGAATACGCGCGTCGCAGTGCACGCGAAGAAGGCCTCCTGGTCGGCATTTCTTCCGGGGCCACGCTGGCCGCCATCGCGCAAAAGCTGCCCGAACTGCCCGCTGGGGCCACGGTGCTGGGCTTTAACTACGACACCGGCGAGCGCTATCTGTCGGTCGAGGGCTTTTTGCCCAGCCCCTGAGCTGAGCTGAGCTGAGCTGCGCTGTGCTGGCCAGCCAGCGCGATCTTGGATAATGCGGGTCTCTGCTTGATAACCACAAGCCTGCGAGGCCCCATGATCCGAATCTCTGAAATCAAACTGCCACTCACGGCCTTGCCCGTTGAAGTGCGCCGCGCTGCCGATGCGCCGTCTGAAACCGACGACGACCGCACGCCCCCGCCGCATCCTGAAGCCGATCTGCGCCAACGCGCAGCGCAAACCCTGGGCGTGGCCGACACCGACATCGCTGCGTTGCACGTCTTCAAACGCAGCTTTGACGCCCGCAAAGCCGACATCTTGGCGGTCTTCATTGTCGATGTGCAGCTGCACGATGCCGCGCAAGAAGCGGCGCTGCTGGCCCGCCACGCAGGCCACCCGCACATCCAGGCCACGCCTGCGATGCAGTGGCAAGCGCCTTGCCACGCACGCGCAGATTTTGGCCAACAAGAAGGCGAGCGCCCGGTGGTGGTGGGCTTTGGGCCCTGCGGTATGTTTGCCGCTTTGGTGTTGGCGCAAATGGGCTTCAAGCCCATCGTGCTGGAACGCGGCACCACGGTGCGGCAACGCACCAAAGACACCTGGGGCTTGTGGCGCAAAAAAGTGCTGAACGCCGAGAGCAATGTGCAGTTTGGCGAAGGCGGTGCGGGCACCTTCTCAGACGGCAAGCTCTACAGCCAAATCAAAGACCCGCGGCATTTGGGCCGCAAGGTGATGCAGGAGTTTGTACAAGCGGGCGCACCGGCGGAGATTTTGTATGCCGCCCATCCGCACATCGGCACCTTCAAACTGGTCAAAGTGGTGGAGCAACTGCGCGCGCAAATCATCGTCCTGGGCGGCGAGATCCGCTTTGAGCAACGCGTCACCGATGTGCACATCCACGAGACCGCGCAAGGCCGTCAACTGACCGGCCTGCAGGTGATGGATGTGCGCAGTGGCGAGAGCCGTCTGCTGCCCACGCGCCATGCCGTTTTGGCGCTGGGCCACAGCGCGCGCGACACCTTTGCCATGCTGCACGCGCGAGGCGTGTTCATGCAAGCCAAAGCGTTTTCGATTGGCGTGCGCATCGAGCATCCGCAAAGCGTGATCGACCAGGCCCGCTGGGGCCGCCACGCTGGCCACCCCCTGTTGGGCGCGGCCGACTACAAACTGGTGCACCACGCCCACAACGGCCGTGCGGTGTACAGCTTTTGCATGTGCCCCGGCGGCACCGTGGTGGCGGCCACCAGCGAAGCCGGCCGCGTGGTGACCAACGGCATGAGCCAGTACTCGCGCAACGAACGCAATGCCAATGCCGGCATGGTGGTGGGCATTGAGCCCAGCGATTTTGTGCTGGACGCTGCCGCGTGGATCGCCGCCTTTGGCGAAGGCCCAGGCACCGCCTTGGCCCAAGAGGCGGCGCAACTGGCCGCGCAGCAACCGCCGCAGTTTCACCCTTTGGCGGGCATTGTGTTGCAACGACAACTGGAGTCGCGGGCGTTTCAGGTCGGTGGTGAAAACTACGAGGCCCCGGGTCAACTGGTGGGCGACTTTTTGGCGCAGCGCCCATCCACCCATCTGGGCAGCGTGGTGCCCTCGTACAAACCAGGCATTCGACTGGGCGACTTGGCCCAGGTGCTGCCCGCCTATGCGATCGATGCCATGCGCGAAGCGCTGCCGGTGTTTGGCCGCAAGATCAAAGGCTTTGACATGCACGATGCGGTGATGACCGGCGTGGAAACCCGCACGTCATCGCCCCTCAAAATCAGTCGTGGCGAGAACTACCAAAGCCTGAACACGCAAGGCCTGTACCCCGCAGGCGAAGGTGCCAGTTACGCCGGCGGCATTTTGTCGGCGGGGGTGGACGGCATCAAAGTGGGCGAGGCACTGGCGCAGGCCTTGAGCGCGCAAACCGCTTCGCTGTGAGCCCTGCCGTGCGTCATGTGGCCGTGCCAGCACGCCACTGCGTGTGGAACTTGCCTGGTTTGTCCAGCCGCTGGTAGGTGTGCGCGCCAAAGTAATCGCGCTGCGCTTGCAGCAAATTGGCGGGTAGTCGGGCACTGCGGTACGCGTCGTAATAACTGAGCGCGCTCATGAAGGCGGGCACGGGCACGCCGCGTTGGGCGGCCATGACCACCACCGCGCGCAAGTCTTGCTGCGCATCGGCCAGGGTACGGGCAAAGTGCGGGGCCAGCAGCAGATTGTTCAGGTCCGGGTGGTCTGCGTATGCCCGGCGAATGTCTTGCAACAGATGCGCGCGAATGATGCAACCCGCCCGCCAGACCGAAGCCACCTGGGCCATGGGCAGTTGCCACTGCTGCTCGCGGTCGGCTGCTTTGAGCAGAGCAAAGCCTTGGGCATAAGCACAGATTTTGGCGGCAAGCAAAGCCTTTTGAATTTGCGACAGCACCGCTGGAAGGTCTGCCGCCGGCACATCCTGTGGCGCTGGCCCCACCAACACCTGCGCGGCCGCTACGCGCTCGGTTTTGGCCGCGCTCAGGGTGCGGGCGAACACCGCGTCGGCGATGGTGGGTGCGCTCACGCCCATGTCCAGCGCGACCTGGCTGGTCCATTTACCTGTGCCTTTTTGTTCAGCCGTGTCCAAAATCACATCCACCAAGGCTTGGGCGGTCTCGGGGTCGGTCTGCGCCAATATGTCGGCGGTGATGCCGATCAAATAACTGCCCAATTCACCCGCGTTCCACTCGCGGAACACCGCGCTCATTTCCAGAGCGGTCATCCCCAAGTCCTTCATCAGCGCATAGGCTTCGCAAATCATTTGCATGTCGGCGTACTCGATGCCGTTGTGCACCATCTTCACAAAATGGCCAGCGCCGCCCGGGCCCATCCACGCGCAACAGGGCTGGCCATCCTCGGCCTTGGCGGCGATGGCTTGCAAGAAGGGCCGCACCAGCGGCCAGGCCGCGGGAGAGCCACCGGGCATCAGCGCCGGGCCGCGCAAGGCGCCCTCTTCACCGCCGCTCACACCCGAGCCCACATACAAAATACCTGGGCCTTCCAGTGCCTGGATGCGCCGTTGGGTGTCGGCGAACAAGGTGTTGCCGCCGTCGATCACCACATCGCCCGGTGACAGCAGGGGCCGCAATTCGGCCAGCACCGCATCCACCGGGGCACCCGCAGGCACCATCAGCCAGACACGGCGCGGCACGGCCAGTTGAGCCACCATCGCGGCCAGCGATTCGGCCGCCTGTGCTCGCAAGCCTTG
>CANFYZ010000102.1 GCA_947451385.1 Comamonadaceae bacterium | reverse complement strand
TCGTCGCGCATGTACCATTGCCCACGCTCGTCCAGGCCCAACCAGCCAAAACAGTCCGGCACATGGGGCCATTTGGCCATGGCTTGTTTGACGATGTCATCCATGCTGCAGTTGCTCCATCAACCATCCGCCCACGGCTTTTGGCATGTCGGCCAAATGACCGGGTGGCGGCCCCGAAGGGAATCCCACATGCCCCCCGTGCGCAGGTTGCCATAAGGTCACATGGCGGCTGACCCGTTCTGGCCGCGGCAAACTGGGGGCAGGAATAAAGGGATCATTGCGTGCATTCAAGGCCAGGGCGGGAATTTGAATTTGCGTTAAATGGTGGATGGCTGAGGCCTGCTCCCAATAATCAGCGGTGTTGGCAAAGCCGTGCAATGGCGCAGTGAACACATTGTCAAACTCGTACAAGTCTGTGGCTGCTTGCAAGCGCTGCGCATCAAACAATCCCGGATATTGCCGCCATTTGGCCAGGGCCTTGGGCTTCATGCTGCGTAAAAACATGCGCGTATAAACCTGACGGTTAAAGCCCTGACCGATGGCTTGGCCACTGGCCGCCAAATCCAAGGGCGAACAAATCGACGCCACCGCCTGAACGGTCCGCGCAGCCATTGCGCCCTGCTCGCCGGCCCAGCGCATGAGGGCATTGCCGCCCAAGGAAACCCCGGCCGCCAGCAAGGGTTGCGGCGCGGGCGACAGGGCAAATCGCTTGAGAATCCAATCAATTTCCACGTGATCACCCGAGTGATAGGCGCGCGGCGCAAGATTTAATTCCCCGCTGCAGCCCCGAAAATGCGGCACAGCCAAATCCACGCCTTGCTGCTGGGCCCAACGGGCGAAGGCTTGAACATAGTGGCTGGCCGATGAGCCTTCTAGCCCATGAAAAAGCACCAGCAGCGGCCGTTTTTTTGCTGAGGTCGTTGGACCGGAATCGTCGGTCTGCAAGAAATCCACGTCAATGAAGTCGTGATCTGGGGTCGGCCACCGCTCGCGCCTGAACTGAGGGGCGGCTGAGTCCGCTGGCCTGCTGCGCGCGTACAAGGCCGACCAAATGGTTTGCACTTGGCCCCCCGGTAACCACCGAGGCGCCCGATAAGAGTTCAATGCAGCACCACCGGGGCGACACCCAAGTCGCCGGCATCGTTGGGCGTGCCCGGACTGGTGTGGTGCGCGACCAGGCGCCAACCCTGCGGCGTTTTGTGAAAGACATTGGTCGCGATCACCCAGGCCTTATGCGGGCCTTGGGGTGTCATGACTTCAATCCGCTCCACCAAGTGGTGCACCGCACTGGCCAAAGACTCGATTTTGTGAATCCGTTCAGGAAAAGCCTGGATATTGCCGTTGGCAAACATGGCTTCAAAGGCCGCGCGTATGGCGCCCGCACCGATCATGCGAGGCCCACCCGGGTGCACGCAAACAATGTCTTCTTCGTCAGCCCAGCACGCCATCAGCTGGTCGATATTGGCGTGGCGCATGGCTTCGTAAAAAGCATTTTCAATATCATCGGCACGGCCACCCAGCGTGGCAGCGCGAAGTTTGGCTTGGGTCATAGGACGACAGTCTGAACTGAGCAAGTGCTTATTGTCAGGCAAAAAAATACCCAGCCTCAGCTGGGTATTTGTTCGGCATCAGACTGGGCTCATTTGTTGCCGCGAAATCTGCGCAATGCAGACAGTTGGGCAGCCAACACAGCGAGTTCAGATTGGGCGCGGGCCATGTCAAAGTCGTCTTTGGCATTGCGCAAGGCTTCTTCCGCCAAGGCCTTGGCCGCATTGGCCTTTTCTTCGTCCAAATCTTTGCCGCGGATCGCCGTGTCAGACAACACGGTCACGCAGTCTGGCTGGACTTCCAAAATACCACCGGCCACGAAGACAAATTCTTCACCGCCATCGGCCGTTTGGATGCGAACCGAGCCGGGCTTGATGCGGGTGATCAAGGGGGTATGGCGGGGGTAGATACCCAGCTCGCCAGACTCACCGGGCAGGGCCACAAAAGTGGCTTCGCCTGAAAAGATAGACTCTTCAGCGCTGACCACATGGACGTGGATGGTTTTCATATCAACTCCTGAAAAATGGTGAATGTGAAGCCAAAGGGCTGTTCGCTTGCACGAAGAGCCCGATGGGCTTTACGCCATTTTCTTGGCCTTTTCGAAGGCCTCGTCGATCGTACCGACCATGTAGAACGCTTGCTCAGGCAAGTGATCGCATTCGCCAGCCACAATCATCTTGAAGCCGCGGATGGTTTCAGCCAAAGGCACGTACTTGCCTGGCGAGCCTGTGAAGACTTCGGCCACGTGGAAAGGTTGCGACAGGAAACGCTGGATCTTACGAGCGCGGGCCACAGCCAACTTGTCCTCAGGGGCCAAGTCGTCCATACCCATGATCGCGATGATGTCGCGCAGTTCGCGGTAACGCTGCAAGGTCCCTTGCACAGCGCGTGCGGTTTCGTAGTGATCGGCACCCACGACCAGCGGATCGAGCTGACGGCTGGTGGAGTCCAAAGGATCCACAGCGGGGTAGATACCGAGCGAAGCGATGTCACGTGACAACACCACAGTGGAGTCCAAGTGAGCGAAGGTGGTCGCAGGCGATGGATCGGTCAAGTCATCGGCAGGCACGTAAACGGCTTGGATGGAAGTGATGGAACCCACTTTGGTAGACGTGATACGTTCTTGCAAACGGCCCATTTCTTCGGCCAGTGTGGGCTGGTAACCCACCGCAGAAGGCATACGGCCCAACAGCGCGGACACTTCGGTACCGGCCAAGGTGTAGCGGTAAATGTTGTCCACGAAGAACAACACGTCTTTGCCTTCGTCACGGAAAGATTCGGCAATGGTCAGACCGGTCAAAGCCACGCGCAAACGGTTGCCTGGGGGCTCGTTCATCTGACCGTACACCATGGCCACTTTGGACTCAGGCAGGTTCTCGAGGTTCACCACACCGGAATCGGCCATCTCGTGGTAGAAGTCGTTACCTTCACGGGTACGCTCACCCACACCGGCGAACACGGACAAACCGCTGTGCGCCTTGGCGATGTTGTTGATCAACTCCATCATGTTCACGGTCTTGCCCACACCGGCACCACCGAACAGACCCACCTTACCGCCTTTGGCAAACGGGCACACCAAGTCAATCACTTTGATGCCGGTTTCCAGCAGTTCTTGCGAAGGGCTCAGTTCATCGTAAGCGGGGGCTTTGCGGTGAATCGAAGCGGTCAACTCGTGGCTGACCGGACCGCGCTCGTCGATGGGCGTGCCCAGCACGTCCATGATGCGGCCCAAAGTGGCTTTACCCACAGGCACGGTGATGGGGTTGCCGGTGTTCGACACGACCAAGCCGCGGCGCAGACCGTCAGACGAGCCCAGCGCAATGGTACGCACCACGCCGTCGCCGAGTTGTTGCTGCACTTCCAGGGTCAGCGCAGAGCCTTCCATTTTCAGTGCGTCATAAATCTTGGGCATTTGATGACGTGGGAATTCCACGTCCACCACGGCACCAATACATTGAACAATTTTTCCTTGGGCTTGCATTTTTCGCTCCAATAATTTGAATTAGCTGAACTGGTTTAACCGCTGATCGCAGCTGCGCCGGACACGATTTCAGACAGTTCTTTGGTAATCGCTGCTTGACGGGTTTTGTTGTAAACAAGCTTGAGCTCGCCAATCACATTGCCGGCGTTGTCGGTGGCCGCCTTCATGGCCACCATGCGCGCGGCATGCTCAGACGCCATGTTTTCAGCCACAGCCTGCAGCACCAAGGCCTCGGCATAACGCACCAACAAGTTGTCGATCACCGAGTGGGCATCGGGTTCGTAGATGTAGTCCCAACCGTGGCCGGTACCGCTGGCTTTCGTGTCAGCAGCCATTTGGTCTGCAGACAAAGGCAGCAAGCGGTCCAGCGTGGCCACTTGGGCCATGGTGCTGACAAACTTGTTGTAGCACAGGTACACCGCGCTGAGTTCACCGTTGGCATAGGCATCGAGCAGCACCTTGACGGGGCCGATCAATTTTTCCAGGTGGGGTTTGTCGCCCAAATGCGTCACATGCGCCACGACTTTGGCATTGGCACGGTTCAAAAAGCCCAAACCTTTGCTGCCGATGGCGACGGCTTGCGCTGTCTTGCCAGCCGCTTGCTGTTCACGCAGTTTGCCGGTGACAGCACGCAGCAAGTTGGTGTTCAGACCGCCACACAAACCTTTGTCGGTGGTGACCACAATGAAGCCCACCGCCTTGCCGTCGATGTGCTGCATGTAAGGGTGCACATATTCCGGATTGGCTTGACCCAAGTTGCTCGCGATATTGCGAATTTTTTCGCTGTAAGGACGAGCGGCGCGCATACGCTCCTGCGCCTTGCGCATTTTGGAGACGGAAATCATCTCCATGGCCTTGGTGATCTTCTTGGTGTTTTCCACCGATTTGATCTTGGTGCGTAGTTCCTTGCCCGATGCCATCAGAGGCTCCTTTTGGTCAGGTGGAAATTAAGCAAAGCTTTTCTTGAAAG
>CANFYZ010000101.1 GCA_947451385.1 Comamonadaceae bacterium | reverse complement strand
TTGCCCTGCTCGGCCAGTTGAGCCAAGCCCGGCCCACCGGGGTACGGCAGGCCCATGAGCTTGGCCGATTTGTCAAACGCTTCACCCGCCGCATCGTCAATGGTCTCGCCCAGCAAGGCATAGCGCCCCACCCCATCGACCCGCATCAGCTGCGTGTGCCCGCCCGACACCAGCAAAGCGACAAACGGAAACTGCGGTGGATCGGCGCTCAAAAAAGGCGAGAGCAAATGCCCTTCCAAATGGTGCACACCCAGCACCGGCTTGCCCAGCGCCGCAGCCAGGGCGCAGGCCACGCCCGAGCCCACCAACAAAGCGCCAGCCAGGCCGGGCCCGCGGGTGTAGGCCACCACATCCACATCTTGCAAGGTGCATGCTGCTTCGTTCAACACCTGGGTGGCCAAGGGCAGTGCGCGGCGAATGTGGTCGCGGCTGGCCAACTCGGGCACCACGCCGCCGTAGGCTTGGTGCATGGTGATCTGGCTGTGCAAGGCATGCGCCAGCAAGCGCGGCCAACCGGCAGCAGCGCCGTCTGCGGCCGGTGCGGCCGTTTCCACCAGGGCGACGCCGGTTTCGTCGCAAGAAGATTCAATACCCAAAATTCGCATAGGTGCCAAGTGTAGGGGCTGGGCGGCGCTCACTTCGGTCTCGCCATCGGTGTCTGAACTTGCGGTGTAATCGGGGCTGCAGAAAACCATTTGCCAAAAACCACCCATGACCACCCCGATTCGCATCATTTCTTCCATGGCCACCAAGTCTTTGTTGGTCGATTTGGGCCGTTTGTTTGAAGCCCAAGCGCCTGAATTTTCTGTGCAGATTGAATCGGTGGGCGGGGTGGATGCGGCCCAGCGCGTGCAGGCCGGCGAGGTATTCGATGGCGTGGTGCTGGCCAGCAATGCGATTGACAAGTTGCTGAAAGAAGGCAAGTTGCTGGCTGGCAGCCGCACCGATCTGGTCCACTCCGGCGTGGCTGTGGCCGTGCCTGCGGGCGCGCCCTGCCCGGACATATCGACCGAGGAAGCCTTGAAGCAAGCCGTGCTGCAGGCCCAAAGCATGGGTTACTCGACCGGCCCGAGCGGGGTGCAGTTGCTCCAACAATTCGAGCGCTGGGGCATCACCGCGCAAGTGCAAGATAAATTGGTACAAGCACAGCCGGGCATTCCGGTGGCCGCCTTGTTGGCGGAAGGCCGAGTGGCTTTGGGGTTTCAACAACAGAGCGAAATGATGCATGTGCCCGGCATCACTGTGCTCGGCCCTTTGCCCGAGGCGGTGCAAATCACCACGATTTTTTCAGGCAGTGTCGCCAGCACCGCCACACAAACCGCGGCCATGCAAGCCTTGCTGCAGTTTTGGGCCTCAGCCGCCACCGCGCCCATCAAGCTGCGCCATGGGCTGGCCCCCGCTTGAAGCCCTGCAGGCAGCACATTCAAATCGATTTTTGATTGACGCGCTTGGACAGCGCTTCGGCGCTCTCTTTGCGTTCGCTGTATCGGTCCACCAGGTAAGGCGAGACATCGCGGGTGAGCCAGGTGAATTTGACCAACTCTTCCATCACATCGACCACCCGGTCGTAATAGGCCGAAGGCTTCATGCGCCCCGCTTCGTCAAACTCCAGGAAGGCTTTGGCTACCGAGCTTTGGTTGGGGATGGTGATCATGCGCATCCAGCGACCCAAGATGCGCATTTGATTGACCGCATTGAAGGACTGCGAGCCACCGCAGACTTGCATCAAAGCCAGCGTTTTGCCTTGGGTCGGCCGCACCGCACCGACCGACAAGGGGATCCAATCGATCAGGCTTTTCATGATGCCGGTCATCGCACCATGGCGCTCGGGCGAGCACCACACCATGCCTTCGGACCACGCAGCGGCTTCGCGCAAGGCCGCCACCCTCGGGTGCGACTCGGGTGCAGCATCAGGTTGCGGCAAATCCAGGGGGTCAAAAATCCGCACCTCGGCCCCCATGGCCTCCAGCAAGCGGGCCGCTTCCAGCGTCAAGAGTTTGCTGTAAGAGCGCTCCCGCAGGGAGCCGTACAACATGAGAATCCTTGGCGGGTGGGTCGCGTGTTGCGCAGGACGCAGCAACGCGGGCTGAGGCCGCTGGAAACAAACTGCGTCCAACTGGCCCAAGCCGTCATGCAGGGGGGAGGCTTCTTTTTCGTCCATGACCTCAATCGCTTTGTGACGGGTTGGGCTGTGAATCTGAACGCAATACGCTGTGCAAAGTCAGCCCCAGCATGGCGCCGAACAACTCAGCCAACACGAATGCGGGTGCGTCCACCGGGCTGATGCCGGCAAATGTATCGCTCATCATCCGGCCGAAAACGGCGGCGGGATTGGCGAACGAGGTACTGGCCGTGAACCAATAGGCCGCGCCGATGTAACAGGCCACCAAGCCAGACGCTTTGCCTGCTGGGGAACGCAAGATGACGAACAAGAGACCCGCTGTCGCCACCGCCTCGGCCAGCCATTGGCCGTGGCCTGTTCTGGCTTTGTGGGACCATTGAAAAATGGCCAGGTCGAACATCGCATGCGCCAGCCAAGCACCCAGGGCGGCGCCCATCAGTTGCGCGGCGATGTAGCCGATCAGGCGCTCGCGCGCCAAGTCTTTGCGCCACGCCATGACCAAAGACACCGCCGGGTTGAAGTGCGCCCCACTCACGGGCCCCAGGGTTTCGATCAAGACGTAAAGCGCAAACACGGTCGCCAAGGTGTTGGCAATCAAAGCCACGCCCGTGTTGCCAGCAGACAGGGTTTCGGCCATGACCCCTGAGCCGATAACGGCGCAGAGCAAGGCGGCCGTGCCCACCAGTTCAGCGAGGTAAGTGCGCCAAGGCGTCATGTGCGGGCCAATTCACGGGCGCTTTGTTCCAGCCCCATTTTGTCGAGGCTGTTCAAAGGCAGGTTGATGAAAATCTCCAGGCGCCGATGAATCAGGTGCAAGGTTTGGCGAAACGCCTCCAGGCGTTGCTCGTCACTCCCTCCACTGCCGACGGATCCGCGTAGCCCCAATGGGCGGTGGCCGGCTGACCAGGCCAATACGGGCAGACTTCGCCAGCGGCGTTGTCACACACGGTGATGACCAAATCCATGTGCGGGGCATCGGGCGTGGCAAAAAAGTCCCAACTCTTGCTGTGCAAGCCTTCGGTCGAAATGCCCGCGTTTTCCAGCGTTTTCAAGCCCAAAGGATTGGGCCTTTGATTCTCCCGGGGGCTGCTGCCAGCGGAGTAGGCGTTGAAGCGCCCTTTGCCCATGTGATTCAACAGGGCCTCGGCCAAAATGCTGCGCGCCGAATTGTGGGTGCACAAAAATAAAACGTTCAAGGGTGTGTTGGGGGTCATGGTTCAACAATCACAAGTGCCTGCAGTTTCGGTCAGGCAGGCCTGGCCTTGGCAGCAGTTTTGGGTCAAAAAGCCCAGCAGTGCGTTCATGCGCTCAAACTGGGCACGGTAAATCAGGTTGCGGCCACTGCGCTCTTGCGAGACCAGATCGGCGTGCAGCAACTCTTTCAGGTGAAAAGACAGGGTCGCCGCCGGGATGCCCAGTTGCTCCGACAGTGCAGCCGGGGTCAGGCCCACAGGGCCCTGCACGACCAGCAAACGAAATATCTGCAAACGGTTCGGCTGCGCCAGCGCGGCCAAGGCTTTGACAACGTCTTTGTTTTCCATACTTCCATTATCATGGAAATATATGACGATGGGATGACAAGTTCCCAGACCCCAAAGGCGGTCATCAGCGGCCTGGGGGCCATGGCTTTTGCATCCGGCGCGTTTCTTGCAGTTTGCAAGCCATGCAGGAACCGCTACGCATTGTTGTCATCATCTCCGACCCGGCGCTGGTTGCCGAAGGCGATGAGCAGGCGCAAGCCATCGAGGAGCGCTCGCGGCTGTTGCGCATCGGTTTGCTCGAGGCGGGCTACAACCTGGTGGCCACCCTGCCCGCCGATGTGTTTTTGACCGAACGACTGGCGCAGTTGCAAGCCGATATGGTGATCGTGGATGCGGAGAGCGACGCGCGCGATGCGCTGGAGCACGTGGTCATGGCCACCCGCGATGCGCGCCGCCCGATTGTGATGTTCACCAACGACAGCGACACCCAGCATGTGAACGAGGCCGTGGCCGCGGGCGTCTCGGCTTACATCGTGGCCGGTCTGGCCCCCGAACGCATTCACCCCATCTTGACCGTGGCCATGGCGCGCTTCAAGCACGAGCAAGCGCTGCTGGCTGAACTCGATAGCGCCCGGATGGAATTGAGCGATCGCAAAGTGATCGACCGCGCCAAGGGCCTGCTCATGCAACGCCAGCACCTGAGCGAGCAAGAAGCCTACGCCCGACTGCGCAAAGCGGCCATGAACAAAGGCATGAAGCTGGCCGAGATGGCGCAGCACATGCTCGACATGGCCGAGCTGCTCGGCTGAGCACCAGCAAAGTGCCAAGGCACCGGAATGGTGCATCAGCAACCCCCAAACAGCTGAAATTCAGCGCGCACCGCGCCTAAAACCCTGGCACGCGGTTTGCAAGAACAGAT
>CANFYZ010000100.1 GCA_947451385.1 Comamonadaceae bacterium | reverse complement strand
ATGCGGGTCGATGGGGTGGGGCGCTATGCCTTGCTGGGCGAGACCATTGACGATGCGGCGGGTGAAGCGTTTGACAAATCGGCCAAGCTCATGGGCCTGCCGTACCCCGGTGGGCCGGGCTTGGCTCAACTGGCCGAGCAGGGCAATGCCGCGGCCTACAAATTGCCCAGGCCTTTGCTGCACAGCGGCAACTTTGATTTTTCTTTTGCGGGCCTCAAAACCGCGGTCTTGACCCAAGCGCAAAAGCTCGGGGCAACGGTGCAGCAAGAGGGCTCGGCCATTCGCGCTGATTTGGCCGCGTCGACACAGGCGGCGATCGTCGAGGTCTTGGTGAAAAAATCCATGGCGGCTTTGAAGCACACCGGGCTGCAACGCCTGGTGGTGGCCGGTGGGGTGGGGGCGAACCGCGAGTTGCGCCGCCAACTCAATGCCGCTTGCGCCAAGATGGGTGTGCGGGTGCATTACCCCGAGCTCCATTTGTGCACCGACAACGGCGCCATGATTGCCATGGCTGCGGCCATGCGCCTGGAGGCGGGTCAACAGCAGGCCGAACACCGCTACAGCTTTGATGTGAAACCGCGTTGGCCTTTGGACAGTTTGCAGGCTGCATCGCGCTAGCCCGCTCAGCTCCTTTTGCCCGACAAAATTCGGGTTGATTTTTTCTTTGTGAATGATGATTTTGAATCGATTTGGGAATGTGTGGCGTGTGGCGGTGTGCTGCGGCGCGTTGATGGTGACTGGTTTAAGTGGCGTGCAGGCGCAAGCCTTGCCCCCGGTGCAACTGGCTTTGATCGAAGGCCTGAGCGGTCCGTTTGCCAACACGGGTGAAGCGGTTTACCGCAACCTGGTGTGGGCGGTGGAGCGGGTCAATGCCCGCGGTGGCATCCCGACTGCGGCGGGGGCGCGGCCTTTGGCGCTGCAGCGCTACGACAGCAAGGGACAAAACGAAGAAGCCTTGTCGGCGCTGCGCGCCGCGCTGGACGATGGCACGCAATTCGTTTTGCAAGGCAACTCTTCGTCCAATGCTTTGGCGCTGCTGGACGCGATCCAAAAGCACAACGAGCGCGAGCCCACGCGGCGCGTGTTGTTTCTCAATTACTCGGCGGTGGACCCGGCGCTGACCAATGAGAAATGCAGCTTTTGGCACTTTCGCTTCGATGCCCATGCCGATATGCGCATGGGCGCCTTGATGCAAGTGCTCAAGCAAGACAAAGCCCTGCGCTCGGTGTATTTGATTGGGCAAGACTACAACTTTGGCCAGGCCGTGCTGCGCGAAGCGCGCCTGCAGCTGGGCTTACAGCGACCCGACGTCAAAGTGGTGGGCGATGAACTGCACCCGATCGGACGCGTCAAAGACTTTTTGCCTTACGCGGCCAAGATCAAAGCCAGTGGCGCCCAAGCGGTGATCACCGGCAACTGGGGCAACGATTTGACCTTGCTGGTCAAAGCTGCGCGCGAGGCCGGTTATGACGGCAAGTTCTACACCTTCTACGGCAATGCACTGGGCGCTCCCTCGGCCTTGGGCGAGGCCGGTGTGGGCAAGGTGCTGGCGGTGGCCGAGTGGTTGCCCAATGTGCCCGGTGCGGCCAGCGAGGCCTTTGTGCAGTCGTTTCGCCAGCGCTTTCCCAAACCTGCAGACGACTATCTGCATTTGCGCATGCAAATGATGGTGGAGGCTTTGGTGCAGGCGGTGCAAAAAGCCGGCTCATCAGAGCCGCAAGCGGTGGCGCTCCAGCTCGAAAAGGTCCAAGTCCACATGGCCGGACAAACCGGGCGCATGCGCGCCGCAGACCATCAGTTTCAGCAACCGCTGGTGGTGGGCGCGATGGCCCAGCAGGGTGACCCCGGCGTGAAGTACGACGTGGAAGGCTCGGGCTATGGCTTCAAGGTGATCCGCCAATTGAGCGCCGAGCAAGCCAGCCGGCCCACTACTTGCAACATGGTGCGGCCGGGCTGATGGCCGATTTACGCTGGCTTGTTCAGGCCCAGTTGCTCGATGAGTTTCTTCTCTTTCAAGAAGTTGTCGCGCGCAAATTTGGTGTAATCCTCGGTGTTCAAGTAGATCACTGATTGGTCGTATTTTTCAAACGAGGCCAACACCTTCGGGTCTTCCAAGGTGGCCTTGAAAGCATCGTGCAGCTTGCGGGTGATGGCCGGGTCCATGCCCTTAGGCGCGCCAATACCAAATGGCGAATCGGATACCGTGTCGTAGCCCAACTCGTTCAGAGTGGGAATGTGGGACCAACGCTTGGTGCGCTTGCTGCCATAAGTGGCGAGCAGGCGGCAGGTGCCTGCTTCCACATGGGGGCCCCAACCGGTGGCGTCGCTGTGTGACATGACATGGCCACCCAGCAGCGCCTGCATGCCGTCGGCGTTGCCTTTGAACGGCACGTGCTGCAATTTGATGCCCGCCTTCATGGCGAACTCTTCCACCGCCAAGTGCGGCGTGGTGCCGTTGCCGGTCGAGCCAAAGGTGAACTCGCCAGGCTTGGCTTTGGCATAGGCCACCAGGTCTTTGATGCTCTTGATCGGCGAGTCTGCACGCACCACGATGCCAAAGGTGTAGCCGGTCAGGCAGGCCACGTAGGTGAAATCGACCAGGGGATCGAACTGCATTTTTTGCATGTGCGGCAAACGCAGCACACCAATCGTCAATTGCGATAAGGTGTAACCGTCGGGTTTGGCGCTGACCAACTCGTTGGGGCCGAGCATGCCGCTGGCACCGCCCTTGTTTTCAATGATGACCGGGTTGTTCATGATGCGCGCAGCGCTTTCCCCAATGGCGCGCATCACGGCATCGGTCGAGCCGCCCGCAGGCCAAGGGCAAATCAATTTGATCGGACGCGACGGAAAGTTGCTTTGCGCCATGGCGGGCAAGGCCAGGCCTGCGGCCCCGGCGAGTCCGGCTTGCAAAACTTGGCGGCGTGGAAAGGATGTGGACACAAAAAACTCCTTGGATGTTGTTCGGTAATGAATCGGCTTTTATGCAGGGTGTTACTCGGCTTTGGCGCCTGATTCTTTCACCACTTTGGCCCATTTGGTAATTTCAACCGCTTGGTAACGGGCCAATTCGTCGGGGCTGGAGAGCACCGGGTCCAGGCCCAGCGTTTTCAGGCGCTCTTGGATCTCTGGCAGCTTGAACACGCGCACCACTTCGGCGTTCAGCCGGTCGATCACCGCGCGCGGCGTGTTGGCCGGAGCGAACATGGCAAACCAGGTGGTGGCCTCGAAGCCGGGCACAAACTCGGCCATGGTCGGCACATCGGGCGCAGCGGGCGAGCGCTTGGCGGTGGTTTGGGCCAGCGCGCGGATCTTGCCCTCTTTGGCCATGGGCAGCGCAGAGGGCATGTTGTCAAACATCAGCTGGATGCTGCCGCCCACCAAATCGGGAATCGCGAACTGGCGGCCTTTGTAGGGCACATGCGTCATCGAGGTGCCGGTCATGGACTTGAACAATTCACCAGACACATGCACCGAGGTGCCCGTGCCAGGCGAACCAAACGACAGTTTGTTGGGATTCGCCTTCATGTAGGTGATCAACTCGGGCACGGACTTGACCGGCAGATCGTTGTTCACCACCAGCAGGTTGGGGGCCGAGGCAATCAGCGAGATGGGCGTAAAGCTCTTCACCATGTCGTAGGGAATTTTGTCGTACAGCGCGCCATTGATGGAGTGCGTGCCCACGGTGCCCATGACCAGGGTGTAGCCATCGCCTGGCGACTTGGCCACCGCGTCGGCACCAATGTTGCCGCCTGCACCGGGCTTGTTGTCAATGACCACGGGCTGCCCGAGTTGCGCTTTTTCGCTGAACAAGCGCGCCAAAATGTCGGGCGCACCCCCGGGTGTGAAGGTCACCACCAGCCGGATCGGTTTGGTGGGGTAGTTTTGCGCCCACGTGAGAGGGCAGGCCAATGCGGCAACGGCCAACAAAGTCAAATGCGCGCGGCGGCGCAAGCCCGAGGGCGAGCGGTCTGACTTGGAAGCCAGGGCAAAAGGCATGCAAAAAGCCATTGAATTTCTCCTTGGCCCGAATGTAGGTGGCCGCCCGTGGCGCAACGATGGTGAAAACCCTTTGTCAAGGGTTGTTCTTGTCGTCTGCGGGACCGAGGGTCAACGGCGATCGGGGGCTTCGTCGATGCTGGCCGACCAGCGGTCGCCCCAAGACTGATCTGCGCGCTGCAGTTCACGGCGGTCGCGCTTGGTCGGGCGACCGTGCGCAATGCTCAGCGCAGGCTCGCGCGCCAACCGGTGTTGTTCGCTCATTTTTTCGCGCAGTTGCACACTGTCCGCGGTTTCTTGTTACAGCGCCTGCGCCACCGGGGCTGGTCCACGGGCCTGACTCAAGCCCAACACCTGTACCGTGCGCGTGACAGCGCCTTGCCGGATTTGCAGCAGGTCATTCGCTTTGATTTCTCGCGCCGGTTTCACCACCTGGCCATTGACCTGCACCCGGCCCTTGTTGATTTCATCGGTGGCCAGCGAACGGGTTTTGAAAAAACGCGCTGCCCATAACCATTTGTCGATCCGCATGGAGTTCATGGCGAGCATTGTGCACGCTGTGGGCCGGTGGCCGCATCGGCAGGATTGCGCTGTTTAGAATGCAAAAGTTTAAAAATAACAAGGGAGAAGCCATGAGATCAATGACCATTTCGGAAACGGGCATTCCACGCGCTGTCAAAGTATTCAGTTGGCTGCTGATCTGCGCCGGCTTGTTTTTTGCCTATGTGTTTACCTTCAATCCGGGGCTGGCATTTCCT
>CANFYZ010000099.1 GCA_947451385.1 Comamonadaceae bacterium | reverse complement strand
CTCGGTTACGCCATGATCAAAAAACTCAAGGTGTACGGTGGCGCTGAGCACCCCCACACCGCCCAACAGCCTAAAGTGCTGGACATCTAAGGAGCCTTGAGATGATTGGTGAATGGAACAATGGCACCGGCCGTCGCAAATCCAGCGTCGCCCGCGTGTTTCTTAAAAAAGGCACTGGCAAGATCACGGTCAACGGCAAGGACATCCAAGCCTACTTTGGCCGCGAAACTTCGATCATGATCGCCAAGCAACCGCTGTTTTTGACTAACCATGTCGAGTCTTTCGACATCCAGATCAATGTGCACGGTGGTGGTGAATCCGGTCAAGCCGGTGCTTCACGTCACGGTATCACCCGCGCCCTGATCGACTACGACGCTTCGCTCAAGCCTGTGCTGAGCCAAGCCGGTTTCGTCACGCGCGATGCCCGTGAAGTGGAACGTAAAAAGGTTGGCTTGCACTCTGCTCGCCGCCGCAAGCAATTCTCCAAGCGTTAATCCGCTGGCTGTTTTGCCCCGAAAGCCGCAACGGTTCGCTGTTGCGGCTTTTTTGTTTGCGGATAGTTTGGTCGGCGCCCATTCACAATGCCCCCACCCGCAACCCCGTTTCTGCAGCGCCCGGTGTTTAATTCCCGACCATCGCGCTATACTATTAGGCATTGACTCGGAGAATACCTATGAGCGCTGTTGCAGAAAACATCCAGACCGAAATGCCCGAACCGATTGTCTTTACCGACAGCGCGGCGGCCAAAGTGGCGGACCTGATCGCCGAAGAAGGCAATCCGGACCTCAAGTTGCGGGTGTTCGTGCAAGGTGGCGGTTGCTCTGGTTTCCAATACGGCTTCACCTTCGATGAGATCACCAACGAAGACGACACCACCATGAGCAAGAACGGCGTGTCATTGTTGATTGACGCGATGAGCTACCAGTACCTGATCGGTGCCGAGATCGACTACAAAGAAGACCTGCAAGGCGCGCAGTTTGTGATCAAAAACCCGAACGCCACCACCACTTGCGGCTGCGGCTCGTCCTTCTCCGTCTGATCCACACCCAGATTAACGGGGGTAAATTGCCCCCAATACACGGGCGCCTTGTGCGCCCGTGACGCTTTTCAGGCTGGCGCTTTCGCGGTGCACGGCTTTGTAGGCCAGCCAGGCAAAGGCTGCGGCCTCGACTTGCAGTGGCGGCAGGCCGCGCTGGTCTGAGGCGCAAACCCGAACGCCCGGCAATGGGGCTGCCAGCCGCTGCATCAGAAAGTCGTTCAGCGCCCCGCCGCCACACACGATCAATTCACGCGCTGCGCTGGCATAGCGTTTGACATCCTGTGCGCACACCTGGGCTGTGAACTCGCACAGCGTGGCTTGAACGTCCGCCGCAGCGCCGGGGTGTGCCTGCACGTGCTGCGCCAGCCAACGCGGGTTGAACAAATCGCGCCCCGTGCTTTTGGGGGCAGCGGCATGCACATAGGGCTCGGCCATCAGGGCACTGAGCAACGCAGGGATCACTCTGCCGCTGGCGGCCCATTGACCGCCTCGGTCAAAACTTTGCCCCGTGTGTTGCTGGCACCAATGGTCCATCAAGGCATTGCCGGGGCCGCAGTCAAAGCCAATCACCCCACCGTCCGCTTGCAGCACGGTCACATTCGAGATGCCGCCAATGTTCAGCGCCGCCACGGTGTGACCTGGCTTGCCAAACACCTCTTGGTGGAAGGCGGGCACCAAGGGGGCGCCTTGCCCGCCCGCAGCAAGGTCGCGGGTTCTGAAATCGGCCACCACATCGATGCCCACCAACTCCGCCAGCAAGGCCGGGTTGTTCAATTGCAAGGTGTAACCGACAGCTGGGTAACCTTGGGCGGGATCGGCGTCGAACTCCAAAGGGCGGTGCCGCACTGTTTGGCCGTGTGCGCCAATCGCTACGACTTGAGAAGGGGCCAAGCTCGCCTGGTCCAGCAACCGGGCACAAATTTGGGCGTACAGGCGCGCTAAGTGATTGCCCGCCAGGGCCGCTTGATGCAGCTCATTGTCCCCAGGCGTGTTCAGCGCCATCAGGACTTGGCGAAACGCCGCGTCAAAGGGTGTGAAGGCATGCTGTTCGACTTGCAGCCGAAGTGACGACGCGGTTTTTTGAATGTGAACCAAAACCCCATCAATCCCGTCCAGCGAGGTGCCAGACATCAGGCCGATGTAGCGCTGAGACGTGCCGTGCGAAGGCAAATTATTGAACGTTGCTTTCACGCATTTGGCCAGCAAAGGCCAATTGCGTGCGGGCCAAAGCGGCCATTTTTTGGAACCCAGGGCGTGACGCCACCATCGAAGGTCCGGTGTTTTGTTTGGCCAAGGTGAGGGGGTCCACGTGTTGGCCGTTGATGCGGAATTCAAAATGCAAATGCGGCCCCGTGGCCCATCCGGTGGAGCCGACACTGCCAACCACATCGCCCTGTTTGACTGTTTTGCCCTTGGAGACGTTGATCTGGTTCAGGTGCGCATAAAAAGTGGATTGGCTGGCGCTGTGTTTGACGATCACCACATTGCCGTAGCCGCTTTGTACGCCGGCAAACTCGACGACCCCGTCGGCCACCGACAGAGCGGGCGTGCCTGTGGGGGCCGCATAGTCCACGCCCATGTGAGGGCGAGACGTTCCAAACAAAGGGTGTAGGCGCATGCCAAAGCCACTCGACATGCGCGAAAAACGCACCGGCGCGGCCAGGAAGGTGTTTTTCAAGCTTTTGCCATCCAAGCTGACGTATTCGCCCTTTTGGCCGGGCTCTTGGTACCACATGGCTTGGTAGGATTTGCCGCCGTTGACCATCTCTGCGCTGATGACTTTTCCGGTGCGAAGTGGTTCGCCGTCGGCCTCAAGGGCTTCATAGACCACCGAAAAGCGAGACCCTTTGCGCAACGAACGGTGAAAGTCAATCTGCGCAGAGAACATGTCCGACAATTGGCTGGTCACGCTGTCAGGGATGCGCGCCTCATCTGCTGCAGCGAACAAACTTGTATCGACCACCGCACCGGAGTACTGCAAATTGGCCACCAAGGGAGCGGTCTCGTGCGTGGCTGTAAAGCCTTGCGGACTGCGGCGGATGGTCAGGCGCTGAAAAACTGAGTCGTTCTCGCTGCGCAGCCAGCGGGTGGTGAGAGACAGCAACTGCTGACGGTCGTTGGCCTGTGCGCTGACATTGCGGCCTGCGCGGCCCAGTCCGTCTTTGGCCAAGGCGTTTTTGCGAATAAAGCTCACCGCCTCAGGGTCCACAATCGCCAAACGACGTAACAGGCTTTCAGGCGTATCAGAGGTCCGGGTGACTTCGCTGCGAAACAATTTGAGTTCGTGCAGATCCAAAGCGGCCGCTTGGTCTGTCAGTTGCAGTGTTTCGACCGGCGTGGTGACCATTTGTACCGGCAACAAGGCGGCATCGGGTCCCAGGTTGGCCAAAGCAAAAGCACCACCGCCACCGCCCAAGAACACGCAAGTGATCGCAGCCATGCATTTGCGTGGATGAGACAACAGGAAAATCTCGATTTCCCCCAAGACACGCAACACGTGCAGGACGGGTATCCGGATTTTCAGCGGCAATGAATAAACAAATTCTTCCATCGACGAAGGAGGGTTCAACGCAGGGCCCGCAAAAAACAAGACGGCAGCGGTGAGGTCACAAGCAGGGACACTAAAATAAGGTATCCGCGAAAGGGCTTATTCTAACGCCCCACGCCCCTGCTGACCCAATAAAAACCCTTATGAATCAAGCGCAAGTTACAAAATTCCCGGTGACCGATCGGGTCGAGGAGGCCATGGCGATCAGTCTGCGCGGGTGTGAGGAGCTGATTCCCAAAGAGGATTGGTTACAAAAATTGGCCAAATCCGAGGCCACAGGTGTGCCTTTGCGCATCAAATTGGGTTTGGATCCGACCGCGCCCGACATCCATGTGGGGCATACCGTGGTACTCAATAAAATGCGCCAATTGCAGGATTTAGGTCACCAAGTCATCTTTTTGATCGGCGACTTCACCAGCCTGATCGGCGATCCTTCCGGGCGCAACAACACCCGACCGCCGTTGACGGCGGAGCAAATCAAGGTCAACGCCGAGACCTATTACCGCCAAGCCAGCTTGGTGCTCGACCCCAGCAAAACCGAGATTCGCTACAACAGCGAATGGAGTTTGCCGCTGGGCTCGATGGGCATGATCCAACTGGCGGCCAAATACACGGTCGCCCGCATGATGGAGCGCAACGATTTCCATGACCGCTTCAAGGCCGGCACCCCGATCAGCGTGCACGAGTTTTTGTACCCGCTGATGCAGGGCTATGACTCGGTGGCCCTCAAGTCGGATTTGGAACTCGGCGGCACCGACCAGAAGTTCAACCTGCTGATGGGGCGTCACTTGCAGGTCGAATATGGGCAAGAGCCGCAATGCATCTTGACCATGCCCTTGCTGGAAGGCTTGGACGGCGTGGAGAAGATGTCCAAGAGCAAGAACAACTACATCGGCATCTCGGAAGAGCCCAACACCATGTTTGCCAAGTGCTTGAGCATTTCGGATGTGCTGATGTGGAAGTGGTACACGCTCCTGAGCTTCAAGAGTGAAACCGCCATCGCGGCCCTTCAGGCTGAGGTGGCAGCCGGGCGTAACCCGAAAGACGCCAAAGTGGCGTTGGCCAAGGAAATCACGGCACGCTTTCACTCGGTCGCCGCAGCGGATGCGGCTGAACAGGACTTCATCAACCGCAGCAAGGGTGGCATTCCGGACGAGGTGGTTGAGGTCAGTCTGCCCTTGGGCGAAGGCGGGGCTGCCGTGGGAATCGGCGCCTTGCTGAAGTCGGCGGGACTGGCCGCTTCATCCGGCGAAGGCAACCGTTTGATCGATGGCGGCGGTGTGCGCATTGACAGCAACGTGGTCAGCGACAAGGGCCTGAAGCTGG
>CANFYZ010000098.1 GCA_947451385.1 Comamonadaceae bacterium | reverse complement strand
TTGGTCACGGCGCCATAGGCCGAGTTTTCGTTGGCCGAGCCCATGGCGAACTCGTCGCAATTGAGCTTGCCCACGCTGACCATGCCGGCCTGCGCCAAGCGCTGCACCACAGTGGCGTCAAACGGCGAGCGGTAGCCTTGCAAGATTTTGGAGCCCGCGGTGGTGGCGAAATCGCGCGTCACAAACACGTCTTTGTGGGCCACGGGCACGCCTTCCAGCGGGCCTGCCGTGCCGGCGGCCAATTTGGCATCCGCGGCGCGGGCCTGGGCCAGGGTCACTTCGCTGTCGATGTCCAAAAAGGCGTTGTGTGGGTTACCGCCGGTGCGCGCCAAAAAACGGGTCGCCACTTCGACCGCACTGACTTGCTTGCGGCGCAAGCTTTCGGCGAGCGCTTTCACGCTCAGGGTGTGCAAATCGCTCATGGCTTACTCAATCACTTTCGGGACCAAAAACAAACCGCGCTCCACGGCCGGGGCGCTTTGCTGGTTCAGGTCGCGCTGGTTCGGTTCGCTGGCCACATCGGGCCGCAGGCGCAAGGTGATGTCCTGGATGGCCGCTACCGGGTGGGCCATGGGCTCGATGCCGGTGGTGTCCACCGCCTGCATGGCCGCCACGATGCCAAAAAAGCCGTTGATCTGGGTCCGCATGCGTTCGCCCTCGTCAGGCTGCAGCGCCAGACGGGCCAAATTGGCGATGCGATCGATGTCTTGAGAGGTCAATGACATAGGTAAAAAAGGTGAAAGAGTGCGCCGGTCAAGCCATGAATTAAAGGGTCTGAAAACCCATCATTTCACAGGGGATGCGGTATTATCCAGTGTTTGGCGTCAACCCCTTTGCAGCCGTGAGGACACGGGCTGACCGCTGACCCCTTTTAGACTTTTCCCCGGCTGGCGTCGCTCATACAGGGCCCCCGCCTCTAAGGACTTTTGCGATGTTTTCCTCTTTCCGACGGTATTTTTCCAGCGATTTGGCCATCGATCTGGGCACCGCGAACACCCTGATTTTTGTACGCGACAAAGGCATTGTGCTGGACGAACCTTCGGTGGTGGCGATTCGCCATGAAGGCGGTCCCCAAGGTAAAAAAACCTTGCAAGCCGTGGGTCACGAAGCCAAGGCCATGTTGGGCAAAGTGCCCGGCAACATCGAAGCCATTCGCCCGATGAAAGACGGCGTGATCGCCGATTTCACAGTCACCGAGCAAATGCTCAAGCAGTTCATCCGCATGGTGCACCCGCGTGGCACCTTCCGCCCCAGCCCACGCATCATCATTTGCGTGCCCTGCGGCTCCACCCAAGTCGAGCGTCGCGCCATCCGAGAGTCGGCCTTGGGCGCGGGCGCTTCTGAGGTGTTTCTGATCGAAGAGCCCATGGCCGCCGCGATCGGCGCTGGCCTGCCGGTGTCCGAAGCCTCGGGCTCCATGGTGGTGGACATTGGCGGCGGCACCACCGAAGTGGGCGTGATCTCGCTGGGCGGCATGGTCTACAAAGGCAGTGTGCGCGTCGGTGGTGACAAATTTGACGAAGCCATCATCAACTACATCCGTCGCAACTACGGCATGTTGATCGGCGAGCCCACCGCCGAGGCCATCAAGAAGAAAATCGGCTCGGCCTTTCCAGGCAGCGAAGTCCGTGAGATGGAAGTCAAAGGGCGCAACCTGTCTGAAGGCGTGCCGCGCAGCTTCACCATCAGTTCCAACGAAATTCTGGAAGCCCTGACCGATCCATTGAACCAGATCGTGTCCGCGGTCAAAACCGCGCTGGAGCAAACCCCACCCGAGTTGGGTGCAGACATTGCTGAGCGCGGCATGATGCTGACCGGCGGTGGCGCTTTGCTGCGTGACCTTGACCGTTTGCTGGCCGAAGAAACCGGCCTGCCCGTGCTGGTGGCCGAAGACCCGTTGACCTGCGTGGCCCGCGGTTGCGGCATGGCGCTGGAACGTATGGACCGCTTGGGCAGCATCTTTACCAGCGAGTAAGCCCAACCGGGTGCGTTGCCCCATCCACCCGGCCCCATCACTGCCCGCTCACGCACCCCATGTCTTTGGAGTCGATTGACCACACGCCCCCACCTTTTTTCAGGCAGGGTGCTTCGGCTTTGTCCAAATTGGTCTTTTTTGGCCTGCTGGCGGTGCTCCTGATGGTCTCGGACGAACGTTTCAAGCTCACCAACCCCTTGCGCTCTGGCTTGGCCACCGCCATGACGCCATTGCAGTGGTTGGTCTTGCAGCCCTTGCACGTCGCCGACTACGTGGGCAGCTATTTTGTGTCGCTGCAAGAAGCACGCGCATTGGCTGCACAAAGCGAAAAAAAGCTGACGCTCGACACGCTCAAGCAGCAACAAGTGCAGCAGTTGCAATTTGAAAATGACCAACTGCGCAAGCTCTTGGAACTGCGGCCACGGCTGCCGGTGACCGCCCAGGCGGTGCAGGTGCTGTACGAAACGCCTGACCCGTACAGCCAACGGCTGGTGATTGACAAGGGGGAGTCCAGCGGCATGGCCGCCGGCTTACCGGTGATAGATGGCGCGGGCGTCTTGGGTCAAATCACCCGCGTCTACCCCTGGGTCAGCGAGGTCACCCTGCTGACCGACCGCGATCAAAGCATTCCGGTCATGAACGCCCGCACCGGCGAGCGCTACGTGGCTTTTGGTAACCCAGGGTATGCCAGTGGCTCGCTGGAGTTGCGCTTTGTCCCCCCTGGCGCGGATGTGGAAGTGGGCGACCTGCTCACGACCAGCGGCATTGACGGGGTCTATCCAGCGGGGCTGCATGTGGCGACCATCAGTCACATTGAGCGGCGCACTGACGTGGCCTTTGCCCGCATCCACGCCCAACCCTTGGCGCACAAACTGGGCCGGCATTTGCTGGTCTTGCAGCTAGCCAAGGAGTTACCACCGCCCCCCACCGAGATCGCCACCAAATCAGCACGTGGACAAAAACCAGGCGTGGGCAAAACGGCGTTGCCCAGCGGCACCGCGGGAGCACAGCCATGATCATGGAGCGTGGCAAGCCGCTGTTGGCCAGGGTCAACCCCAGCTTCATTTGGTTCAGCCTGTTTGTGGCCCTGGTTTTGCACATGTTGATTGGCTTGGGCAATTTTTTCTGGACGCCCGACTTGCTGGCCATGACCTTGGTTTTTTGGAGCGTGCACCAGCCGCGTCGCGTGGGCATGGGCGCGGCGTTTGTCTTCGGCTTGATGATGGATGTGCACGAGTCCACGCTGCTGGGACAAAACGCCTTGGTTTACACCTTGCTGTGTTTTGGGGCAATCCTCATCCACCGCCGACTGTTGTGGTTTCCGGTGCAACAGCAAGCCATTCAGGTGTTGCCCTTGTTTGCCTTGGCCACCTTGGCCGAATGGTTGATCCGCCTATTGGCAGGGCACGTCATGCCCAACTGGACTTTGCTTTTGGCACCGCTGATTCATGCCCTGCTCTGGCCCGTGTTGAGCACCTTGCTGTTGATTCCTCAGCGGCGCGACCGGTCGTCGCCGCACAACCGCATGCTCTGACATGGCCTCTTGGTTGCCCTCGCTGGCTGAACTGCGCAACTCGCGACTCGAGATTCACAAATTTCGCGGCCGCGTGGTGGCGATGCAGGCGCTGGTCATCGTCTGTTTTGGCTTGCTGATCGCCCGCTTGGTGTATTTGCAAGTGGTCAGGCATGACGACCTGCAAGAACAAGCCGAAGACAACCGCACCGCCATCATTCCCACGGTGCCCACGCGGGGCATTATTTACGATCGCAATGGCGAAATTTTGGCCAGCAACTACTCGGCTTACACCTTAGAAATCACCCCCGCCAAAGTCGACAACGTGGAGGCCACGATCGACGCCTTGTCGCAACTCATCGACATCCAGGCGCGCGACAAAAAACGCTTCAAGCGATTGCAAGGCGAATCCAAAGGCTTTGACTCGTTGCCTATTCGCACCCGTCTGACGGATACCGAGGTGGCCCGATTTACCGCACAACGCTACCGCTTTCCAGGGGTCGAAGTGAAAGCGCGTTTATTCCGGCAATACCCCTTTGGCGAATTGGCCAGCCATGTGATTGGCTATATCGGCCGCATCAGCCCGAAAGAAAAAGAACGACTGGCCGACGAGGACCAAGAAGGCAATTACCGGGGTACGGAATACATCGGCAAACTGGGCATTGAGCAACGCTACGAACAGGCGTTGCACGGCATCACCGGGGTGCAAGAAATTGAAACTTCGGCCGGTGGCCGCGCAGTGCGGCGCTTGGCCAGCCACCCGGCCACGCCCGGCCAGAACGTGGTGCTGACCCTCGATATCAAGCTGCAAAAAATGGTGGAGGATCTGTTCGGCAACCGCCGGGGCGCGCTGGTGGCGATCGACCCGAACAGCGGCGAAGTGCTGGCTTTTGTCAGCAAACCCACCTTTGATCCCAACTTGTTTGTCGAAGGCATCGATGTCGAAAACTGGAAGGCACTGAGCGAGTCGATCGACAAACCCTTGCTGAACCGCGCCCTGCGAGGCACTTACCCCCCGGGCTCCACCTACAAGCCCTTCATGGCGATGGCGGCCTTGACGCTCGGCAAACGCAGTGCCAACACCGTCATCAATGACAGCGGTTCCTGGACCTTTGGCAATCACACCTTTCGCAGCCACGGCGACAGCGGCCTCGGTCCGGTGGACATGGTGCGTTCCATCGTCTTGTCCAGCAACGTGTATTACTACTCCCTGGCCAACGAGCTGGGGGTGGACACGATCCACGACTTCATGAAACCGCTGGGATTTGGCCAAGCCACCGGGCTGGATCTGCCTGGCGAAGTGCGCGGTGTGCTGCCCAGCACCGAGTGGAAGCGCAACACCTACAAACGACCAGAACAACAAAAATGGTACGCCGGTGAAACCATCTCGCTGGGCATTGGCCAAGGTTACAACGCCTTCACCATGTTGCAACTGGCCCACGCCACCGCCACCTTGGCCCAAGGCGGCATGAAATACACACCGCACTTGGTGATGGCCACACAAGATGCTTTGAGCCATGCCAACGCGCGGGTCGAGACCCCGCCCCCATTGAATCTGGGCTACAACCCTGAACATATCGCGGTGGTGCACAAAGGCTTGGTGGGCGTGGCACGTGAAGGCACATCGGCCCGCGTTTTTGCCGGCGCGGCTTACCAAAGCGCCGGTAAAACCGGTACTGCGCAAGCGGTCACGATTGGGCAAAAAGACAAGTACAACGCGGGTAAGTTGGAGGAACATCAACGCGACCACGCCCTGTACATGGCTTTTGCGCCGGCCGAAAACCCGAAAATCGCTTTGGCCGTGATCGTGGAAAACGCCGGCTTTGGCGCCGCTCAAGCAGCGCCCATCGCGCGCCGGGTTTTTGACTACTGGTTGCTCGATCAATACCCCAGCGAAGAAGACATGGCCGCAGCGCAAAAAGGCCAAGCCCAGGCGCCCATCGGTCAGCCTCGCCAGAAGTCGACCATTCGGCTGAACTGAGCC
>CANFYZ010000097.1 GCA_947451385.1 Comamonadaceae bacterium | reverse complement strand
GGTGCAGGTGGAGTGGCCAAATTGAGCGCTGGCGGCAAAGACAGTGGAGGTAACATGTCAGTGATCGCTAATGGCGTCTACCCAACCACAGTGGCTTTAACTGGTGGAATCACTTTCAACTGATCGCATCCAGTCAACCTCGAAAAAAAACCTCCCCGAGTAATCGGGGAGGTTTTTTTTAAACGATTGGACTTTAAAGACCCGAACTTTACATCGTTACAAATGAACGGCAATGGACAATACGCTGAAACAATTTTCATTCATGCAATGCGCCATTTCATCCAAATTTAAGCCTCGAATGCAGGACAGGACGGTTGCAATGCGCAGCAACTCCCCCGGCTCATTCCGCCCCTGCACTTCACCCTGAGCCCGTTGCTCAGCCGTGCGGTAAATCCATTGCGGGGGAATATCAGGCGCATCGGTCTCCAGCACGATGGCAGACAGTGGCAGGGTGGCGGCCAGGTGCCGAAGTTGGGTGGCGCGCTCAAAAGTCATGGCGCCGCCAAAGCCCAGGACAAAACCCAGGTCGATGAAAGCCTGCGCTTGCTGCACGCTGCCATTGAAGGCATGCGCGATGCCGCCTTTGACCGGGGTTTGTCGCAAGCCTTTGAGCAGCATGTCGGCCGAGCGGCGCACGTGCAGGATCACCGGCAGGCCATGCTTTCGGGCCAGTTGCAGCTGTGCGGTATAAAAATGCCATTGCTTCTCGCGCTGCGCGGGTTCGCACAGCGCCGGCACAAAATAATCCAAGCCAATTTCACCCACGGCCACCAAGTGCGGATCGCCTTTGGACCGGCCTAGCAGCTCATCCAAAGCGTGCAAATCATCCTCTTGCGCTTGCGGCACATACAAGGGGTGAATGCCCAGGGCGTACACATCGCCATAGCGGTGCGCCAGCGCACTCACTTTCGCCCAGTTAGCGCGCTCCACCGCCGGGATCACGCACAGCGCCACCCCCGCATCGCGTGCGCGTTGGCGCACAGCGTCGCGGTCGGCATCAAACTCGGCAGCATCCAGGTGGCAATGGGTGTCGATCCACATGGTGGCGTCAGGCAAGCGGCTTGGGCCCTTCAGCCCAAAGATTCGGGTTCCAAGCGACCTTGCACCAATTTCACCTGGCGGCTGCAGCGTGCGGCCAACTGCGGGTCGTGTGTGACCACCACAAAAGCGGTACCCACGTCACGCGCCAGTTGCAGCATCAGATCGAACACACCTTCGGCGGTGCTGCGGTCCAAATTGCCTGTGGGTTCGTCGGCCAGCACACAGGCGGGTTGGGTGACCAATGCACGGGCAATGGCCACTCGTTGGCGCTCGCCGCCCGAGAGTTCAGCGGGACGGTGTTGCAAGCGGTCTTGTAAACCCACCTTGGAAAGCCAAATTTCGGCGGCGGCCGCGGCTTCGGTCCGAGGCATGCGCCGAATCCACAAGGGCATGGCCACGTTGTCCCGTGCGCTGAACTCGGGCAGCAAATGGTGGAACTGGTAGACAAAGCCCAGGTAGCGGTTGCGCCACTGCCCCTGCTCTGCCGCACTGAGCTGTGACAGGGCCTGGCCTTGAAGGTGCACCGTGCCTTGGGTGGGTTGTTCTAAACCGCCCAGTAAATGCAGCAAAGTGCTTTTGCCCGAACCCGAAGCACCGACGATGGCCAGGGTTTCACCGGCGCGCACCTGCAGGTCGACGCCCTGAAGAACGCTCACGTCGAGTCGGCCTTCGGTAAAGCGCCGGGTCAAGCCTTGGGCTTGCAGAACCAGCCCGTTCAAATTACTCATAACGCAGGGCCTCCGCTGGATTCACTTGGCTGGCACGCCAGCTGGGATACAAGGTGGCAACGAAGGCCAGCACCAAGGAGATGATGGCGATGGGCAGGATGTCCGAGCTTTGGGGTTCGCTCGGCATGCGGCTGATCAGGTAGATGTCTTTGGGTAAAAAGCTGGCATGGAACAAGGACTCCAGCGCGGGCACGATGACGTCGATATTGAAAGCCACCAACAAGCCCAGTCCCAACCCCGACAAGGTACCGATCACGCCGACCATGGCGCCCTGGACCACAAACACGCCCATGATGCTGGCCGGACTGGCCCCGAGGGTCCGCAGAATGGCAATGTCGGCACGTTTGTCAGTCACGGTCATCACCAGGGTGCTGACCAGGTTGAACGCGGCCACGGCGACGATCAAAGTCAGGATGATGAACATCATGCGTTTTTCGACCTGCACCGCCGCAAACCAAGTGCGGTTTTGCTGGGTCCAGTCGCGCACCAGCAACTCGCGCGGCAACACGGCCGCCAGCTCATAGGCCACTTGCCGAGCTTGGTGCAGGTCGCGCAGTTTCAAGCGAATGCCGGTGGGGCCTTCGAGTCGAAAGATGCGGCTGGCATCGTCCACATGAATCAAGGCCAGCGCCGAATCGTATTCGTAGTGGCCTGAGCTGAAGGTGCCCACCACCTTCATTTGCTTGAGGCGCGGCACCACCCCGGCCGGGGTGATTTGTCCACTGGGTGAGACCAGCGTGACCGGGTCCCCAACCCGCAGACCCAGCATGCGTGCCAAGTCCACACCCAGCACCACCCCAAACTGCCCCGGCTGCAACTGGGCCAGTGCCTGGGTTTGTGCGCCGGGGGTCAAATCGGTCACGCCAGGCTCCAGTGCGGGGTCAATGCCCCGGACCATCACGCCTTTCATGTCTTCGCCACGGGCCAGCAAGGCTTGAGCCGAAATAAAAGGGGCCGCAGCCAACACGCTGCTGTGGGCTTTGACTTTGTCCAGCGTCCCGGCCCAGTCGGACAAAGCGCCACCGTCCGCCGAAAACACCTCGATGTGCGAGACCACGCCGAGCATCCGGTCGCGGACTTCTTTTTGAAAACCATTCATCACCGACAACACAATGATCAAGGCCGCCACGCCCAGCGCGATGCCCAGCATCGATACGCCCGAGATGAACGAGATGAAGCCATTGCGCCGGGTGGCCCGGCCGGCTCGGGTGTAGCGCCAACCTAAAATCAATTCATAAGGAATTTGCATCGTTTCAATCCATTTCCGCACAGTGGATTGTGGCATCCCGGACAATAGCCCCATGACCGTTTTTCTTCCTGCAGGATGGCCAGCGGCCGATCACCTGATCATTCCTTACGCCGCCAGCCGTTCACCCGCACTGCGAGAGCCCTTGGGCCGTCTGGAATTACCGCATTTGCAAGCCTTGTTGCACGCCTTGACGCGTGTTCAGACCGATGTGGACGATGAGCACCAGCCCAGCCTGAACATGCCCCATGAGCGGGCCTTGGCGCGCGCCCTGCACTGGGACGCACATGCAGCTTGTCCTTGGGCCGCGCTGACCCCTGAAACCACCTGCAACAGCGACTTCATCCCCGATATCGACCGCACTGTGCCACAGGCTTTTTTCAGCCCCTGTCATTGGCAAATTGGCATCGGCCAAGTGGTCATGCTCAACCCCAGCAGCCTGAACCTGAGCGATTCCGAGTCGCAAGCCCTGTTGGCCGCCATGCAGCCTTTTTTCATCGAAGACGGTTTGAGCGTGCGTTATCTGGCCCCGACCCTGTGGCATGTGCAAGGTGAAATGCTGCGTGACCTGGCCTGCGCCAGCCTCGACCGGGTGGTGGGCATGGATGTCAACCCCTGGCTGCCCAAAACCGACGCGGCCAAAGCGCTGCGCCGCCTGCAAAGCGAAATGCAAATGCTGCTGTACAACCACCCGGTCAATGACGCCCGCAGCGGCCAGGGGCAGTTGACAGTGAATTCTTTTTGGGTGCATGGCGCCGGGGTGTTGACGCACATGCCCGCTGCACCCGCGCCCCACATGACGACTGCCCTGCGCGAAGCGGCGCTGCGCGAAGACACCCAAGCCTGGCTGAAAGCCTGGCATGAGACCGACGCCACGCTGTGTGCTGATCTGCGCCAGCGCATGTCCTCCCGGCCCGTGACTTTGACCTTGTGCAGCGAACACGCCGCGCACACTTACCAAATCCAGGCCGCCTCGCCGCTGAAACAACTGTGGCAGCGCGCCCAACGCCTGTTGCAACCCGTGAGCGTTCAAACCGCCCTGCAAGCCTTATGAATCTGTTGACCCGAGACATCCCCCCCCGCGCCGTCTGGGCGCTGGAGCAAGCTGGCGTGCATCCGCTGCTGGCCCAATTGTTTGCTGCGCGTGGCGTCTTGAACAAAGACGACCTGGACGATGGCTTGGCGCAATTGCTGCCGCCTGCGAGCCTCTTGGGCGCGCAAGAAGCCGCCCTGTTGTTGGCCGACGCGATCGAAGCCGAACAGCGCCTGTGCATCGTCGCTGATTACGACTGCGACGGTGCCACCGCTTGCGCTGTGGCGGTGCGCGGACTGCGCTTGCTGGGCGCCGCGCACGTGAGCTATATCGTGCCCGATCGGGTGGTGGACGGCTACGGCCTGACCGCCTCGATCGCCGAGCGCGTGCATGCCAGTGGCGCGGACGTGCTGATCACGGTGGACAACGGCATTGCCAGCGTCGACGGCGTGGCCAGGGCACAAGCGCTGGGGCTGACCGTGCTGGTCACCGACCACCACCTGCCCGCCGCCGAGTTGCCCACCGCTGAAGTGATCGTCAACCCCAACCAGCCGGGCTGCAGCTTTGCCAGCAAATCCATGGCGGGGGTGGGCGTGATGTTTTATGTGCTGCTGGCCCTGCGGGCTGAGTTGCGCTTGCGCGGCGCTTTCACAGCGGCGCAGCAACCCAAGCTGGACGCTTTGCTGCCCTTGGTGGCCTTAGGCACCGTGGCTGATGTGGTGAAACTCGACGCCAACAACCGCCGCCTGGTGGCGCAGGGCTTGAAGCGCATCCGCGCCGGCGCCTTGCCTGCGGGCCTGAAGGCCTTGTTCACCGCCGCTGGGCGTCAAGCGGCCAGCGCCACCACCTTCGATTTTGGTTTTGCCTTGGGGCCGCGCATCAACGCGGCCGGCCGTTTGTCGGACATGACGCTGGGCATTGAATGCCTGCTGACCGACGATGCCGCGCGCGCCACCGAATTGGCGCAAGCGCTGGACGGCATCAACCGCGAGCGCCGTGTGATCGAGGGCGATATGCGCGAACAAGCCATGGAGATCGCCGAGTCCTTGTTTGACGAAGGCGAGGAGCCGCCGCCAGCAATTTGCGTGTTCGATCCGGACTTTCACGAGGGCGTGGTGGGCATTGTGGCCTCGCGCATCAAAGACAAATTACACCGCCCGACCTTTGTCTTTGCCGCCAGCAACGCGCCCGGCAAAGAAGATGAGCTCAAGGGCTCAGGTCGTTCGATCCCGGGCTTTCACTTGCGCGATGCGCTGGACCTGATGGCCAAGCGCCACCCCGGCGTGCTGTTGCGATTTGGCGGTCATGCCATGGCGGCGGGTTGCACCGTGGCCGAAGAGCATTTGGACGTGTTTGAAGAAGCACTCAACCGAGTGGCCACCGAATGGCTGGACGCCGCCACGCTGACCCGCAGTCTGGAAACCGATGGCCCGCTGGCGCCCGAATACCTGCGCGTGGATTTGGTGGACACCTTGCACAAAGAGGTCTGGGGCCAGGGTTTTGCCCCGCCCCTGTTCAGCGAGGAAGTGGATGTGATCTCACAGCGCTTGGTGGGCGAAAAGCATTTGGCCTTGAAGCTCAAACACCAGGGCCAGCCGGTGGACGGCATTTGGTTTGGTCGCACGGCGCAATTACCACGCCGTGTGAAGCTGGCCTTCAGGCTCGATGCCGACGAATGGCAGGGCCAACGCCGCGTGCGGTTTTTGGTGGAAGGTGCACAGGAGTAAACAGACTCAGCGCGCCACTGTGGGGCTGCCCGGGGGAGCCGTGCGGTCGTCGGTCAGGGTTTGCAAGAAGCTGACCAGATCGGCAACGTTTTCCGCACTGAGCAAAGGCGCCGAGCCAGGCTGCTGACCGAACGGCGCCGTGTTGAGGACGTTGTTGCGGTAGGCGACAGGCAGGTCGTTGAACTTTTGCACCACGCCGTTGACGGTGGGGTACCAACGCCCCGGGTCGATGTCGCGGGTGGCGTAAAAACCCACAGCATCGTTCAACGTGCTGACGCTGGCGTTGTGAAAGTACGG
>CANFYZ010000096.1 GCA_947451385.1 Comamonadaceae bacterium | reverse complement strand
CTTGGCAATCACCATCAAACGCCCACGCTTATCGGCTGTATTTTGTTAACGATCCACAGTCTCCAGCAAAGCCTCAGCCTCACTATCAACCTCACTACGCTGCGATCAGCGAAGCCTTGCAGTATACATCGAAATTTGACTTGGAGTCAACAACTTTAAAAATTTATTTTCTAAGTTGAACACCATGCCAATTTACGAGCCTCGGCGTTTTTATGCCGCTTTTGCCTGCACCCCGCTGCGATCAGCGAAGCCTTGCAGTATACATCGGATTTTGGCCTAGGGTCAACCCTTGGCTGGTTTTTTAGACTTTTTAGCGTTGGGCGTCCAAACCACTTCAATGACAGCAATGAAAAGCAATGAAAGCATGGCGTTCTGCAGGGAAGCTTTCCATTATTTCAGGCACCTAGACTGAGCCCACAACGAAGTCTGGCGAATCTGATCTCAAGACTGCGTTGTTTGCAAGAGTGTCATCAGCGCCAGAGGATAATTCCGCCTCTATGGCTTTACTTACTCTCTTAAACGCTTCACTGGCTTTTGGTCATGTCGCCTTGCTCGACCATGCGGACTTCTCTCTCGAAAGCGTTGAACGCGTCGGTTTGATTGGTCGTAACGGCGCAGGTAAGTCTTCTTTGCTGAAAATACTCGGAGGGATGGAACATGCAGATGACGGCCAGTTTCATGTTCAACAAGGCATTCGAATCGCCTTCGTTGCGCAAGAGCCCCTGCTGCTGGGCGAAGACACTATTTTCGAGTCCGTCCAACGTGGCCTGGGGCCGGTACTCACCCTCATCGATGACTATGTGAATTGCCGCGGCGACTTGGACGCGCTGCAGAGTCAAATTGAGGCCGTCGATGGCTGGGGCTGGGAGCAGCGGGTTGAAGAAACCATGCACCGTCTGCACTTAGATCCCGCCGCCCGGGTCGACTCTTTGTCTGGTGGAAATCGCAAACGCGTCGCCCTGGCCCAAGCCTTGGTCACCCGACCCGATGTTCTTTTATTAGATGAGCCCACCAACCACTTGGATTTGGACTCCATCGCCTGGCTGGAGCAATTGCTGCTGGACTTCAAGGGCAGTGTGGTCACCATCACCCACGACCGCGCCTTTTTAGACCGCATCGCCACCCGCATTGTGGAACTCGACCGCGGTCATCTGCTCTCTTACCCAGGTAATTTTGCGCAGTATCAGCTGCAAAAAGAAGAACAGCTGGCACAAGAAGCGGTCATCAGCGCCAAAGCTGACAAGTTGTTGGCGCAAGAAGAAATTTGGATTCGTAAAGGCGTTGAGGCAAGGCGCACCCGCAGCCAAAGTCGGATTGGCCGACTGGAAGCACTGCGTGCGCAACGCCTGGCGCGGCGCGAGCAAGTAGGCAGCGTGCGCATGGACGTGGCTTCTGGTGCGCCCAGCGGCAAACTGGTGGCCGAGTTAACCGACGTTTGCAAAAGCTTTCCGCACGCCGATGGCTCCAGCAAAATCATTGTCAAAGACTTCAGCGCCACCCTGCTGAGAGGCGACAAAATCGGCCTGCTCGGGCCCAACGGCGCAGGAAAAACCACCTTGCTGAAACTCATCTTGGGCGAGATTCAGGCGGACAGCGGCAAGGTGCGCCAGGGCGCAAACATCGAAGTGGCCTATTTCGACCAGATGCGCAATGCGCTGGACCTGAACGCGACGCTGGAAGACTTCATCAGCCCCGGCAGCGAGTGGATTGAGATTGGCAACAAGCGCCAGCACGTCAAAAGCTACCTGGCCGACTTCTTGTTTTCACCGGCCCGCGCCACTTCTCCGGTCAAGTCCTTGTCGGGTGGCGAGCGCAACCGCTTGCTACTGGCCCGCCTGTTTGCGCGCCCAGCCAATGTGCTGGTGCTGGACGAGCCGACCAACGACCTGGACATCGACACGCTGGAGTTGCTGGAAGACTTGCTGCAAAACTACCCCGGCACGGTCTTCTTGGTCAGCCACGACCGCGCCTTCATGGACAACGTGGTGACCAGCATCATCGCCTGCGAAAGCAGCGAAGCGCAGCCCGGTTTTTGGCGCGAGTACGAAGGCTCGGTGCAAGACTGGCTGATCCAATCGCAACGCAGCCAAGCCATCCAGGCCAAGGCTCAGGCGGCCTTGCCCAAGGCCACAGAAGCGGCGCCTGTGGCAGCGGCGAGCAAACCAGCGGCCAAGACCACGTCCAAGCTGAGCTACAAAGAGCAGCGCGAACTCGAGGCGCTCCCCGCACGGATGATCGCGCTAGAGCAAGAGCAACAAGCCTTGCGCCAAGCGCTGGCCGACGGTCAATTGTTTGCGCAGGACGCCGCCAAAGCCACGGCCATGTTCGCACGGGATGCAGCGATTGACGACGAACTCATGGCCGCCCTGGAGCGGTCCGAGGCCTTGAGCAGCCGCTGACCGGGTGGCTGCGCGTCTTGGCCGGAAGGCGCATTCGGCCGGCAGGCCTGAAAACCTCTATATTCAGTCCATGACCCTCACCGAATGGCGCTCTCGGCTCTCGACCTTCAGCCGTTTCAAGGCGGCCCCCCAGGCCGCCTGTATGACGGTCTGGGTCGCCACCGCCACGGGGACCGCCCGGGGGGCGCCATGAACAGCCCGTTGGGTCAGGTGCCACAGCGCACCGAATCATCCACTTTGGGCCTGGGGCTGGGATTGCTGGGCGTGGTCATTTTTTCGCTCACCCTGCCCATGACGCGTTTGGCCACCGGCTCGGTCGCTGATCCGCAACTGTCGGGGCTGTTCATTGCCATGGGCAGAGCAAGCGTGGCCGGGCTCCTCAGTCTGCTGTTGCTGAAAGTGCAACGCGCCCCCGTGCCCGCCCGCAGCGATTGGCCGCTGATTGGGGCCACCGCTGTGGGCGCGGTATTTGGCTTTCCGCTGTTCACCTCCATCGCCATGCGGCATGTGGAATCGGTGCATGCCAGCGTGATGCTGGGGGTCCTGCCGCTGAGTACCGCCGCGCTGGGCGCATGGGCACATCGGCAGCGCCCATCCCTCGGCTTTTGGTTTTGCGCCGGTTTGGGCAGCGCCTTGGTGATGGCGTTTGCGCTGTGGCGCTCCGGTGCCTCGGGGCTGCAATTGCATTGGGCCGATCTGCTGCTGTTGGCGGCCATGGGCTGGGCGGCCCTGTCGTATGTGGCCGGGGCTAAGTTATCAGGCCGCCTGCCGGCCGAGCAGGTCATCTGCTGGGCTTTGGTGATTTCCTTGCCCTTGACGCTGCCTGCGACGCTCTGGGCGTGGCCGGCAGAGGACATCCGCCTGAGCTCTTGGATGGGGTTTACTTACGTCTCTTTGTTTTCGATGTGGCTCGGCTTTTTTGCTTGGTACCGTGGCCTGGCGCTGGGCGGCACGGTCCGCGTGAGTCAAATACAACTGCTGCAACCTTTGCTCAGCATGCTCATCTCCGTTCCGCTGCTGGGCGAAACCCTGGACGGCGCCACACTGGCTTTCTGTCTGGCCATCTTGGCCGTCGTCGTCGCAGGCAAACGCATGCCCATTCACGATCGTGCAGTCACAGAGACCGCCAACCCAAGCACAAAATAAGCTGGCCGCCCTGGGCGACTGGCCAGAATCAGACCACCTGGACTCTGACCCCATTGACAGCTGAACTTAGAAAATCCTGCCACCATGAAATCACGCTCTTTCACCCAAGTCGACGTTTTCACCGCGCAGCCCTACCTGGGCAACCCGGTGGCGGTGGTGCTGGACAGCGAAGGCCTGTCCGACCAGACCATGCAACAGTTTGCGCGCTGGACGCAGCTGAGCGAAACCACGTTTGTCCTGCCGGTCAGCGCGGCGGCCCAGGCTCAGGGCGCGGATTACCGGGTGCGCATTTTCACGCCCGGCGGGGAGTTGCCGTTTGCAGGTCACCCCACGCTGGGCACGGCGCATGCGTGGCGCGAAGCGGGGGGTCAGCCCCAACAGCCGGACCGCATCGTCCAAGAATGCGGCGTGGGCCTGGTCACCTTGCGGCCAGGCCCCGCCAACACCTGGGCGTTTGCCGCACCGGCCTTGCAACGCCAAGCGGTGTCCAGTGATGATGTAGGCCGCGTATGCCAAGCCCTCGGCTTGGACCCTGCGCACCTGCTGCGCGCGCAGCACTTGCACAACGGCCCGCAATGGTTGGGCTTGCTGCTGGACAGCGTGGAGGCTGTTTGGGCCCTCGAGCCCGACCACTCTGCCTTGAAACAAACCGGATTCAAAGTGGGCGTGGCCGCTCAACACAGCGCCACACCCGGCTTGATTGGCCGCGCCAACCGCGAGGCGCGCGCCTTTGCGCAGTCACGGACTGCCGCATCCGAGGCTGACCTTGAAGTGCGCGCCTTTGCGGCCGCCATCGGCATCGCCGAAGACCCGGTCACCGGCAGCTTGAATGCCTCGCTCGCGCAGTGGTTGATGGCAGAGGGTGTCATGCCCCAGTACTACACGGCCAGCCAAGGCGCGGCGTTGGGCCGCGAGGGCCGTATTGACTTGCAGCAGGATGCTCACGGCCAAGTCTGGGTCGGCGGGCATTCGGTCACTTGCATCACGGGGCAGGTACTGTTGTGATGTTGCTGTTGTGATTTAGCCGTTGTAAATGGCACTGCAGGCACCGAGCCATAGCGCGTTGGCGACTGGCGAGCACGCCGACTCTGGCCAGAATCGGCTCATGGGAAATCTCTATCTTGTGCGCCATGGCCAGGCCTCGTTTGGTGCCGACGACTACGACCAACTCAGCCCCCGTGGCCGCGAACAAGGGCTGCGCCTGGGCCAATACTGGCGCGACAAAGCGCAGGCCGCCGGCAATTATCAAACCGCGCCTTTTGATGCGGTGCTGATCGGCACACTCAAACGCCATCGCCAAACTTGGGAGGCCATGGCCGAAGGGGCGGGTTGGAATCACACGCCTTTGGTGTGGCCTGGGCTGGACGAGTACGACAGCCATGCGCTGCTCCACACGGTGCACCCCGAGCCACTGGCCAAACCCGATTCACCAGAGATGTACCGCCACCATTTCAGGCTGCTGCGCGACGCCCTGCAGCTGTGGATGGCCGGCAAAACCCAGCCCCAGGGCATGCCGTCGTATGTGGATTTTGTGCATGGCGTCACCAGCGCGCTGGACCATGTGCGGCAGAACCACAGTGGCGCGGTGCTTTTTGTCTCCAGCGGCGGGCCGATCTCGACGGCCGTCGGTCACATTTTGGGCGCACCGGCAGAGACCACCATCGAGTTGAATCTGCGCATCCGCAATACCTCGCTGACCGAGTTTGCGTTCACGCCCAAGCGCCACATGCTGGTGACCTACAACACGCTGCCGCACCTGGACAGCGCGCAGCATGCCGACTGGATCACGTATTCTTAAAACGGCCCGGTCTGTTGGCGCAGCGTATCGGCGGGCAAGGCCTCGACCTCGGTGAGCAATTGCGCCAAGCCCCGGCCTGCGGCGTCCAGCAGGGCTTGGCCTTTGTGCGCCGTGGCCGCCGCCGCATTGCCCGCAGCCCCCAAGGGGTTGTAATCTTGCATTTGCCAGCCGAGCTTGGCGCTGCGGCCATTGCCCAGCAAAGGGTAGGCTGCCGCCCGGTCGGCGGAGGTGGAATGGAAGTTCTGCGCCTGGTCCATGCGCACCCGCTCGGGTGACAGCGCCAGCATCATCGAGGTTTCGACCTCACCGGCATGCACGCCAAAGCGATGCTCATGCGCACTGAATTGCGCGTTCACATCCTGACCCTGCGCATCCAACAGGGGCAGGTTGAACCAGCTCACGCTGTACACCAGCATGCCCAAACGCGCGCGCAGATCGCGCGCCACGATGTCCATCACGCTGACTTGCCCGCCATGGGCATTGAGCAGCACCAATTTATTCACGCCAGTGGCCGCCACCGATTCGCCGATCTCGGTCCACCAACGGATCACGGTCTCGGGGCGCACCGTCAAGGTACCGGCAAAACGTGCATGTTCAGGACTCAAGCCCACCGACTGGGTCGGCAAAAACAACACCGGCAAGGCCGCAGGCAGGTACTTCAAACTGGCCTGCACCACGCCGTTGACCAAGTCGGTGTCCACCGACAAAGGCAAATGCGGGCCGTGTTGTTCGGTGGCCGCCACCGGCAACACCGCCACCGTGCGTGACCCATCGAGTCGCGCAAAGTCAGCGGTACTCAAATCGGCCCAAAATCGAGGAGAGGAAGTCATGACCGCATCTTAATAGAGAGCGCTGGAATGCAAGTGGGCACATGCATCCAAGCGGGCACCCGAAGCCCCCCCCCAGGGCCACAGGGCCACAGGGCACCGCGGCGCAAAGGCCCACAGCGCTCAGTCCCCATGCCTGCGGTGTACAGTCTGAATCTATGCGTTTGACTCAGCTCTTTGCTCTCTGGTG
>CANFYZ010000095.1 GCA_947451385.1 Comamonadaceae bacterium | reverse complement strand
TACCCGCTGGATGCGGCCATTTTGTTCAGCGACATCCTCACCGTGCCCGACGCCATGGGCCTGGGCCTGTCCTTTGCCATGGGCGAAGGCCCGCGCTTTGCCAAAAACGTGCGCGACGAAGCCGCCGTGGCCGCGCTGGCCGTGCCCGACATGGCCAAGCTGCGCTATGTGTTTGACGCCGTCACCTCGATCCGCCGCGCCTTGCATGGCCGCGTGCCCTTGATCGGCTTTTCTGGCAGCCCCTGGACGCTGGCGTGCTACATGGTCGAGGGCCAGGGCTCAGACGACTACCGCCATGTCAAAACCCTGATGTACAGCCGCCCCGATCTGATGCACCGCATCTTGAAGGTCAACGCCGACGCGGTGGCCCTGTACCTGAACACGCAAATCGAGGCCGGGGCCCAGGCGGTCATGGTGTTTGACAGCTGGGGCGGTGTGCTGGCCGATGGCGCGTTTCAAGAGTTCAGCCTGGCCTACACGCGCCAGGTGCTGGCGCAGCTCAAAACCAGCCACAACGGCCAGACCATTCCGCGCTTGGTGTTCACCAAAGGCGGCGGCCTGTGGCTCGACGAAATGGGCGGCCTGGACTGCGAAGTGCTGGGCCTGGACTGGACAGTGAACCTGGGCAAAGCGCGGGCCCTGGTCGGCGGCGCGGTGGGCGGGCCGGGCAAAGCTTTGCAGGGCAATATCGACCCCAACATCTTGTTCGCGCCCCCGGCAACGATCACCCAAGAAGTGCAGCGTGTGCTGGACAGCTTTGGCGCGCCCCACACCGACCGCACACAAAGCGGCCCCACCCACATCTTCAACCTGGGCCACGGCATCAGCCAATACACCCCGCCCGAGCATGTGGCTGCGCTGGTGGAAGCGGTGCACAGCCACTCGCGGGCTTTGAGAGCGAGCTGATGGGCGAGGTGCCTGGCATGGCAGATTGCGCCGCCGGTTAGCACAAAATTTGGCCTGTTTTGCAAGAAAATTTTGCAAATATTTATTTTTTCCTATTGACTTATGCACAAAACAAGAAAGCTTCATACGTCGCAACTTCTCTGCTGAACCCGGCCATCAGCCTTGGCCGCAACCCTTCTAAGTCTTTGTTTTTATTAGACTTTAATTATTTGCTCAGTTGATGGGCAATCCAGCCAAAGGCTTGAAAATCAAGCCTTCTGAGCGAGCCAAGGTGAGTTTTCAACAAAGTTATCCACAGTTTATGGGGCTCAACTCCGAATCCGTGACAAATCAATGACTTACCCGCGTTTTCAAGAATTTTTCTAACCATAAAAACCAATAAATTCATCAAATGCAACAGTGGGCAGACATCTCAGTACAAACCCCAGCGCACAGCCCAGTGGCTGGCCTGCTGACGTACAGGCATGTCGTCACGACCGAAAATAGCCCCGGCTTGACCGAAGGGACGCTGGTGCGTGTGCCGCTGGGTTCACGCGAACTGCTGGGTGTGGTGTGGGCCGTCCAAGACCATCCCCCTGCGACCCTCAAAGAAGGCAGCGTGCGCGACATCGCAGGCGTCTTGGAGGCGCTGCCCCCTTTGTCCGCCGCTTGGCGGCAATTGGTGCAATTTGCGGCCCATTACTACCAACGCTCCATCGGCGAGGTGGCCATGGCAGCCTTGCCGCCGCAACTGCGCGACCTGAACGCCACCCAACTGGCCAGGCGTCTGAAAAAACAAGCTGCGCACACCGCGCCACCAGCTTATGCCGCCGGCCTGCCTTTGTCGGCCCAGCAAACACAGGCCTTGGCCGAGATTGCCGCCCAACCCGGGCCGTTCTTGATTTTTGGTGCCACCGGCAGCGGAAAAACCGAGGTCTATTTGCAAGCCGTCCAGCGTCGCCTCGAAGCCGACCCCCAGGCCCAAGCCCTGCTGATGGTGCCCGAGATCAATCTGACGCCGCAGTTGGAAGAGCGCATCGTGGCGCGCTTTGGGGCCGAGCAGGTGGTGTCGATGCACAGTGGCATGACGCCGGCGCAACGCCTGCAAAGCTGGCTGGCCGCGCACTCTGGGCGCGCACGCATTGTGCTGGGCACGCGCATGGCGGTATTTGCCTCCCTGCCCCATTTGCAACTGATCATCGTCGACGAAGAACACGACCCCAGCTACAAACAGCAAGAAGGCGCGCGCTATTCGGCACGTGACCTGGCCATCTACCGGGGCCGGCTGGAAGGGGCCAAGGTGATTTTGGGCTCGGCCACGCCTTCGCTGGAAAGCTGGCACCACAGCCGCCCCGCCCAGGAGGGCGGACGCTACCAGCGCTTGCTCATGCCCGAGCGGGTGGGCAGAGGTCAGCTGCCCTGGGTGCGCCGGGTCGATATGAACAACCAGCCGCGCAAAACCGTGCTGTCAGCGCCCCTGTTGACGGCGATTCAGGCACGGGTAGAGCGCGGCGAGCAGTGCATGTTGCTGCTCAACCGCCGTGGCTACGCCCCCGTGTTGCACTGCGCCGATTGCGGCTGGAAAAGCGAATGCAGCCACTGCAGCGCGTTTCGCGTGTTTCATAAATTGGACCGCACCCTGCGCTGCCACCACTGCGGCTTCACCGAGCGGGTGCCACGCGCTTGCCCAGCCTGCGGTAACGCCGACATTGCGCCGCTGGGCCGCGGCACGGAGCAGCTGGAAGAGCATTTGGCCGAGTTGCTGATCCACGTGCGCCGCCCGGACGGCGGGCCGGTTCATATTTTGCGCATCGACGCGGACAGCACCCAACGCAAAGGCGCGCTGCAAAGTCAGCTGGCGCAGGTGCACTCTGGCGAGGTGGATGTGTTGGTCGGCACGCAAATGATTGCCAAGGGCCATGACTTCCGGCGCATCACCCTGGTGGCGGCGATCAACCCCGACAACGCCCTGTTCTCCAGCGATTTCCGCGCCCCCGAGCGTTTGTTTGCCTTGCTGATGCAAGCGGGCGGGCGCGCCGGACGTGAGGCCAGCCAAAGCGCGCAAAGCGAGATGTGGGTGCAAACCTTTCACCCTCAGCACGATGTGTTCGCGGCGCTGAAAAAACACGACTACCCGGCCTTTGCCGCCAGCCAATTGGTGGAGCGCGAACAAGCCGGTTTACCCCCTTGGAGTTTTCAAGCGCTGTTGCGGGCCGATGCGCGCAGCCAAGACGTCGCCCAGGCTTTTTTGAATGCCGCCAGCCACGCCCTGCAAGCCCAAGCTGCGCAAGACCCCGATTTAGACGGCTTGCTGGCCCAGGTCAGCCTGTACCCAGCCGTGCCCATGAGCATTCAGCGGGTGGCGAATGTGGAGCGGGCGCAGATGCTGATTGAAAGTCCTTCGCGCATGGCTTTGCAAAAAGTGCTGGCCGAGTTGCATCCGACGCTGCATGCCCAGCGGGCCTTGCCGGCACACAAGGGGTTGATCCGCTGGCTGGTTGACGTCGATCCACTGGCCATTTAAGCCATCTTGCGGAGGCACTCCTGGTGCCTTCCTGGTGCCTTCCTGGTGCCTTCCTGATGCCTTCCTGGTGCCTTACCAGCGTGTTCCTGGCGGCGCCCAACGCCAAATGAGCAGGCCGTCCGGGCTCACTTCAGCAGCGCGACCGCCCCCGAAAAGGTCAGAAAAGCGACCGTTGTAGACAGCAAAATGATCATGGCGACCCGCCCGTTGTCGGCGCCAAAGCGCTCGGCCAACATGGCGACATTGCTGGCGCTGGGCAGGGCCGCCACCAGCACCATCACTTTGACCGCAAAGTCGTCAATCGGCACGCCCAGCCAGACAGCGGCCAAGGCCATGCTGCCGACCAGCAAGGGATGCAGCAACAACTTGGTGAAGGCCATGGGCAACACATCGCGCCAGCGCAAAGGACCCTGGGGTCGGGCATGGGCTTGCATTTGCGAGCGCGCCAACACCGCGCCAATCGTGAACAAGGCCACCGGCGAAGCCGAGTCGCCCAGCAAGCTGACGGTTTTGGCCAACGGCCCCCACCAGGCCCATTGCTGCCAAGAAAACACGGCGCCGCCCAAAATGGCCCAGGGCAAGGGGTTACGCACCACGCCGGCCAAGGCTTTGCGTGCGGCCATCGTGGCACCCTGTTCCCCCGCAGAATCCAAACGTGACAAGGCAATGCACAGCGACGTGGTGATCACCATGTCGACCAAAATCGTCACAATCGCCGGACCGGCCGCCGCCGCCCCCATCAAAGCGACCAAGAGGGGCACCCCCATGAAACCGGTGTTGGGGAAAGCGCCGACGAGTGCGCCAAATGCGGCATCGTTCCAGCCAATGCGTTGGTTCAAACTGATGGCCAGTGCAAAAGCCACCATCAGCAAGGCACAGAGCAAATAGGTGAAGAACACGCCGGCATCCAACAACTGCGCCACCGGAATGCCCGCGCCAAAGCGAAACAACATGCAGGGCAAGGCGAAAAACAAGACAAAACCGTTCAATCCGGGAATCGCCTCCAGGGGCAACAAGCCTCGGCGCGCCGCCACAAAACCCGCTAAAACCAGGGCGAAGAACGGAAAGGTGACTTGTAAAACATCCAACATGGGCCCATTGTCGGCGAGGTCGTCGCCAGCTTCGGTCACAGGCCCGACAAAGGCACTTAACTGCGCCACGCAGCGTCATGGGCAAAGGCTATGATGGCCGCCCATGTCTGACTTCACCACCGGCCTCAATCTCGCGCAACAAGACGCTGTGAATTACGTTCACGGCCCCTGCCTGGTGCTGGCCGGGGCCGGTTCTGGCAAAACCCGGGTGATCACGCACAAAATCGGCCGCTTGATGCAAGTGGGCCTGGCGCCCAAGCAAATAGCGGCCATCACTTTCACCAACAAAGCGGCCACCGAAATGCGTGAGCGGGCGCGCAGCCTGATCGGCAAAGCGGCCAAAGACGTGCTGATCTGCACCTTTCACGCCTTGGGCGTGCGCGTCATGCGTGAAGACGGTGCGGTGCTCGGACTCAAACCCCAGTTCAGCATCTTGGACGCCGACGACGTCACCAGCATCTTGAAAGACTGCGGCGGCACCACCGATGCGGCCACCGCGCGCCAGTGGCAATGGGCCATCAGCCTCTGGAAAAATAACGGCCTGAATGCAGCCCAGGCCCAGGCGCAAGCGCAAGACGACAACCAGCGCGTCACGGCCCGCATCATGGGCCTGTATGAAGAGCGCTTGTCCGCCTACCAAAGCGTCGACTTTGATGACCTGATTGGCCTGCCTTTGAAACTGCTGGCCGAATACCCCGAGGTGCGCGCCAAATGGCAAGACCGCCTGGGCCATGTGCTGGTGGACGAATACCAAGACACCAATGCCACGCAATATGCGGTGCTGAAGCACCTGGTCGGCGAGCGCGGTCGGTTTACCGCCGTGGGGGATGACGACCAGTCGATCTATGGTTGGCGCGGCGCCACGTTAGACAATTTGAAGCGGCTGCCGCAAGACTTTCCGAACCTCAAAGTCATCAAATTGGAGCAAAACTACCGCTCCACCAGCGCCATCCTGCGCGCCGCCAACAACGTGATTCAACCGAATCCCAAACTGTTCCCCAAAACCCTGTTCTCAGAATTGGGTGAAGGCGAGCCAGTGCGGGTGGTGGACACCGACAACGAGGAGCACGAGGCCGATCGCACCGTTTCGCGCATCCAGTCCTTGCGCTCGGGCACCGCCATTACCACCAGCCCACAAGGCGAAGCGCAGTACCGCGAACTGAAAGATTTTGCGATTTTGTACCGCGCCAATCACATGGCCAAGCCCTTTGAAAAAGCCCTGCGACGGGCGAACATTCCGTACAAAGTCTCGGGCGGACAGAGCTTCTTTGACCGCGCCGAGATCAAAGACCTGTGTGCCTGGTTCCGCTTGTGGATCAACAACGACGACGATCCGGCATTTTTGCGCGCCATCACCAGCCCCAAGCGGGGTATCGGTCACCAGACTCTGACGCAACTGGGTAACTTTGCCAGTCAATACAAGCTCAGCCTCTTTGAAGCTTTGTTCGCTCACACCTTGCCGAGCTTTCTGTCGGCCAAAGCCGTGAGCAACCTGCACGAGTTTGGCCGCTTTTTAAACGACCAAGAATACCGGGCTCGGCACACGCTGGGTGCCGAGAGTGCCCAAACCTTTTTAAGCGACTGGTTGAAAGACATTGGTTACGAAAAGCATTTGTACGACGGCGAAGACAACGAACAAGTGGCCGCCGCCCGTTGGACCAACGTCCTCGAGTTTTGCGACTGGATGGCCGCGCGATGTGGCGGCGAGATCGACGATGCGGCCGGCGTCAGCTCGGCCTCTGAAATCAAATCCTTGTTGGAGGTGGCGCAAACCATTTCGCTGCTGTCCACGCTGAACGAGCGCGAAGCTGAGCAAAATGTGGTCACTCTTTCCACATTGCACGCCTCCAAAGGCCTGGAGTGGCCGCATGTGATGCTGGTGGGCGTGAACGAAGGCTTGCTGCCCTTCAAACTGGGCGACGACACCACCCCAACGGGCGTGGCCGATGGCGCAATGCGCGAGGACACCCTGCTGCGCCTGCAAGAAGAACGCCGCCTGATGTATGTGGGCATCACCCGGGCCCAGCGCAGCCTGGCGGTCAGTTGGACGAAGCGCCGCAAAAAAGGCCGCGAAACTATCTCGGCCCTGCCCAGCCGTTTTATTGCCGAAATGGCACTGGACAAAGAGACCGCCCGCGAAGATCCGCGTGAACGGCTGAAAGCGTTACGCGCCGAATTTGCAAAAAAAGCGGCGACCCAAGCCGCGGCCGCGGCAGCGGCTGAACTGGCAGGTAAAACCTGACACGGCGGCCACGCTCTGCGGGCTTGCCACCGCCGCTACACCGTGACCGCGGGCACCTGTTGCATACGCGCACGCACCAGACCCCAGGACGAGGGGCTGCACCCGGGCTGCATCACACACAAAGTGGCGTGGGCCAAGGCATGCGCCAGCACGTCGCGCATCACGCTGAGGTCAGCCTGTGCCAACACCTGCGCGGGGAGTTGCCCTGCGGCCTGGGCATGGTCTAACAAGCAGGCCAGCAAGCCGGCCAAAAAGCAGTCGCCCGCGCCCACGGTGTCCACCACCGGCACGGGTTGAGGCTCCTTGGCGCTAAACACTGCGATGTCCTGGCCCTGGCGCACCAACAGACAGGCGCCTTCAGGGCCCAAGGTCAAGGCCATGCAGCGCACCGGCGTGCAGGTGAACAGGTGACGGGCTTGCGCCAGCGCATCGGCCCCGGGCAGCGCCAAATAAGCCAGGTCTTCGTCACTGGCCTTGATCACATCGGCCAGCGCCAAAGCCTGCAAGATATTGGCGCGGTAGGG
>CANFYZ010000094.1 GCA_947451385.1 Comamonadaceae bacterium | reverse complement strand
TGGACCGACATGCTCGCCACCTGGTGCGACAAGTACCCCATCATCAGCATCGAAGACGGCATGGCCGAAGGCGACTGGGACGGCTGGAAAGTGCTGACCGACCGCTTGGCGAAGAACGTGCAAATCGTTGGTGACGACTTGTTTGTGACCAACACCAAGATATTCAAAGAAGGCATCGACAAAGGCATCGCCAACTCGATCCTGATCAAGATCAACCAGATCGGCACCTTGACCGAAACCTTTGAAGCCATCGAAATGGCCAAACGCGCCGGTTACACAGCCGTGATCTCGCACCGCTCGGGCGAGACCGAAGACTCGACCATTGCCGACATCGCTGTGGGGCTGAACGCAGGTCAAATCAAAACAGGCTCGATGAGCCGCTCAGACCGCATGGCCAAGTACAACCAGCTGTTGCGGATTGAAGAAGACCTGGGCGATGTCGCCGTCTACCCTGGCCGCTCGGCCTTCTACAACCTGCGCTGAAGGCCCGCATCTCGCGCACAGACAGCTCACAGACCGTCATGGGAAACCGCTTTTTGCCTGTCATTCTGGCCATCGTTTTGGTGGTCTTGCAGGCGCAACTGTGGCTGGGCCGTGGCAGCATTCCCGTGGTGGGGGAGCTGGAGCGCAAGGTGCAGGAACAAAAACAGGCCAATGACAAAGCCCGTTTGGTGAATGAGCAACTCGGCGCCGAGATCAACGACCTCAAAGAAGGCTTGCACATGGTCGAAGAACGCGCCCGCAATGAATTGGGCATGGTCAAGCCCAACGAGATCTACGTTCAGATCGCCAAATGATGGCCATGACCGAAGCCGCTGGTTTTGCACTGGCGGTGGCCATGGTGTGGTGCAGCATCCGTGAATGGCACTGGAGCTGGCCCCTGGCCATGGCCAGCTCGGCCCTGTATTTCTTTGTCTTTCGTGACAGCCAGCTCTACGGCGAAGCCGCGCTGCAAGTGGTGTTTGCCGTGCTCGCGCTGTGGGGTTGGTGGCAATGGCTGCGCCCTGCCCCTGTGATTGCGGGGCCAAGGGATGGCCCCGCTGGAACGCTCTCTGCGCCCACGCCCGTGCCCGCGCCCGCGCCCCCACCCTCACCGGCATTACACATCCGCGCCCTGAGCCTGCGCGGGCGCTGGCAAGCTCTTATCGCCGGGCTGTTGCTGTGGCCTCTGTTGGCCCTGTTTTTGCAGCAATTTACCGACACCGATGTACCTTGGGGAGACGGTTTGGTCACGGCGCTGAGTCTGGTGGGGCAATATCTGTTGGGCCGAAAATACCTGGAAAACTGGGCCGTCTGGCTGCTGGTCAACACCTTGAGCATGGGCTTGTTTGCCTACAAAGCCTTGTGGTTGACGGTGCTGCTTTACGGTATTTTTGCGGTGATGAGTGTGATGGGCTGGCGCACATGGCAACGCCAAATCCATTGATTCGGATCGCCTTGCTGGGTGCCGAAAGCACCGGCAAAACACAGCTCAGCCTGGCGCTGGCGCAGGCCCTCCGGGACCGCGGCCACGCTGTGCATCTGGTGCCAGAATATCTGCGCACCTGGTGCGATGCGCAAGGCCGCACACCCCGGCCTGACGAACAGCGGTTGATCGCCCAGCAACAAGCCGACGCGGTGCTGCAGCACGGACAAGGTACGGTGATCGCCGACACCACGCCCATGATGACGGCGGTCTACAGCCACCAACTGTTTAACGACAGCTCGCTGTACGCCATGGCTGCCGCGCACCAACAGCTGTTCGACATGACCCTGGTCACCGGTTTGGATTTGCCCTGGGTGGCCGATGGTTTGCAACGCGATGGCCCCCAGGTACGTGAGCCCGTGGACGCGCTGCTGCGGGCTGCGCTGCAAACCGCGGGCGTGGCCTACAAAGTGGTTTACGGCCAAGGCCCAGAGCGCTTGAGCAATGCGTTGCTGGCTTTGGGTGGAGAGTCAGCCACCACCCGTGTGGAAGCGCAATACGCTTTGAACCGCGGCCGCACCGCCTGGAACTGTGAGAAATGCTCTGACGCTGCTTGCGAGCACCGCTTATTTACCGACCTGATTCAGCGCGCGGATTGAGCCGCGCTTGAACACCCTTTGAGCCCCCCAGTGGCCCCATGCTTCAGTGCAAATGGCCAGGCGGTGAAGGTTCCGCGTCTGAGGGCACCCAGCCGGTAAAAATCCCCGCCGCATCAATCGGGTCGTAGCGGTACTGTTGGCCACAGAACTCACACGCCACCTCCACCTGGCCTTGCTCGGCCAAGATGCTTTCGACCTCTTCCACGCCCAGGCTGCGGATCATTTGACTGACGCGCTCTCGGCTGCAGCGGCAAGCGAATTTGGGCGCAGTATCGCCTGCATGCGGCGTAAAACGCAGCAGCGGCTCTTCCCAAAACAGGCGATGCAAAATCGTGTCCACATCCAGCGTCAGCAACTCTTCGCGCTTCAAACTCTTGGCCAAGATGGCGATGCGGTTGTAGTCTTCGCTGCGGCCGAGCATGGCTTCTCGGGCCACCGAGTCGGCTTGCCCGGCCAAATTGCCATCGCCCTCAACTGGCAGGCGCTGAATCAACAAGCCCGCTGCCACCTGGTCGTCGGCGGCCAGCACCAGCACCGTGTCCAGCTGCTCGGACTGCAGCATGTAGTGCTCCAGCACCTCGGCAAAATTTTCAATTTTGTGCCGCTGATCATCAAAGAGCGGCACCACGCCTTGGTAAGGCTGCTGGCCGGGTTGGCGGTCCAGCGGGTCCAGGGTGATGGCGCAGCGCCCCTGGTTGTTCACGTTCACCATGTGGCTCAGTGGCGCGTCGGGCGCAATCTCGCCGGTCAGCGTCGCCGTGGCGCGCAAGCTGAAATCGGGTTGCACCTCGACCACGGCCAGCTTCAACGGGCCATCGCCCATGATCTGCAACACCAACGCGCCATTGAACTTGATATTGCCCTGCATCAATACACTGGCCGCCGCCATCTCGCCCAGCAAATGGCTGACCGGCGCGGGGTACGCCCCCGACTCGGTGTTGCCCGCGCGCCGCGCCAAAATGGCTTGCCAGGCATCGGTCAGGCGCACCACCATGCCGCGCACCGGCAGGCCGTCGAATAAAAATTTATGCAGTTCAGACAAGTTGATTCCAGCGGTCAGCGCCGCGTTTCCGTGTTCAGGCGATTTTTTTCAAAGTGGATTGAAAGCGGTGGGCATTCTCGACATAGTGCCGGGCGCTTTGCCGCAAGCCTTCGATTTGCGCAGGACTGAGTTCGCGCACCACCTTGGCGGGGCTGCCCATGATCATGGAGCCATCAGGAAACTCCTTGCCTTCGGTCACCAAGGAACCTGCGCCCACCAAACAATTCTTGCCTATTTTCGCACCGTTGAGCACCACCGCACCGATGCCAATCAAGGTCTCGTCGCCGATGGTGCAGCCGTGCAGCATCACCATGTGGCCGACGGTCACGTGCTTGCCCACCATCAAGGGCTTGCCATGGTCCGCGTGCATGACGCTGCCGTCCTGGATGTTGCTGCCTTCGCCGATCTCAATGGTTTCGGTGTCCCCGCGAATCACGCTGCCAAACCAGACGCTGGCGTTGGCATGCAGCGTGACCGCGCCCATCACCTGCGCGCTGTCGGCCACCCAGGCCGTTGGAGCCACTTGGGGTTGCTTGCCGTCGAGTTCGTAAATCGCCATGGGATGCTCCTGAAAATGAGGGAATTTACAATTGTAGGCAGGCCCGTGGCTGCAAGCTGTCGCTTGCATGCGCCCTGCCCACCTGGCTAAAAACTCTCTTTAACTGGCCCACACCGCTCTGCCCCTGCCCATGACCACCTTGCGATCCGCTGCCCTGGGGCCTTTGTGCACCACCGATGCCGTGCACAAGGCCCAGGCCACGCTGGCGCTGGACCTGCGCCTGCCCGTGGGCCGCACCGAACGGCTCAGCCCCAGTGCGCCGATTCCGGGCCGGCCCGCCCGCCCCGAGCTGATCGCCCACACCCTGCTCAAACCCAAACCCTTGACCACCGTGGAAGGCCGGGCCTTGTTGGTGCATTCGGTGGCGCACATCGAGCTCAACGCCATCGACCTGGCGCTGGACGTGGTGTGGCGCTTCCCCGACTTGCCCGAGGCGTTCTACACCGACTGGATGCGGATTGCCCAAGAAGAAGCCAAGCACTTCATGCTGCTGCGCGAACATCTTTGCAGCCTGGGTTATGACTACGGCGACTTTCCCGCGCACAACGGGCTGTGGGAGATGGCCGAGCGCACCCAGGACGATGTGCTGGCCCGCATCGGCATCGTGCCGCGCACCCTGGAAGCACGCGGCCTGGACGCCTCCCCCGGCGTGAAAAACAAACTCATTGGGGCAGGCGACCACGAAGCAAGCCAGATTCTGGACCTCATTCTCGAAGAAGAAATCGGCCATGTGGCCGCCGGCAACCGCTGGTACCGGCATCTGTGCGAAGCCCGCGGGCTGGACCCCGCGGCCACTTATGCCCAATTGATCGCGCAATACGACGCGCCTAAACTGCGCCCGCCTTTCAACATGGCCGCGCGCCGCCGCGCCGGTTTTGATGACGCGGAATTGGCTGCGCTGGGTTGAGCGCCCCAACCTGAGCTGCGCGTCACTCGCTCGTCACTCGCACCTCACCCGCGAGGGTGGTGCTGCGCATGCAAGCTCTTGAGCCGCTCACGCGCGATATGGGTGTAAATGGTGGTGGTCGAGATATCGGCATGACCGAGAAGCATTTGCACCGAACGCAAGTCGGCACCGTGGTTCAGCAAGTGCGTGGCAAAGGCATGGCGCAAGGTATGGGGCGACAGCGGCGAGGTGATGCCCGCTTCCAAGGCATAGCGCTTGACCAGGTTCCAAAACATGACGCGTGACAAGGCTGTGCCGGGTTTGGGCCCGCTGCTGCTGACAAACAGATCTTCGCTCTGGCGGCCACCCAACAAAGCCGGCCGCGCCGACTGCAGATAGCGCTCCAGCCACAGCCGGGCCTCTTGGCCAAACGGCACCAACCGTTCTTTGCTGCCTTTGCCCATGATGCGCAACACATGGTCGTTGAGCGACACATGCAAGGTTTTCAGCTGCACCAACTCGCTCACGCGCAGGCCGCTGGCATACATCAACTCCAGCATGCAACGGTCGCGCAGGCCCAGGGTGTCTTGCGCATCGGGGGCGTTGAGCAGCATCTCCACCTGCTGCTCGCTGAGGGTTTTGGGCACGCGCAGCGCCTGCTTGGCGGCGAGCATGCGCAAGGTGGGGTCGGCCTGCACCCAGCGCTCGCGCAGTGCCCAACGAAAGTAGCGTTTGAATACCGTCAGGCGACGGTTCGCCGATGTCGCTTTGGTGGCCGCGTGTTTGACGGCAAAGTACTGCTGCAGATGCGACTCGGTACTTTGATCCAAGGCCACGCCTTGCTCACGCAGCCAATGCGCCAGCAGACTCAAGTCACGGCGGTAAGCGGCCAGGGTGTTGGCCGACAAACCATCCTCCAGCCATAGGGCATCAATGAAGCGATCGATCGCGCTCTGGCTTTCAGGCAGCATCATTCAAGCGATCAGTCGAGTGATCAGTCGAGCTTCAGCTTTTGCTGGTCCACCACTTTTTTATAGACCTCGAACTCGGCCTTGATTTGCGCGCCAAATTCTTCTGGCGAGTTGGCCACCACCAGGGAGCCGGTGTCCTGAATGCGTTTGACCACCGCCGGATCTTGCAAGGCTTTTTTCACGCCGCCGTTGATCTTCTCAACCACTTCTTTCGGCAAGCCTTTGGGGCCGTAGATGCCGTAATACGCCATGCGGTTCACCGGCTCCAGACCGACTTCTTTGAAGGTCGGCACATTCGGCAACTGCGGCAGACGCTGCGGGGCCGCCACGACGATCGGAATCAACTTGCCGGTTTGGATGAAAGGCAAGGCGGAGGGCATGTTGTCAAAAATGATCAGCACCTGGCCCGCCACCGTGTCGTTCAAGGCCGGGCCAGCACCCCGGTAGGGAATGTGCGTGATGAAGACCCCCGCCAAGCTCTTCCACAACTCGGTCTGCAAATGGCCAATACCGCCGGTGCCCGACGACGAGTACGAATACTTGCCCGGATTTTTCTTCAGCTCGGCGACAAAGCTTTTGTAGTCGCGGGCCGGAAAGCTGGGGTGCACCGCGATCACATTGGGCGTGGCCGCAATGTTGATGATGGGGGTGAAATCGGTCACCGGGTTGTAGGGAATTTTGGGGTTGATGGCCGGATTGGCTGCCGTGGTGGACACGGTGGCCACGCCCAGGTTGTAGCCGTCCGGAACAGCCTTGGCGGTTTCATTCGCACCAACCACGCCCCCACCACCGGCTTTGTTTTCCACCACCACGGACTGGCCAATGGCTTTGGCCAAGGGGTCCGCAATCACGCGGGCCACGATGTCGGTGGTACCGCCGGGGGCAAAAGGCACTTGCAAGCGCACGACTTTGTTGGGGTAGCTGTCGGCCCAGGCACCCGAGAAGGCACTGCTGAGGATGAAAGTGGCCAAGAGATGACGACGAAACATAAAAAATCTCTCCAAAAAAGTGACTTCAATCACGCATCATAAGCACAAAAATTAGCCCCATGGCGTGACAGGCTGGGCTGCGCAAACCCGGTATGCTCGGGGCCGTGAATTACGCTCAACTTCTTGTCCCCGATTTTTCTCTGATTTTGTGTGGCTACCTGGTCTGCCGCTACACCGCGCTGAACCGAGAGGTCTGGCAACAGGTCGAATCGCTGGTTTATTTTTTCTTGTTTCCGGTGCTGCTGTTTCACTCGATTGTGAAAAGTCCCTTGGACTTGGCCGCCGCCTCCAACCTGATCATGGCCGGCATCAGCATGGGGCTGATCGCCATTGCGCTGTCTTACAGCCTGCCCTTTTGGCCTGTCCTGGGCCGCTTCATTGACCGCAGAGAACATGCGGGAGCGACGCAGATCGGCTTTCGGTTCAACTCATTCATTGCTCTGGCCCTGGCCGAGCGCTTGGCCGGCCCGGACGGGTTGCTGCTGATTTCGGTGCTGATCGGCGTGTGTGTGCCCATGTTCAATATTGCGGCGGTGTGGCCCATGGCACGCCATGCAAAAAGCAATTTTTGGCATGAGTTGGTTCGTAACCCCTTGATTTTGGCGACCGTCTCCGGCCTGATCTGCAACTTGTTGGGCTTGCGCATTCCCGCTTGGCTGGACCCGAGCGTGAGCCGCATTGGCGCGGCCTCTCTCGCATTGGGCTTGATGTCGGCGGGGGCGGGCATGCAAATGGGCAGTTTGAAGAACGGCAAAGTGCTTGGGCTGTCGTTGTTGAGCCTGCGGCATTTTGTTTTGCCGGTGGTGGCGTTTTGTCTGGCCCGCGCTTTTAACTTGTCGGCCCATCAAACCTCGGTGCTGCTGGCGTTTTCGGCGCTGCCGACCGCCTCCACTTGCTATGTGCTGGCCGCGCGCATGGGCTACAACGGCCCCTATGTGGCCGCCCTGGTCACCCTCTCCAC
>CANFYZ010000093.1 GCA_947451385.1 Comamonadaceae bacterium | reverse complement strand
TCGGGCGTGGCCAGGCGGATGTCGCTGGCCAGCGCCAGCGCAAAGCCGCCCCCACTGGCCGCACCTTGCACCACGCTGATGATGGGCTGCGGACAACGGCGCATGGCGATCATGATGTCGCGGATGCTGTACTGCACGTCCATCATCTCGGCAGCACCCACGGCTTTGCCTGGGGCTTGTTCTTTCAAGTCCAGCCCGGCGCAAAAGCTTTTCCCTGCGCCCTGCAAGATCACCACCCGAATGTCTTTGCGCCGGTACAGGCCTTGAAAACACTCGCGCAGCGCGGTGGCCAAAGCCGGGTTCAGCGCGTTCAGCCGCTCGGGCCGGTTCATGGTGAGCCGCAGCACACCGGCCTGCTCTTGAATGTCGAGGATGTCTTGCATGGTACCTCCAATGAGAGGCCCATTGTCTATCGCCCGATCGGCCCGGCCCTGTCACCCGCAGGGCAGTGAAAGGGCCAACAACCGCTTGGGTTTCAATAAGTTTTGTACGGCAAGAACTTGCCTGACAGCACCACGTTCACCCGGTCGCCTTTGGGGTCGGGCTCGCGCACGATGTCCATGCTGAAGTCGATGGCGCTCATGATGCCATCGCCAAACTCTTCGTGGATGAGCTCTTTGATGGTGGTGCCGTACACGCTGACGATTTCGTACCAGCGGTAGATCAGCGGATCGGTCGGCACGGGCGTGGGCAGTGAGCCTTTGTAAGGCACGACTTGCAGCCATTTGATCTCTTCGGCGGTGAGGCCAAAGATTTTGCCAATGAGCTTGGCTTGCTTGGCATCAAAAGTCATCTGTCCCAGGCAACCGGCGGTCACCCATTCTTTGGACAGGCCCACTTTCTCGGCCACGTCGCTCCACTTGATGCCCTTGGACACTTTGGTGGCGATGATTTTTTCAGTCACGTCTAAACGGTTCATAAAAGACCTCTTGAGGGGGTTGTTGAAAATAAAAAAACTGCGTGCAAGGCTTCAATGCGCTTTGGCACGGCTGACCAAGAAATCGACAATGTGATTGCGCAGCTCGTAGTAGCCGGGCAAGTGGTGCAGCTGGGCACGGGTGCGCTCGCGCGGCAAGGGATTCACCACCGCTTCGGCCAGGCCGCCGGGCACATACTGGCCCGCGCTCTCGTTGCCATTGCTCATCAGCAAAATGCGGTCGGACAGCAAGATCGCTTCGTCCACATCGTGGGTGATCATGAACACGGTTTGCTGGGTTTGACGCACGATGGTCATCAGCTCGTCTTGGATCGTGCCCCGCGTCAGCGCATCCAACGCGCCAAAGGGTTCGTCCAGCAGCAGCATCTTGGGCTGGATGGCAAAGGCACGGGCAATGCCCACCCGCTGCTTCATGCCGCCAGACAGTTGGCTGGGCTTTTTATCGATGGCGGGCAACAAGCCCACCATGTCGACGTGTTTTTCCACATGCACATTCACCTGTGGCGTCTTCCACTCCGGCCAGCGTGACTCGACCGCGAAGGCGATGTTTTGCCGCACCGTGAGCCAGGGCATCAGCGCATGGCTTTGGAACACCACACCCCGCTCCAAGCTGGGCCCCGCGATCTCGCGCCCGTCCATGAAAGCGTGGCCCGTGCTGGCGGTGTCCAGCCCGGCCAAGACATTCAAGATGGTGGTCTTGCCACAACCCGAGTGACCGATGATGCAAACAAACTCGCCTTGATCGAGCGTGAAGGACACGTCCGCAAACACCGGCTTGTCGCTTTGGTACGCCTTACCCAGGTTTTCGATTTTCAAAAAGCCCTGCAAGCCTGTCGCCTTACTCGACATAGGTCACCGCCTTTTGCAATTGGGCAAATGCCAGGTCCAGCAGCATGCCGACCACACCGATCACCAGCACTGCAAAGATCACGTTCACCAGCGACAGGTTGTTCCACTCGTTCCAAACAAAGTAGCCCACACCGGTGCCGCCCACCAGCATCTCAGCGGCCACGATCACCAACCAGGCGATGCCCATGCTGATGCGCATGCCGGTCACGATGGTCGGCGCGGCGGCGGGCAAGATCACCCGAAAGGCTTTGCGCAGCGGCGTGACTTCGAGCGTGCTGGCCACGTTCAGCCAATCGCGCTTGACCGAAGAGACACCAAAAGCGGTGTTGATCAGCATCGGCCACACCGAGCAAATGAAGATCACAAAGATGCCGCTGACTTGCGAGTCCTTCAAGGTGTACAGGGCCAGCGGCATCCAGGCCAGAGGGCTGATAGGTTTGAGCACCTGAATGAAGGGGTCAAAGGCTTTGCGCAGCAAAGGCGACATGCCGATCATGAAGCCCACCGGCAAAGCCACCAGCACCGCCAGCAAAAATCCCAGGCCCACGCGGGCCAATGAATGCGCCAGCTGAATGCCAATGCCTTTGTCGTTCGGGCCTTTGTCGTAAAACGGATCGGCCAGATGACCCAAGATGGCTTTGCCCACTTCAATCGGCGGTGGAAAGCCGGTGCTTTTGACGGCCCCGGGGTCCTTGCCCATCATCTTTTGGTATTCGATCTCTTCCGCCGTCATGCCCGCTTTGGCAGCGCCACCCACCGAGGGCGAGGTGGAAGCCAACTGCCATGTCCCCAGAAAAACCAGGAACATGAACATGGAGACCAAGGCCGCTCTGAAATGGAGCGATGTGGTTTTCATAACGACTCAGCCCATCTTGTGGATGGCAAAACTCTTGAGGTAGTCCTCGGGTTTGGCCGCATCAAAGGCTTTGCCCATGATGGTGTGTTTGGTGTAGGCCGAACCTGCAGCAAAGGGCTGACCCAGGTCCTTCATGTGCTTGCGCGCATCGGTGATCAAGAAGACTTTCTCGGCAATTTGTTTGTAGTCCACATTGCCTTTGATATAGCCCCAGCGCTTCATTTGCGTGAGCATCCACACCGCCATGCTTTGCCAAGGCATGGGGTCAAAGTCGGCACGGTCGGGCACGTTCATGACCTTGCCCAGGCCGTCAGCAAACTTGCCGGTCAGCACCTGGCTCAGCACCGCCTCGGGTTGGTTCAGGTACTGCGCGGGTGAAATCACCTTGGCAATCAACTCGCGGTTGCCCGGCAAGCGCGCCATGGCAGCGGCGGTCAGTACCGCGCGGTACAAGGCGGCAAAGGTGTTGGGGTTCTTTTGAATGAACTCGGTGCTGGTGCCGAAAGCGCAGCAGGGGTGGCCGTTCCACAGGTCCTTGGTCAGCATGTGGATGAAACCAACTTCGTCAAACACCGCGCGCTGGTTGAAAGGGTCTGGGCCCAAAAAGCCATCGATATTGCCCGCGCGCAAATTGGCCACCATCTCGGCCGGTGGGATCACGCGGATTTGCACATCGGTGTCCGGGTTGACGCCGTTTTCGGCCAGGTAGTAGCGCAGCAAAAAGTTGTGCATCGAATAATCAAACGGCACACCGAACTTGAAGCCCTTCCAGTTCTTCGGGTCGCGGTTGTCTTTGTGGCGCAAGCTCAGGGTGATGGCCTGACCGTTGATGTTTTGGACGGTGGCCACATTCATCGGGGTGGCGTTGGCGCCCAAGCCCAGGCTGATGGCCAACGGCATCGGCGACAAGAAGTGCGATGCGTCGTACTCCTTGTTGATCATCTTGTCGCGCACCAAGGCCCAGCCAGCGGTCTTGGTGACTTCGACATTCAAGCCTTGCTTGTTATAAAAGCCCAAGGGGTGCGCCATGATCAGGGGCGTGGCACAGGTGATGGGGATGAACCCGATCTTCAGATTGGGTTTTTCCAGCGGCCCTTTTTCTTCGGCCATGGCCTGCAAACTGGCCATCGGCAAGACGCTGGCGATGGCCGCCATGGCGGTTTTTTTGCCCACCGCGCGCAAAAACAAACGGCGCTCCTGGTCTTGCGGAAACAAAGCTTTGACCAAGGTCGCCTCAATGAAGTCGCGACTGTAAGCCTCAAACTCGGCAGATTCGGAGCGCGCCCGCAGTTGCGCGGCGGCGGCATCGGCCGCCACTTCGGCGTGGTGATCGGCAGGTGAATGGTCGCGCCCACAACTGCACTTGAGCATCAAGGGACGGTCGGCGTTGTACGGATCAAAAAACTCAGACATGGCAACCTCAAAAATGAAGATGCGGTGTATGAGCAAGCTGCGGGCCAGGTCTGGCCCGGGGTACCCCAGTACTTTTAAGCCCAGTTTGTGACTCAGCAGTATTAAAAGATACCTGCGCCGGCCGATGCGCTCGAATAGCGCATCCCAAAAAAGTGCATGGCATTCAAATGGTGCGCCGCTTACCGCGGGCGCACCAAATCAGGCCGCTTCTTTGTAGAAAAAGCCGCTGTGCACGTTGCGCGGGGCCAACGGGGCCACGGCCTGGCTGATCGCGCCGATGTGGTCGGGCGTGGTGCCGCAGCAGCCGCCGACGATGTTGACCAAGCCCTCTTTCGCAAACTCGTGCAGCAAACGGCTGGTGACCTCGGGCGTTTCGTCAAAGCCTGTGTCGCTCATCGGATTGGGCAAGCCGGCGTTCGGGTAGCAGCTGATGAAGGTGTCGCCCGCCACCTTGTTCAGCTCTTGGATATACGGGCGCATCAGCGTCGCGCCCAGGGCGCAGTTCAGGCCGATGGCCAGAGGCTGCGCGTGGCGCACGCTGTGCCAAAAGGCGGTCACGGTCTGGCCGCTCAGGATGCGGCCCGAGGCATCGGTCACGGTGCCGCTGATGATGAGCGGCAGACGCTGGCCACTGGCCTCAAAAAACTCCTCGATCGCAAACAACGCGGCTTTGGCGTTGAGCGTGTCAAAAATGGTTTCCACCAGCAACACGTCGGCACCGCCTTCGACCAGCGCTTCGACCTGCTCGTAATAGGCGGCGCGCAGTTCTTCAAAGGTCACGTTGCGGGCACCCGCGTCGTTCACATCGGGGCTGATGCTGGCGGTCTTGGGCGTGGGGCCCAAAGCGCCGACCACAAAGCGCGGTTTGTCGGCGGTGGAGAATTTGTCGCAGGCCGCACGGGCCAATTGGGCCGATTGCAAATTCATCTCGCGCGCCAAATGCTGCATGTCGTAGTCGGCCTGGGCCACAGTGGTGGCACCAAAGGTGTTGGTCTCGATCAGGTCGGCACCAGCGGCCAGATAGCCTTCGTGAATATCACGGATCACATCCGGGCGGGTCAGGCTGAGCAACTCGTTGTTGCCCTTGATGTCTTTGGGAAAGTCCTTGAAGCGCTCGCCCCGGTAGTCGTCTTCGGTCAGCTTGAAGCGCTGGATCATGGTGCCCATCGCGCCATCGAGGATGGCGATGCGGTGTTTCAGGATCTCGGGCAGCGCTTGGGCGCGGGTGTATGCAGGTGTCTTCATCCCGCTATTGTAAAAGTCAGCGGGGTCGCCCCTGGGTCAGGGTGCGATGTCGATCAATTCAAAAGAAAATGCAGCGTCCTTCACCGACACCTTGACCGCCCGCACGTCGGCCGCGCCCGGCACAATCAAGCGGGTGACATGGGGCAAGGGTTGTTTGTTGAGTTGGAAAGGCTGATCGATTTTGAATTGGTGGCTGTCACCGTGCACCACCAACACCGGCTTGCCCCACCGACTGGCCAGAGGGAGCAAGGTTTCGCCTATGCTTTTGCGAAAGCCAGACCAGCCCGGAAAATCCTCCCACACCGTTTTGGCCTCAAAAACATCGGCCTGGAACGCGAACACCACGGCCTGGGCCTTCTGCGCACTCGCCAGCTCAAAAGTGGCCTCGATCCAGGCCACATTGGCCGCATCGCGCGCAAAGAACTCTTGCGCAGCGGCCAGGTTTCGGCTTTCCAAATTGTTGTTGCTGCCAACGATGTGCACCGTGGCAAACACCACCCCTTGGTGCAGCCAGCGTTGGTTTTCAATGTAGGGCGCATGCGCGGGCATCACGCTGGACTGGTTTTGGACGGCCAAGGGCTGCTGGCCCAGCGAGCGACCCGGTGTGTAAAAAAGTTGGCGTAGTGCGGCCAAGCGCTCCAGCGGGTCGTAGCTGCCGTTGTTGGCCCGGTGGCAATCGGTCCATTCGTTGTCACCCGGGGTGTAAACCACCGCGCCTTTGAAGCGCTGAAAGTGCGCGCGTTGGGCGGCAAACTCTTCGTCACTGCACAGCGTGGAGCCGGACTTGAAATCGCCCACATGCACAGAAAAGTCTGGCCCCACTTGGTTGATGCGCTCGATCAAACCGCGGTAAGGGCCAAACGCTTTTTCTGGCGTGCCGTAGGGCAAATCACCCAAGGCCACAAACGAAAATCCCTGCTGCGCCTGGGCCACGGACATGGCCAGTAGCCAGACCCCAGTCAAACAGGCGCGAAGCAGGGTGGTTTTCATTACTGCGCGTCCATCAAGGCCTTGACGTTCAACAAGGTGATCTCATTGTGGTCCGGCTGACCGATGGTACGGCCCGAGGAGTAGGGGAAGTTGTTGTCATTCACCACCGCAATGTGCTCGGCATCGACCACGGTCAAGCCTTCTGGGCCCAGGTGCGGCAAGGCAAACACCGCCGCGTTGTCACCCAAATGCGCTTTGCCTTGGGGGTTGGCGATGCGGGTCAGGTCGATGTAGGCAACTTTTTTAACAAACCCGTCGGCGTCCACTTGGCTCAGGTCGATCTTGTAAATGCGCTTGAACTGCGCAGGGTGGGTGAAACAGTCGGTGCGGTTTTCTTTGGGGCACACCGGGCTCACGCCTTCACTGCCATCGTCACGCTCGATCACCAGCCCGACGCGGTCGTTGACCATCTGGAAGTCGGCCGCCACGTTACCGGCTTGTTCGAATCGGTATTTCCACATCTGGCCAGTGTACTGTTGGCTGGCCACGTCCAGCTCCAAAATGCGGGTGAACGGTTTGCCATTGTGGCTTTCGTAGGCTTTGGCTTCAGCGTCCCACAGCGGCCACTCGAACATGGGGAAAACTTTTTTGCCATCGCTGGACTTGGCCATGGGCTCAAAGCCGCCGGAGCGCCGCACATTGAAAGGCAGGACGGTGGGCACAGGCGGGCGGGCGTGCTGGTAGTGGTCAGGGCCGGTGTATTTTTTGCCATTGACCACGGTTTCGATCACGCCCAAGACCTTGCCTTGGGGCGTGGTGCGCAGAATGTAGGGGCCAAACTCGTCGCCGAACCACCACTCGTTGCCCACCACCTGAATCGACTCGACATCAAAGTCCGAACCCGTCAGGTAGCGCTTGGTCGAATTTTCGTTGTGGATGAAAAAAGGCACTTTGCGGTCGGGGTCATGCAAGAAGGTGGTCTTGGCCAAAACCGTCTTGCCGCTTTTCCAGTCGGGTTTGACGTGGTGCACCATCAACAAAGCGTCCATGGAGTTGACCTTGTTGCCAAAGCCGTTGTCGGTCAAAGCCAAAAAGCTGCCGTCACCGAGGGAATGAATGCCTGAAAAACCTTGCACCGACTGGCCTTGGATGGGCAGATAGCCGCCAGAGGCGCGTGGGTTTTTGGGGTCGCCGACAAAGGTATTGGCTGCCACGCTGCCAAGTTTTTCAACCCGCTGGCGCGGGTCGTTGGCAAATTTGCCACTGGTTTCAAAAAATTTGCCGGCGTCTTTGGGCGCTGAGGCGGTGGTGTTGAACGGCAAATAGGCATGGCCGGCCAAGGTCGCAGTGACCTCGGTTTGAGCCCACACGGCGCTGGCGACCAGGCCCAAAACTACTGAAATAAGGGTGCGTTGCATCGTCTACTTTCAAGGTGGATAAAACACCTCACAGGCTACGCACGCTGTGTGAAGTTCTGATGAAAACGCCGGCCCATCCGCTGTGGCATGGCGCACAATAGCCCCAGTTTGCTTGTCACAGGTTCCCGGTTTGTCTGCCCATTTGTCCATCTTGCGCGAAGTCTTTGGCTACGAGTCTTTTCGTGGCCCCCAGCAAAGCATCATTGAACATGTGGCGGCCGGTGGCGATG
>CANFYZ010000092.1 GCA_947451385.1 Comamonadaceae bacterium | reverse complement strand
GAGGACATTCACGATTCGGCCCGTGCGGCCATTGCCGTCATAAAAAGGATGGATGGTCTCAAATTGGTGGTGAATCAACGCCATCTTGATCAGCGGGTCAGTCACGTGCAGGTCTGATTCGTTGATGAACCGCTCAAGTGCAGACATCAACGCCACAATTTCCGCCGGGTCTTGCGGCGGTGTATATACCGTGCGCCCAGCACCATCTTTCAGCGCAGTGCCTGGCAGCTTGCGAAATCCGGCATTGTTCTCTTCCAACATGCCTTGGATTTCTATGATGTGATTGTTGGTCAGCAAGCCCGTTTTGCGAACCAGCTCAAAGCCCACGCGCAACGCTTGGCGATAACGCAGCACTTCCTTGGCTGCTGGGTTGGTGAAGGCGTCTGGCAACACCTCGTCTTTGAACAACTCATCGTGGGTCGTCACGATGTTTTCAATTTCGGAACTGTCCTTGGCCTCTTGCAGGCCTAGGGTGCTGATGAGGATGCCTTGGTTGGGGATGGATGCAGCAATGCCCTTGAGCTCGGCCAGCTTGCGACTGCTGCGGGCCAATTTTTTCAGAATGGCGGGCGTGTCAAAACGCTCAGGCTTCAGAATATCAAGGCGATTTATTGCATACATTTGAATTATTCTAAATGGTTCATGTATAGAAAATCAATTTTTCTATACAAATGCAGCGCAACATGTATAGAAAATCTGCTCCTGACGCACTGCATCGTTATCCCCTTAGGACAAGCCCTGGATCACCGGCCTGAACACTGCGTTCATCTTGACGATGCGCTGCACAAACCATCCCAAAGATTCTTGTTCGAGTTGGTCTTCGGTCATGCTGATCAGTCTGCGGTGGACAGCGTCCATATCTGCTTCAGCGGCAGTTCAAGGCGGATATCCTCGTCGAGCTTGCTGTAGTTGGACAGCAACTGGGCAATCAAGTCCTCTTGGTTCCAAAGCCTGACCTTGAAGAACTGCACGGGCACCTCTCTCAAAACGGTCGTTTTGAAACCTGACCAAGAAACAAACAAACCCTGATCCGCATTGACGCTCTGCATCGCGCCGATCAGTTGTGTGAACTCGGGGCGGTCTGCAGGGGCGTTACCCGACTTCACCTGAACGCAAATTCTGGGGTGATCAAAGCCAAACGGGCCACCTGCAGCAAGAATGTCGATGCCTTTGTCTGGCCCCTCAGGACTCAGGTGGGTCGTGAACCCTTGCGCCTTCAAAATAGCCTCCACCAGGCGAGCCATCCCGTGGCCCTTGAATTTTTGAATGATCAACTTGGCGATCGCATCGCGAGACAGTTGCTCCAGATCAATTTCGGCTGTTTCTTCGTCAAAATTTTCAGGTGCTGCTGAAGCAGCGGTGTCTGTAGGTCGCGTGTTTTGTGCTTGCCCATTGGCCAATGCTTTGACACGCTTTTCGGCATCGTTGCGCTTGATCTCACAAATGGTCATGATCGCGCCCAACGAGTACAGCAAGTCCTGATCAAAAGCGCTGCGCGGCACATCGGTGTTGATCCATCGGACATCTCGGAAGTGTCCGTACTTACCTTCGGCATCCGGATTGAATGTGTACCCAGATTTCACCTCTCCGATGGCCACGGTCCCGTTCGATTTGCGTGGAACCACCACGTAGTCACCCGGCTTCATGCCCAAGGTGAATGCCCATATCTGACCCGACCAGTTACCAAGACGTCGAACCGGTTCGGCTGGGAAATGCTGCAGCATGAGTGCTTTGATGTCCTCATAGGAAACAGCGCCCGAAAGACTGGTCGACTCCAAACCACCCCAGGTCAGCTAGATGCGGTTGTCTTCGAAAAAACGCGGTTCATGTTCACCGTATTTGCCAGCGCGTATAAGCCAAAGTGCCATGGGGTGACCTTGTTAGATGGTTTCTGTTGCAACTTCAGCCAAGCTGATTTGGCCGGAGAGCAGGCGGGGTAGAAGTGTGTCGCGAATGGACGCAAGATTTTGTATTTCTGCACGATTAACATCAATGCGATGGAGAACAGATTCTGTAAATTCTTCAAAGCCTCGAAGGCATTTTTTGTCTGGCACTAAGATTCGTAATGCTCTGAAGTTGGTCTTGTTGAATTTCAACTGAGCACTGCCTGTGACAATGCTTTGAATGTGGTGCTGTCCCTGTGCACCAGAAAAATAAAAGTAGAGGTACGCTGACATTTCGGGCTTTTTCAACGCTACTGCGTTACTACCCAAAGTCATCGGCATTCCAAGCCATCTGGGTGGCCTGAAAACTGTACCAACATCGCCAACGTTCGAAATGATGACTTCGCTTCCACTCAATGCCGACTTCGATAAGAAATCGTATGCTGATTTATCGACATAACGATAGCCTCCAGAAAATCCAGAGTTGTGGTCGGTTGTTCTGACGTATAGGGCGTAAGAGGGTGTATCTAGCAATGTAACGTTATCTTTTAGCGCAGCAAAACTTCCATTCGCAACATAGTCGGTCACGTTGACAACATCACCTACAGCGTTAACACCCCACCCCTTCGGCACAGCCCCCAACTCCGACTCTTCAAAGCTGTCGGGGAACAAGGCGGCGGTGGCTTCGTCCATGCCTTCGGGGGCGCGGCCTTGCATCTTGGCGTGGACGGGGTCGAAGTCAACGAACCAGGACTTGAACAGGGCTTGGGCAATGGCTTCGAGGGTGGTGTTGGTTTCGCGCAGGAGGGTGATGCGGTCGTCGAAGTGCTGAAGAAAATTTGCAATTGATTTTTGTTCAGACACTGGCGGCACGCGTACCTCAAGTGCATGTGCATTGTCACGATTTAAGCCAGGCACAGCACTATCCGTATTCATTGAATGAAGATTGAGTGTCTTCAATAGGTAGTACGTAAAGCGAACGTCTCGAATGTCTGGTTGGTCTTCAACATAAAAGGCGGTATCAATGGGCCAAAAAGGGGCAGGCGAATATGTAACGCTGCCTACTGTTCCTTTACGACCAATCACGACACCAGGTGAGTTCACGTAAGCAGCCTCATGCGAACCAACCAACCCAGCAGAGCTGAAAACACCGTAACCGCCAGGTTTTCGATCTCGCTCTGGTAGACCTTTGCCGTACTTGAAGGGGCAAAATTCCCCAAGTGTTTTAAGCTCCCACTCAGAACTCATACCCCAGCCCTCCCAGCTTCTGGCGGATCAGCGCGTCCAGCTCGGCACCTTTGGCCATTTGCTCGCCCAGCTTTTCGGTCAGCGTTTGCATCTTGTCGGCAAAGGCTTCGTCGTCGTCGTCCACTTCTTCGGCTCCAACGTAGCGGCCGGGGGTAAGCACATGGCCGTGTTGGGCGATTTCGGCCAGCGGTACGCTACGGCTAAAGCCTGCAATGTCTTGGTAGTCGGCGCTGCCAGTGCGCCACGCGGCCACAGTTTGGCTGATGCGCTCTATCACTTCGTCGGTCAACTCGCTTTGCACGCGGCTGATCATGGTGGCTTGTTTGCGGGCGTCGATGAACAGCACTTCGCCTTTGCGCTTTTTCTGTTTGGCCAAGAACCACAAGCATGCGGGGATTTGCGTGTTGAAGAACAGTTGGCCGGGCAAGGCCACCATCACTTCCACCACGTCGTCATCGACCATGGCAGCGCGGATTTGGCCTTCGCTGTTTTGGCTGCTGCTCATGCTGCCGTTGGCCAGCACAATGCCCGCCCTGCCCGTGGGCTTGAGGTGGTGCAGGATGTGTTGCAGCCAGGCGTAGTTGGCGTTGCCTTGCGGGGGCGTGCCGTAAACCCAGCGGGCGTCGCCGTCTAAGCTGGCGTGCCACCAATCGCTGATGTTGAAGGGCGGGTTGGCCAACACGTAGTCGGCCCGCAAGTCGGGGTGCTGGTTGCGGGTGAAGGTGTCGGCTGGCTCTTTGCCCAGGTTGTAGTCCATGCCCCGAATGACCAAGTTCATGGCCGCCAAGCGCCAGGTGGTGGGGTTGGCTTCTTGGCCGTAGATGGACACATCGCCCAGCTTGCCGCCGTGGTCTTCAATGAAGCGCTCGGACTGCACAAACATGCCGCTGGACCCGCAGCAAGGGTCGTAAATCTGGCCTTTGCTGGGCGAGAGCACAGCCACCAAGGTTTTGACGATGCTGGCAGGCGTGTAGAACTGCCCGCCCCGCTTGCCCTCGGCGCTGGCAAACATGCCCAAGAAATACTCGTACACCTGGCCCAAGATGTCGCGGGCCTTGGACGGATCATCACCAAAGCCGATGGTGGACACCAGGTTGACCAACTCGCCCAGCTTGCCGTCAGGCAGTTGCGCGCGGGCAAAGCGTTTGTCCAAAATGCCTTTGAGCTTGGGGTTGTCAACCTCAATCAGGCTGAGCGCATCGTCAATGCGTTTGCCAATGTCGGGCTGAGGCGCGGCGGCGCGCAGGGCCTCCCAGCGCGCACCTTCGGGCACCCAAAACACGTTTTCGCTGGTGTAGTAGTCGCGGTCTTCGATTTCAGCGGCAATGTCCGCGTCGGCCGCATCGCCATAAAAGAGCTCGTCAGCCGGATCGCGCAGGCGGGTTTTCAGCTCGGCTTGACGCGCCACAAAGGCGTCAGAGATGTATTTAACGAAGATGAGGCCGAGCACCAAGTGCTTGTATTCGGCAGCGTCCATGTTGGCGCGCAGTTTGTCGGCCGATGCCCAGAGGGTTTTCTTGATGTCTTCAAGCATTTTGTAGTGATTTAGAAGTCAGGCGGAAGAATACCAATGTTCGAACAGTTGCAGGGCCCCGGCCGTGGTAAATTTGTCTGACAACTTTAGCCACGCAAAGGATATTGGCCAATGAGCACGAGCACAGTGGGTTTGATCGGATTGGGCGCGATGGGTTCGGGCATGGCGCAGTCGCTGCGCCGCGCCGGGCACCTGGTCCATGTGTTTGATGTGCGCCGCGAAGTGGCCGCTGCCTTTGCCGCTGACGGCGGCGTGGCGCACGACTCGCTGGCTTCGCTGGGCGCGGCCTGTGACGTGATTGTGTCGGTGGTGGTGAATGCCGCGCAAACCGAGAGCGTGTTGTTTGGGGATGGCACTACCCCAGGGTGTGCCGCCAGCATGAAGCCCGGCAGCGTGTTTGTGATGTGCTCCACCGTGGACCCGAACTGGTCGGTGGCCCTCGAAGCGCGGCTTGAAGCCTTGGGCTTGCAGTACGTAGACGCGCCCATCTCCGGCGGCGCAGCCAAAGCCGCCTCCGGCCAAATGACCATGATGACCGCCGCCAAGCCCGCCGCTTATGCGGTGGCCGAGCCGTTTTTGAACGCCATGGCCGCCAAGGTGTACAAGCTGGGCGACAGCGCCGGGGCGGGCAGCAAGGTGAAGATCATCAACCAGTTGCTGGCCGGTGTGCACATTGCCGCCGCCGCCGAGGCCATGGCCCTGGGCCTGCGCGAAGGGGTGAGCGCCGAGGCGCTGTACGAGGTCATCACCCACAGCGCAGGCAACAGCTGGATGTTTGAAAACCGCATGGCCCATGTGCTGGCCGCCGACTACACGCCGCTGTCGGCGGTGGATATTTTTGTCAAAGACCTGGGCCTGGTGCTCGACATGGCGCGCGCCAGCAAGTTTCCGCTGCCGCTGTCTTCCACCGCGCACCAGATGTTCATGCAGGCCAGCACCGCAGGCTTTGCCAAAGAGGACGACAGCGCGGTGATCAAGATCTTTCCGGGCATTGAATTGCCGAAGGGGAAAGCATGAACGCTTTGAAGCTGGGCTGTATAGCCGACGACTTCACCGGCGCCACCGACCTGGCCAACAACCTGGTGCGCGCGGGCATGCGCGTGGTGCAGACCATTGGCGTGCCCGCAGCGCCACTGGCGGCCGAGGTGGACGCGGTGGTGGTGGCGCTGAAGTCGCGCACCCTACCGGCGGCTGAAGCGATTGACCAATCGCTCCAAGCATTGACATGGCTGCAGGCGCAAGGTGCGCAGCAAATCTATTTCAAATACTGCTCGACTTTTGACAGCACGCCCGAGGGCAATATCGGCCCGGTGACCGAGGCGCTGATGGACGCGCTGCACACCGACTTCACCATCGCCACCCCGGCCTTTCCCGACAACGGGCGCACCGTGTTCAAAGGCTATTTGTTCGCGGGCCATGTGCTGCTGAACGAAAGCGGCATGCAAAACCACCCGCTCACGCCGATGACGGACGCGAACTTGGTGCGGGTGATGCAGGCACAAACAAAGCGCCAGGTCGGCTTGATCGACCACAAAACCGTGGCCCTGGGCGAGGCGGCGATTCGCGAACGCATTCAAACCTTGCGCGCCGACGGCGTGGGCGTGGCGATTGTGGACGCCACCAGCAACGACGATTTGCTGCGCATGGGCCCAGCCTTCAAAGACCTGCCGCTGCTGACGGCAGGCTCTGGCGTGGCGATTGGCTTGCCCGCCAACTTTGGCTTGCAGCCTTCGCTGCAGGCCAGCCAGTTGCCACCGGCACGTGGTTTGCAAGCGGTGGTCTCGGGCAGTTGCTCGGTGGCCACCAACGGCCAGGTGGCGCATTTCAAAGCGCTGGGCCGCCCCGCGCTGGCCATCAACCCGGCCAGCCTGATGCACGGCCACAGCGACGCGGTGGTGCAGCAGGTGCTGGCCTGGGCCACACCTTTGCTGCAAGACGGCCCGGTGCTGGTGTACTCCACCGCTGAGCCCGAAGCGGTGAAACAGGTGCAAGCGCAGCTGGGCGTGGCCGAGGCGGGGGCCTTGGTGGAGCATGCCTTGGCGGCGGTGGCGCGAGGCCTGGTCCAAGCCGGGGTGCAACAACTGGTGGTGGCCGGGGGCGAGACCTCGGGCGCTTGCGTGCAAGCCTTGGGCATTGCGCAGTTGCAGATCGGCCCGCAAATCGACCCCGGGGTGCCGTGGTGTTTTGCGCCCACAAGCACAGGCGGGGTGCACATCGCGCTCAAGTCGGGCAACTTTGGCACCGCCGATTTCTTCAGCAAAGCCTTTACAGTGCTGACATGACCCCATTGAACGAGTCCCAAGCCCGCGAAGAAATTTGCCGCGTCGGCCGCAGCCTGTTTGAGCGCGGCTATGTGCACGCCACGGCCGGCAATATCAGCGTGCGTTTGGACGATGGTTTTTTGATCACGCCGACCGATGCCTGTTTGGGGTTCTTGGACCCCGCGCGCCTGGCCAAGCTGGACCTGCAAGGCGAGCAAATCAGCGGTGACAAGGCCAGCAAAACGATGGCGCTGCACCGCGAGATCTACGCCGCCGCTTGCGAGCACGATGCACACACGCGCTGCGTGATTCACACCCACAGCACGCATTGCGTGGCGCTGAGCTTGAACGCCACCGCCGCCGAATTGCTGCCGCCGATCACACCTTATTTTGTGATGAAGGTCGGCCATGTACCGCTGCTGCGCTACCACCGCCCGGGCAGCCCCCATGCGGCCAAAGAGGTGGCGCAACTGATCCGCAGCCATGCGGCGCAAGGCACACCGATTCGCGCCGTGATGCTGCCGCGCCTGGGCCCCAACGTTTGGCACGACAGCCCTGCCGCCGCCATGGCCACGCTGGAGGAACTGGAAGAAACCGCCCGGCTGATGCTGCTGCAACCCCACACGCCCACACTGAGCGCGACCGCGCTGGATGAGCTGCGCCAAACCTTTGGCGCACGTTGGTAACTCATAAATTCACAGGACCCGCCATGCCCCGCTTTGCCGCCAACCTCTCCATGATGTACCCCGACCTGCCGTTTTTGGACCGCTTTGCCGCGGCCGCCCAAGACGGCTTCAGCGCGGTGGAATATTTGTTCCCCTACGCCTTTCCCGCTGCAGAACTGTCGGCGCGCTTGAAAGACCACGGCTTGCAGCAGGTGCTGTTCAACACCCCGTCTGGCGGCACAGACACCGCCAGCTTTGACGCAGCCTGGGCCCAGGGCAGCCGGGGCACGGCCAGCGTGCCGGGGCGCGAAGCCGAGTTTCGCGCGGGCTTTGAAGCGGCATTGACTTACGCCGCTGCGCTGGACTGCCCACGCGTG
>CANFYZ010000091.1 GCA_947451385.1 Comamonadaceae bacterium | reverse complement strand
TGTGGGCCGCAAAACGGCGGCCACCAGCCAGCCCCAAGCCGCCACCTGAAGCGGGGCGCAGCCCCCAGGGCGCGGGCCAATTCGTTCAAGCCGGGTAGTTCAATTCCAGCCCGGGGATTGGCCAGTCGTCGATGGCGATCAGTTTGCCGCTGCCCGACAAGGTCACATACACCGTGCGTTTGTTCGGCCCACCAAAGCACAAATTGGTGGTGAACCGGTCGGGCAAGCTGACATGGCTGTGCAGCGCGCCATCCGGTGAAATGAGGGTGATGCCACCGTGAATCAGGGTGGCCACACACACATTGCCCAAAGCGTCGACCGCCATCGAGTCAAAACGCTGGTAATGCCCGCCAGGCGAAGCCGCCAGCATGCGCGCGCCTTGGGGCGATGGCCAGCCGTCTTTGCGCACTTGTCCAGGGCCGGTCACATCAAACGCCCAGACGCGTGCGCCTTCGGTTTCCGCGTAGTAGAGCGTCTGGCCATCGGGCGAGAGGGCAATGCCGTTGGGGGTCATCACTGGCCGCGCAATCGCATGTACCGAGGACCCGTTGGGCGTGCCGTAGTAAATGCCGCCCCGGTCCATCTCACTGTGCCTGACTTTGCCCAGGTCTGAAAAGTAAAAGCCGCCATGCGCATCAAAGACGATGTCGTTCGGTCCGCGCAGGCCCAAGCCCTCCACCTGGTCATACAGCCGTTCGAATTTGCCGGTGTTCAGGTTCACCCGTTCGATGCGCCCGCCACTGTAGTCGGTGGCTTGGCCAATGGGGCGAAAGCAACCATCGGACTCGGTGGTGTAGTTGAAGCCGCCGTTGTTGCAAACATAGACCGCGCCGTCGGGGCCGATGGCCGCGCCGTTGGGGCCCCCACCCAGATCGGCCACCACGGAGACCCGGCCGTCAGTACCGACCCGGGTCAGCGTGCCCCGCGCGATTTCGACCAACAGCACCGAGCCGTCGTCCATGGCGATCGGGCCCTCGGGAAATTGCAAACCACTGGCGAGTTCTCTGATTTTCATGCGGCGTCTCCTGATGTTGCGCCCAGTGTCTTGCGCGAGCGCATGCGCGTCTGTCACCTGTGCGCGCGCAGCAGAGGGGGCCTGGGATTTGCCGGACGGACGATCTGCTAATCTCAGCCGAATATTTTGGAGTGACCCGCATGACCGCAGCTCAAAACGAACCCCAATCCGCGCCCGTGATGGCGGGCCACCTGTTGGTGCAATGCCTGATTGCCCAGGGCGTGACCCATGCGTTTGGCGTGCCTGGCGAGAGTTATCTGGCGGTGCTGGACGGCTTTCACGCCCATGCCGATCAGATTCAATTCGTAACCTGCCGGCAAGAGGGTGGGGCAGCCTTCATGGCCGACGCACAAGGCCGCCTCACGGGTCGTCCAGGCGTTTGTTTTGTCACCCGGGGTCCCGGTGCAACCAATGCGTCGATCGGCGTCCACACGGCGTTCCAGGACTCGACCCCGATGGTGCTGTTTGTGGGCGATGTGGCCAGCGACACGCGCGATCGTGAAGCCTTTCAAGAAGTGGATTTCGCCTCTTTTTTCGGCCCCAGCACCAAAGGCATGGCCAAGCGGGTCGAGCGGATTGACGATCCCCGCCGGATCCCTGAATACGTGGCGCGCGCATTTGCCACGGCCATGAATGGTCGTCCTGGGCCGGTGGTACTGGTCTTGCCCGAAGACATGCTGGTGCAAATGGTTCAGGCCGCGCCAATGCCCCGGGTGGAAGCGGTGGAGGCCTGGAGTGACCCCGGGGCTTTGCGCCGTTTGCGTGAGTTGCTGCTGCAGTCGGAACGCCCCTTTGTGATCGCGGGGGGCGGTGGCTGGACGGTGCAGTCGGCGCAGGCCTTGCAACGGTTTGCTGAAAATTGGAAATTGCCGGTGGGCAACGCCTTTCGCTTTCAAGACACGTTTGATAATTTTCACCCGCAATACGCGGGCGATGTGGGGATTGGCATCAATCCGGCTTTGGCGGCCCGCATCAAAAACAGCGACTTGATCCTCGCCATCGGCCCGCGTCTGGGCGAGATGACCACCAGTGGGTACACCTTGCTCACACCGCCGAAAGCACAGCAACGCCTGGTCCACATCCATGCCAGCGCGGAAGAGCTGAATCGGATTTACCAAGCCGACCTGGCGATCTGCGCCACCATGAATGCCGCCGCCCGCAGCCTGGAAGTGCTGACGGCGCCCCCCACGGTGCCCTGGGAAGCTTGGACGCAGGCGGTGCATGCAGACTATGAGGCCAACGTGCGCCCGCAAAGTCTGCCGGGTCTGCCCGCAGACAACGCGGCCGGACTGGTCGACATGCCTGCGGTCATTGCGGTGTTGCAAGCGCATTTGCCGGCGGATGCGGTCTTGACCAATGGCGCAGGGAACTTTGCCAGTTGGGTGCACCGATACTTCAAGCACCATGGCTTGGTCAAAGGCCATAAAACCCAGCTGGCCCCCACGGTCGGCTCCATGGGCTATGGCGTGCCGGCCGGCATTGGCGCGGCCATCGCCACGGGCCGCACGGTGTTCACCATCGCCGGGGATGGTGATTTTTTAATGAACGGCCAAGAGCTGGCGACAGCCGTGCAACACGGTGCCAAGACCATCATCGTATTGCTCAACAACGGCATGTACGGCACCATCCGCATGCACCAAGAGCGCGAGTACCCCAGCCATGTCTCTGGCTCCGGGCTGAACAACCCTGATTTTGCAGCGCTGGCCCGAGCCTATGGTTATGCAGGCGTGCGCATCACACGAACTGCTGAATTTGAAAAGGTTTTCTTAGAAGCCTTGGCGCGTGATCAAGGCACATTGATCGAAGTGATACTCGACCCCGAGGTCATCACCACGCGGGGCACGCTGAGCGCCATCACCGCGGCCGCATTGAAGAAATAAATGCAGCCCTGAAATGAACCTCTGCGGCTCAACGCAGCAGTCCACAAAATCAACACGCAACAAAAAAGCCAGGCCCCTCAACGGGGTCTGGCTTGGAGCTGGGAGCGGTTGAAGATTACTTCAAGTGCTTGCCGATCAGGCCAGCCAACTCAAACATGGTGACTTGGGCTTTACCAAAGACAGCTTTCAGCTTGTCGTCGGCATTGATGTTGCGCTTGTTCACGCTGTCTTGCAGGCCGTGCTTTTTGATGTAAACCCACATCTTGCTCACGACTTCGGTGCGTGGCAGGGGCGCTGCACCCACCACAGCAGCCAATTCTGCGCTGGGGGTCAGGGCTTTCATGAACGCAGCGTTGGGGGTGCGTTTTTTGGCCGGGGCTTTTTTAGCGGGTGCTGCTTTTGCAGTTGCTACTTTTTTTGCTGGGGCTGCTTTTTTAGCAGGAGCAGCTTTTTTGGCCGGAGTTTTTTTTGCAGTTGCCATGTCATGGTTCCTTTGTGCGGAAGTTGATTCAAAGCCGGATACACCAATTTGAAGCGGCTCCTCTCATGCTACTGGAGAAAACCGGTGTTTCCAAGGGTGGCGGCGCTTTTTTCACTCGGGGTTGTTACCCATGTGTGCGAATTTCCAAGAGGGAACCTGTTCAACGCACGAAGACCCTGTGTGTCGCGATGGCGCACGCAGCGTGACCTTGGTTAGGACGGCAGCTCAGTGTGGGTTGCTGAAGATTTCCTATTTGTGCAATTTAATTTCGTAATATGAAATATGTCTCTGCTGCGGTGCGTCAATTTTTCTCAATATGAGAGATTGTTTTTCGCATTGAGAAATTAATCACCTATGTCATTGATTTTAAACAAATAAATAATTGTCTTATATAAGACATAAGATGTTACGCGGGTCTTCTATAAGAGTTAAGATGAGGCACCGACCCACCACAGTCACTTTGTTTTCGATTTGTTTAACTTCTTGGAGCACACCATGCCACAAAACTTCACTGAACAACTCAGCCGCGCACAGCAAATTGCCGCACTGGAAAAAGATTGGGCCACCAACCCACGCTGGAAAGGCGTGAAGCGCGGCTACTCCGCCGCCGACGTGGTGCGTTTGCGCGGCAGCATGCCGATTGAGCACACTTTGGCCAAGCGCGGTGCTGAAAAACTTTGGGAAAAAGTCAACGGCGGCGCTAAAAAAGGTTACGTCAACGCCTTCGGTGCCATCAGCGCCGGTCAAGCCATGCAACAAGCCAAAGCCGGCTTGGAAGCGGTGTACCTGTCGGGCTGGCAAGTGGCCGCAGACGGCAACTCCTCGGAGACCATGTACCCCGACCAGTCGCTGTACGCCTATGACTCGGTGCCCACCATGGTGCGCCGCATCAACAACACCTTCAAGCGCGCGGACGAAATTCAGTGGGGCCGCGGTGTCGAGCCCGGCAGCAAAGAGTTCATCGACTATTTCTTGCCTATCGTCGCCGATGCCGAAGCCGGTTTCGGTGGTGTTTTGAATGCTTTTGAATTGATGAAGAACATGATCGCCGCCGGTGCTGCTGGCGTTCACTTCGAAGACCAATTGGCCGCGGTGAAAAAATGCGGTCACATGGGCGGCAAAGTGCTGGTGCCAACCCATGAAGCTTGCGAGAAATTGATTGCGGCCCGTTTTGCGGCTGACGTCATGGGCGTGTCCACCATCGTGTTGGCCCGCACCGATGCCGAAGCCGCCAACCTGATCACCTCCGATCACGATGCCAACGACAAGCCTTTCTTGACCGGTGAGCGCACCCAAGAAGGTTTCTACCGCGTCAAGAATGGCTTGGAGCAAGCCATCAGCCGCGGTGTGGCTTATGCCCCCTACGCTGACTTGGTGTGGTGTGAAACAGGCGTGCCAGACATTGGCTTTGCGCGCGAATTTGCCCAAGCGGTGCACGCTGCTTGCCCCGGCAAGTTGCTGTCGTACAACTGCTCGCCATCGTTCAACTGGAAGAAAAATCTGGACGACAAGCAAATCGCCTCGTTCCAAGAAGACTTGTCGGCACTGGGCTACAAGTACCAGTTCATCACCTTGGCCGGTATCCACATCAACTGGTACAACACTTTCCAGTTTGCCCACGCTTACGCCAACGGCGAAGGCATGAAGCACTACACCGAGATGGTGCAAGAGCCTGAATTCGCCGCCCGTGACAAGGGTTACACCTTTGTCTCGCACCAGCAAGAAGTGGGTGCAGGTTACTTCGACGACGTCACCACCGTGATCCAAGGCGGTTCCTCCAGCGTTAAGGCCTTGACCGGTTCGACCGAAGAAGAGCAGTTCCACTGATCGATCCGTGAAAGGTCGGCGCCGAGGCGGCGTAAAATCTGCCTCTGGCGCTCAGACATTTCTATACAGCGCGGCCTTTGCCGCGCTTTTTTCATTCAAGACTCATGGTTCAGATTACTCTTCCCGACGGTTCGCAACGTGAATTTCCTGGCCCCGTCACAGTGGCCGAAGTCGCCGCTTCGATTGGCGCGGGGCTGGCCAAAGCGGCCTTGGCTGGCAAGGTGGATGGGCAGGTCGTGGATACCAGCTTCACTTTGAGTCGCAATGCCCAGTTGGCCATCATCACGGCCAAGGATGCCGACGGGCTGGAGGTGATTCGTCACTCCACCGCGCACTTGTTGGCGTATGCGGTGAAAGCGTTGTTCCCAGAGGCTCAAGTCACCATCGGCCCGGTGATTGAAAACGGCTTTTATTACGATTTTTCCTACAGCCGCCCCTTCACCCCCGAAGATTTGGTTGCCATTGAAAAGCGCATGACCGAATTGGCCAACAAGGATGAGCCCGTGTTGCGCCGCGTCTTGCCGCGCGATGAAGCTGTGGCCTATTTCAAGGGCCTGGGTGAGCATTACAAGGCGGAAATCATCGCCAGCATTCCGGCCGACCAAGAAGTCAGTCTGTACCGCGAAGGCGCGTTCGAGGATTTGTGCCGTGGCCCGCATGTGCCCAGCACCGGCAAGCTCAAACACTTCAAGTTGATGAAAGTCGCGGGTGCTTACTGGCGGGGTGACAGCAAAAACGAAATGCTGCAGCGTGTGTACGGCACGGCTTGGGCCAGCAAGGACGACTTGCAACAGTACCTGACGCGCTTGGAGGAAGCAGAAAAGCGCGATCACCGCAAATTGGGTCGCGAACTCGATTTGTTTCACATTGACGAGCATTCGCCTGGCACCGTGTTTTGGCACCCCAAAGGCTGGACGGTGTGGCAAGAGGTGGAGCAGTACATGCGCCGGGTGTATCGCGACAACGGTTACCTGGAGGTCAAAGGCCCGCAGATCTTGGATCAAGGCCTGTGGGAAAAAACCGGTCACTGGGACAAGTACCGCGAAAACATGTTCGTGACCGAATCGGAAAAACGCGATTACGCTTTGAAGCCGATGAACTGCCCTGGGCACATCCTGATCTTCAATCAAGGCATCAAGAGCTACCGTGACTTGCCATTGCGTTACGGTGAGTTTGGTCAGTGCCACCGCAATGAGCCGACAGGCGGCCTGCACGGCATCATGCGCGTGCGCGGCTTCACGCAGGACGATGGCCACATTTTCTGTACCGAAGACCAAATCCAAGCCGAGGTCGTGGCCTTTACCACCTTGCTGCAAAAAGTCTATAAAGACTTTGGCTTCACCAACATCATTTACAAACTGTCGACCCGTCCTGAAAAACGCATTGGCAGTGAAGAAAGTTGGGACCGCGCCGAAGCCGCGCTGGCCGAGGGACTGCGCGCTTCAGGTTGCGAGTTTGAATATTTGCCGGGCGAGGGCGCTTTTTACGGTCCCAAGATCGAATACACCTTGAAGGACGCCATCGGCCGCCCCTGGCAATGCGGCACGATCCAAGTGGACCCCAATTTGCCAGAGCGTTTAGATGCTGAGTTTGTGGGCGAGGACGGTGCGCGTCACCGACCCGTGATGCTGCACCGCGCGATCGTGGGCAGTTTGGAGCGTTTCATCGGCATTTTGATCGAGCAACACGCAGGCGCCTTGCCCGTTTGGTTGGCGCCGGTGCAAGTCGAAATCCTCAATATCACCGACGCGCAGTCCGATTACTGTCGTGAAATTGCTGAAAAATTGCAAAAAGCAATGCCAAATCAAGGCCTTAGGGTCAATTTGGACCTGCGGAACGAGAAAATCACGTATAAAATACGCGAGCATTCGTTGCAAAAGCCGCCTTATATCCTTGTCGCCGGCGACAAAGAAAAAGCGGCAGGTACCGTCGCAGTGCGCGCCCGAGGCAATATTGACCTCGGTGTGATGTCGATTGACGCGTTCATAGAGCGCATCACCGCCGACATCGCTTCTAAAGTTTGAAGGCTTCACCCCCGGGTTTGTTTTCCAGCTTTGGCCCGCGAGAGCTGGGCGGTTTGGCTGTTTTTGACAGTCTTTCAACAAAAAGGATTTGAGTCATCGCTACCGAATTTCGTGATCGTCGCCAGCGCGAAGAACGCAAACATCGCCTGAACCGTGAAATCAGTTTCCCTGAGGTGCGCCTCTCGGGACCGGACAACGAGCCCTTGGGCATCGTGTCTCTGGCTGATGCGCTTCGCATGGCTGGTGAGCTGGATGTGGACTTGGTTGAAATCGCCGCCACCGCAAACCCACCGGTTTGTCGCTTGATGGACTATGGCAAGTTCAAGTACCAAGAGCAAAAGCGTGCAGCAGAAGCCAAAGCCAAGCAGACGGTCATCGACATCAAGGAAGTCAAATTCCGCCCAGGCACCGATGACGGGGATTACAACATCAAGATGCGCAACATCCGCCGGTTTTTGGCCGACGGTGACAAGTGCAAGATCACCTTGCGATTCCGTGGCCGTGAGATCACGCACCAAGAAATCGGTATGGCCTTGCTGCAGCGTATTCGCGATGAACTGGCCGACTCGATTGTGGTGGAGCAGTTCCCCAAGTTGGAAGGTCGCCAGATGGTCATGATGATTGCGCCAGGACGTAAAAAGCCAGCAGCCCCCAAGGCTGCGTCAGAGTCTGCGCAAGCAGCTCAGTCTGAGTCTTGATGCAAGCAGGTTTGTGAAAGGCCGCAAGGTCTTTCCAAAACAACAGGTCACTCCGGTGGCCTGTTGAAAAAAAGTGGCTCGGGGCCAACAAGGCTGCAAGGAGTTTGCAGACGCCTCACGAGCACAAGTAAAGGAGCATGAATATGCCCAAAATGAAGACCAAGAGCAGCGCTAAAAAGCGCTTTCGCGTTCGTCCAGGTGGGACCGTTAAACGCGGTCAAGCCTTCAAACGTCACATTCTGACCAAGAAGACTACCAAGAACAAACGTCATCTGCGTGGCTCCACAGGCGTGCATGAGACCAATATGGGTCACATGGCACAAATGCTGCCATCTGCTGGCCTTTAATTCACTGACGAACAAGGAGAATAAACATGCCTCGCGTTAAACGTGGTGTAACGGCACGCGCCCGTCACAAAAAAGTTCTGGCCCTGGCCAAAGGTTTCCGCGGCCGCCGCGGTAATGTCTTCCGCATCGCTAAAC
>CANFYZ010000090.1 GCA_947451385.1 Comamonadaceae bacterium | reverse complement strand
AGTGTCGCAAGCCAAAGGGCCGCAGTTTTTGCATGTGGTCACGCGCAAAGGGCAGGGCTATGCCCGCGCCGAGGCCGACCCGGTGACCTACCACGGGCCGGGCAAGTTCGATCCGGCCGTGGGCCTGCAACCGTCCGCACCGGGCAAGCAGACTTTCACGCAAGTGTTCGGCCAATGGTTGTGCGACATGGCCACCCAGGATGCGCGCCTGATCGGCATCACCCCGGCGATGCGCGAGGGCTCGGGCATGGTGGCTTTCAGCCAGCGCTTTCCTGAGCGTTACCACGATGTCGGCATTGCTGAGCAGCATGCGGTGACCTTCGCAGCCGGCATGGCCTGTGAAGGGCTGAAGCCGGTGGTGGCGATTTACTCGACCTTCTTGCAACGTGCCTACGATCAGTTGATCCATGACGTGGCCCTGCAAAATTTGCCTGTGGTGTTTGCCCTGGACCGCGCCGGGCTGGTCGGCGCCGATGGCCCGACGCATGCGGGCATGTTTGACGTGGCCTTCACCCGCTGTATCCCGAACATGAGTGTGGCCTGTCCGTCCGACGAAAACGAATGCCGGCAATTGCTCAGCACGGCCTACGCGCAGAACCATCCAGTGACCGTGCGTTACCCCCGGGGCGCGGGCATCGGCGCCCCGGTGCAAACCGATTTGCAGACCTTGCCTTTGGGGCGCGCTGAGCTTCGCCGACAAGGGCGTGGCCTGGCCATTCTTGCCTTTGGTCCTTTGCTTTATGAAGCCTTGAAAGCAGCCGAGTCGCTGGACGCGACGGTGGTGAACATGCGCTGGGCCAAGCCCTTGGACTTGGAGATGTTGCAGCAGGTGGCAGAACAACATGACCGCTTCATCACGCTGGAAGACGGCGCGCGCATGGGCGGCTGTGGCTCGGCGGTGCTGGAGGCCTTGCAGGACATGGGCATTCACAAGCCGGTGCTGGTGATGGGTTTTGAAGACGCGTTCACCGAGCACGGCGACCCCCAGGAATTGATGCAGCATTACGGCCTGACGGCGGCTGGGATTCACCAGCGCATGGCCCAAGACTGGCCTGACTTTTATGTCACGCCCCAGCTCAGAAAGGTGGTCTGAATGGCCGTCTGGACCCTGGGACTGAACCACCGCACCGCGCCGATCGACCTGCGCGAGCGCTTTGCTTTTGCCTCCGACCAATTGGTGAGCTCTTTACAAGGGCTGCGCAGCAGTCTGGTGACGCACAAAGAAGTGGCGATTTTGTCCACCTGCAACCGCACCGAAATTTACTGCGCGGGTGAGCAAGTGCAGTGGCGGCAAACGCTGAACTGGTTGGCCGATGTCGGCAAGGCCCAGGTCGATAGTTTGCAATCGCACATCTATCGGCTCGAAGGCGATGCCTCAGCCCGGCACGCGTTCAGGGTCGCCAGTGGCCTGGATTCGATGGTGCTGGGTGAGTCACAAATTCTTGGGCAATTCAAAGACGCGGTGCGCTTGGCCGCCGACTCCGGCGCTCTGGGAACCACCTTGAACCAGTTGTTCCAGCGCTCTTTTGCGGTGGCCAAAGAGGTGCGCACGGTGACCGACATCGGCGCGCACTCCATCAGCATGGCTGCAGCGAGTGTTCGCCTGGCCAGCCAAATTTTTGAGAACATCAAAGACACCCGCGTCCTGTTTGTCGGGGCGGGCGAGATGATCGAGTTGTGCGTGGCGCACTTTGCCGCCAAATCGCCGCGCTCGATCACCATTGCCAACCGCTCCGCCGAAAGGGCGGACCTGCTGGCCAGCCTGCATGGCGGGCAGAGCATCGCCTTGGCCGATTTGCCGTCGCGCTTGCACGAGTTTGATGTGGTGGTCAGCTGCACCGCCAGCACCTTGCCCTTGATCGGTTTGGGCGCAGTGCAACGGGCTTTGCGCGCCCGCAAAAACAGGCCCATGTTCATGGTCGATCTGGCCGTGCCGCGCGACATTGAGCCGGAAGTCAAAAAACTGTCCGGGGTCTACCTGTACACCATCGACGATTTGACGCAGGTGATTCAGAGCGGTCAAAGCCATCGCCAAGAAGCGGTGGCAGAAGCCGAAATTATCATTGACCAAGGGGTGCATAAATTCATGGCTTGGTTGGAGCAGCGAAGCCATGTGCCCTTGATCCAAGAGCTGAATCAGCAGGCCGATACCTGGCGCCAAACCGAGCTCGGCCGCGCCCGCAAACGCCTGGAAAAAGGCGAGTCGATCGACAGCGTGCTGGAGTCGCTGTCCATGGGCTTGATGAAAAAAATGCTGAACGGGCCTTTGCGTGAACTGAACCACCCTCACAGCGAGCAAAGAGAAAAAGCCTTGGTGGCGGTCAAACAGTTTTATTTGAATGACTGAGTGGCGCGTCGGCTTCAGTCCGACATGAAGCCGTCCCCCTCACATTGGGAGTGGGTGTTGATGCTCAGTGCTTTTGTCCTTGCTGCCGGTTTGTATGGCCTGTGGACACCTGACCTGCCCCCGGCGGTGCTGCAACAGCGCTACGCTGTGCCTGCGCAACAGGTGCTGGAGGTCGACGGGCTGCCCATCCACTACCAAGACAGCGGACCGCGTGATGCGCCTGCGCTGATCTTGTTACATGGTTTCGGCTCGAGTTTGCAAACCTGGGATGCCTGGGCGCCTGCGCTGGCGCGCCACTATCGGGTGATTCGCCTGGATTTGCCCGGCTTTGGTTTGACCGGTGCATCGCCCAACCGGGATTACTCCGAAGCGCGTGACGTGACCACCTTGACGCACCTGGCCGACCGCTTGGGCTTGCGTGAATTTTCGGTCATCGGTCATTCTTTGGGCGGAAAAATGGCCTGGGAACTGGCGGCGGCCCAGCCCGAACGCGTCAAGGCGCTGGTGCTGATCGCGCCCGACGGTTTCGCACCTTCCGCGCAATGGGGCACCAAGCCGTATGAGGTGTCGGGCGCGATGCGGCTGATCAACTACAGCCTGCCCAAAATCTTGGTGCGGCAATTTTTGGGGGCGGCTTATGCCGACCCGAACACGCTGAGCGAGACCCTGGTAGACCGTTACCACGACATGCTGCGCGCGCCCGGCGTGCGCAACGCCATACTGGACCGGGCCGATCAAACCATCTACACCAACCCGGTGCCGCGTTTGCAGCGGATTCAAGCGCCGACGCTGTTGTTGTGGGGTGAGAACGACCGCATGATCCCCAGCAGCCAAGCGGCCAGTTATGCGCAGGTCTTAGCGCGCTCGCAGACCGTGGTGCTGCCTCACTTGGGCCACGTATTGCAAGAGGAGCAAGCTGAGATCGGACTGGCCCAGGTTCAATCTTTTTTAGACGCGCAGTTGCGGCCGACGCATTAGTCTGCGATGCGCAGGCCTTTGGGCAACGGGTACTTGGTGTTTTCTTGCAGACCGTTCATCTTGCGCACGCTCAGCGCACCCATTTCTCTCAGCCGCGTGATGACGTCTTGCACCAACACCTCGGGGGCTGAGGCCCCGGCGGTCAAACCGACGCGGGGTTTGCCCTCAAACCAATGCGCTTGCAACTCCAGCGCACTGTCCACCATGTAGCTGTCTGCGCCCATGCGCTGCGCCAATTCGCGCAGTCGGTTGCTGTTGGAGCTGGCCGGACTGCCGACAACGATCACCACATCCACTTGGCTGCTCATGACTTTGACTGCGTCTTGCCGGTTTTGCGTGGCATAGCAAATGTCTTGCTGTTTGGGTTGCCGCACCTGCGGAAACCGTTGTTTCACCAGCGCCAAAATTTCGGCCGTGTCGTCCATGCTCAAGGTGGTTTGGGTCACCACCGCCAAACGTTCGGTTTGCGAGGGGTTCAGGCGGGCCACATCGGCCAGGTCTTCGACCAAATGGATGCCATGGTCGACCTGACCCAAAGTGCCTTCGACCTCGGGATGGCCTTTGTGCCCGATCATGATGAATTCATAACCCTCTTTGTGCAGTTTGGCGACTTCCACATGCACTTTGGTGACCAGTGGGCAGGTTGCATCGAAGATGGAAAAGCCCCGCGCCTGGGCCTCTTGCTGCACCGCGCGGCTGACCCCGTGGGCGCTGAAAATCAAGGTGGCACCGGGGGGGACATCGTTCAGGTCCTCGATGAACAGGGCGCCCTTTTTTTTCAACGCATCAACAACAAAGGTGTTGTGCACAATTTCATGCCGCACATAGATGGGCGGACCGAACTTGGTTAACGCGCGCTCAACGATCTCGATGGCGCGGTCCACCCCCGCGCAGAATCCGCGAGGCTCGGCAAGCAAAATGGACTCTAAGCTCATCGCCGAGATACAGAAAACAAAAGTAGTTGATACGGCATATCCATACATTCCTTTGTCGGATAAATTGAATGCTTTATCCCTTGGCCCAGGGTGGATCCCACGCACGGTGGCGTACACAAGGAAATACCGTACAAGTCATTCCGCAAAAAGGGTGTCGCCCGTTCGACTCTTTAGACCCCGCCGTGTGAATTCAGCTGGCGCTGATCACGGCTGCGCCGCTGCGCTGTTTACTTCTTTGCTTTTGAAGTGGCTGTAGATTTCTTGGCCAAGGGTTTGAGCCTGGCGGCGGCTTCCAGGCTGAGCAAAGTGTCGGTGTAGCGCATGAAGCGATTCAGGTAGTCGGGCGACAGTTCACGCATGAGACCCAAAGAGCGCAGCACCAACATGTGCGAGTTGATGGGGCCGGCGTTTTCTGGCGCCTGGGCCATGGCCTGGGTGACTTGTTTTTGTACCTTCAGCTGTGACAAGGTTTTGCGCAATTGGCGCACGCGCGGGTTCTCTGCGGGCCAGGTGCGCTGGCTTGCGAAGTCGCGGGTCGCAGGCGCTTCAAGGGGCGCGAGGTCTTGCAGCATCTGCGCCAAGGGGGAGGGTGAAGACACGTCAGAGGCGGTCGCTGTAACGGTGGCTGATGAGTGCTGGCTGTGGGATGCCATGGGGGATGCCATGCGCGCCTTCAAGTCATCGAGCGCCTTGTCTAATTTGAGGTGCAGCAAAGTCTGCGTGGCACCTTGGTGTGCGGTCACCCTGGCCGCCAAAATTTCGATGTAATGCCAGCCCACCGAGTCAAAGGCAGGGGCGCCAGCTTGCCGCAGCAGCGCCAGGCGGTCCGCGATGCCGGCGGTGCTGGGCAAGGGGCTGACACCTTCCACGGTCATGGTTTTGCGGCGACCGCGCGGTTTTCAGGCTGGTTGCTGGCTTTGGGGACCGGCGCCATTTCGACCCGGCGGTTTTGCGCTCGGGCCTTTTCGTCGCTGTTGGGTGTGAGCGGTTGTTCTTGGCCAAAGGCAGCGGCAAACAGCATCGATGAAGGCATGCCTTCTTCAATCAAGGTGCGCGTCACCGTCAGCGCGCGCTGGGCGGAGAGCTCCCAGTTGTCTTCGAACTTGCGCTTGCCTTCGCGCATCGAACGGTCGTCGGTAAAGCCGCTGACCATCAACAGTTCATCGCGCGTTTTCAGATAACTGCGCAGAGGCGGCACCAAGCTTTTGAGCAGTTGGCGACCTTCAGGCTCCAGCTGGTCAGAGTTCAGCTCAAACAGCAATTTGCCGCTGATGCCAATGCGCCCATTGTTCAGGGTAATGCGGCCACTGGCCAAAGGAATGGCCAAGGCTTTTTCCAGTGACATGCGGCGCTGTTCTTCGAGCTGGCGTTTTTGCACCTCGGCTTCCAGGCTGGACGCCATTTCCAGTTGCGTCGCCATCACGCCCACCAGCAGCAAGACAAAGGCGCCGAGCAGGCCGGTCATCAGGTCCGCAAAAGAGATCCAGGTCGGCGCGCTGGACTCAAGGTCGATGTCGTGTTCCAGCATCAAGTGGCCTCTTTGACGGCTTTTTTCTGCAACGCTTCCAGCACATCTTTTTGCGCGGTGATGCTCAGGTCAATCAGCTCACGGGCCTGCACCACGTAATAGGCCAGCTGTTCGTCGCTGCGGGTCATGGACTTGGCCATGGCCGCTTCAATGCTTTGCAATTGGGCCATGAGCTTGTCATTGGTTTGCGCAAAATTTTGCACCGCAAAACCCAAGGTCTCACCCAAGCTGGCGACGTCCACCGCACTGGCGGTGACCTGTGCGGCGATTTGGCCGAGTTTGTGGGACTCGCTGTTCACCTGGTCGATGAACTGGTGGCTGGCTTGGTTCAAGGTCGTGGTGCTTGATGCCACGAGTGAGTCGATCACGCCGCGTTGTTCGGTCGAGGCATGGTTGATCGCATCGAGCAAGTCACTCAAAGTCGCCATGATGCGGGTGCGCTCATCGAGCAGCGCGTTGTCGCGGGCCACGCTGACCGAGATTTCTTGGCGCAACTGGCCAATCACCTCCGCCGCGGCTTTCGGTGCTTCGGAGGCCGTTTCGATCAAACGGGTGATGGGTGCTTCCAACGCGGTGCCCAGGGTGGTGAGGTGCGAGGTCACCGCTGCTTGCAACTCGGCCAGACGCGCGACCGCCGCTTGCCCGCGCTGGTCTTCGGCATCGCGCAAGGCCGAGAGTTCGGCGCGCAGCAAGTGGCTGAGCGCTTGGGCGCGTTCACTGTGTTCAGTGGCCCAGCTGGCTTCAGAGGCGATGCGCGCGCGCACCAATTCTTCGCTGCGGGCCAGCAGGTGGGTGATCTCGGCCACGGTTTGGCTGGCCTGCGCTTGGGTGTGCTGGCTGATGTCGTGTGCGCTCTGCGTCAAGGCGTCGCAAATGGCCTGTTGTTGGCTCAGCGTCTGGGCCCCTGAGGCTTGCCATTGATCGGTCAACACCTGGGCCAAGTGCTGCATTGCGGCTGACAAGGCCGCCAGTCGTTGCTGCTCGGCGGCGCCGAGGGTGGTGACCCAAGCCTCGCTGCGGGCATGGAACGTTTGGCTGAAGCTGTCCAAGGTCTCGCCGAGGTGTTGCACCAGTCCGGTGTTGACCGCGGCGTGTTGCGACAGGGCTTGGCTGTGACTTTGCGCCACCCGGTCCGTGGTGGCTTGGAACTGGCTGTGCAGTGCGTTGGCGTGTTGCTCGGTGCTGTGCAGCAGGCGCTGGTTCACGGCTTGCGCTTGTTCGGCCAGTTGGGTCAGGGTGTCTTGCACCATGGGGCGGATGCCGTCGCTGGCCAGTTGCAAACTTTGGCTCAGGCTGGTGCGCAAGGAGTTGTCCACCGATTGGGCCAGGCCGGTGTAAGCGACTTGGGTGGCTTGGTGAAAGCTGTCTTGGTTGGCCAACAGGCGCTCGTTGACTTGCTGGCTGGTGCGCTCCATTTGCGCCATCATGGCCTGCAAGGTGTCTTGCAATTGGGCCATCATGCGCGGCAACACCTGGGTTTGCTCTTGCAGGGCTTGGTAGGTGGCATGTCGCTGGTGCGCCAGTGAAAAAACGCGCAGTTTGCCAGCCAGGTGAGCGTCCAGTGTTTGGCTGGCTTGCGCCCGTTCACGGCGAGCCAAGCTGCTCATCAAACCCAGCATGGCCGAGGTTGCCACCCCAGCCACCGAGGTGCCAAAAGCCAGCCCCAAGCCTTTGATGGGCTCGGAAAATGCAGCGCGCATTCCAGCGATATTTTGGCTGCCCTCCAATGCAAACACTGCGCCATTCAGGGTCACCACCATGCCCAAAAAAGTGCCCAACATGCCCAGCATGACCAACAGACCGACCAGGTACGGCGTCAGCGCCGGGCCGGGCAGGGCCACCCGTTCGCCCTCGATGCGCAGTCGGACCGGGCTTTGCAGCGAGGCGGGCAGCCCCAGCAACCAGTCTTGCAGAGGCTGCAGGTCATGGGGCAGGTCGCTCAGTGATTGATTCAGGGCGGTCGTCGCTTGACGGTATTGCAGGAGTTCCAGTGCGCCGAAGGTGTAGACCGCGCCAATCACCGCGCACATGCACAGCACCAGCAGATGCGAGGTCGCCACGGCGGCGGCCACCCAAAGGACGGCCAATGCGCCCAGTCCAAAGGCCAGGTGAAAAGAATAGCGTTTCATGGTGCGTTTTCAGAGGTGAAGGCTTCAAGCAAACCCATGGTGGGTTGCAGCCGGGTGTCGAGTTCAGCCAGCAAAGCGTTTTGCAGCAGCTGCCGAATGGGCGCCAGCCAGGCCGAGGCATGGGGGGCCTGCAGCGGGGTGGCCTGGGCCTGGGCTTCGGTTTGATTTTTAAGATGCTGCTTCAGCGCTTGATGAAAGCGTTTTTCCAGCAAGGGGATGACCTTGCCCAGCCACAGCGTTTCGCGGTCATTCAAGATACTTTCAAACTGCGCGTCCAAGGCGGCCAAAGCTTGCAAAGCGGGCAGCTTGCTGACCTGGCCACGCACTTGCTGTCGCAAGGTGCTGATGACCGCTTCCATTTGGCGCTGATGCGCATTCAAGTAGCGCCTGCAGGGCTCGAACGCGGTTTGAGGGTCAATCGGTTGGTCCAGTTCGGCCAGCGGCAGGTCAATGCGCGACAGGCCGGAGCCCGGCGCAGCCCCTTGCACAATGGATTGTTCTAAGGCGGCGCGCACCTT
>CANFYZ010000089.1 GCA_947451385.1 Comamonadaceae bacterium | reverse complement strand
TTTCAATCAGGGCAAGCTGCAATCCATCCGCATGCGGGCGGATGTGCTGCTGAGTTATTTCGAACCAGAAGGGCTTGGGAACATGGCACTCACTTCGGCAGCGTTCATCAAGCCGGTACCGGTGATGTGGGTGGTTGGCACGCGTGATCCGTTATTCCCCTTTGGCTCCAGCTATGGTTTTGACAAAACGCCGCACCATGAAGCGAGCAAATACTTGGCGGTCGAGGCGGATCATGCCAGCACACCCGATGTGGCCATCGAACAGGTCAAAGACTGGCTCAAGTCGCTGCCATAACAGCCAGGTTTCAGCTCTGCCTGTGTAGGCAAAGCGAGTAGGCTGGTTTCAGGTCACGAGGATGGACGAATTCCGCAACCGTTCGTTAGAAACCCCGTGAAACTAGGCGCTCATCCCCTGATGCCGCAGCAAAGCATCCAGCGAAGGCTCGCGGCCTCTGAAGGCTTTGAATGATTCCAGCGCGCTGCGGCTGCCACCGGCTTCCAAAATCGCTTGGCGGTAGCGGCGGCCGGTGTCGATGTCGTGGCTGCCGTCGCTGTGCAGAGTTTCTTCAAACGCGGCGTAAGCATCGGCGCTGAGCACCTCGGCCCATTTGTAGCTGTAGTAGCCGGCGGCATAACCACCTGCAAAGATGTGGCTGAAGGTGTGGGCTGATCGGTTGAACGCCGGGGCGGGCAAGACCGCCACTTCATCTCGCACGGCTTGCAGCAAGGGCATGATGTCTTGCGCTGGGTCGTGAGCGGAGTGCAGCAGCATGTCAAACAGTGCGAACTCGATTTGGCGCAAGGTTTGCAACCCGCTTTGGTAGTTCTTGGCGGCCACCATTTTGTCGAACAGGGCACGCGGCAGCGGTTCGCCGGTGTCCACATGGGCGGTCATGTGGCGCAGCACTTCCCACTCCCAGCAAAAATTTTCCATGAACTGGCTGGGCAACTCCACCGCATCCCATTCCACACCGCTGATGCCTGACACATCTCGCTCATTCACTTGGGTGAGCATGTGGTGCAGGCCGTGGCCAAACTCGTGGAAGAGGGTGGTCACGTCGTCGTGTGTGAGCAGCGCGGGTTTGCCGTCCACGCCTTCGGCGAAGTTACAGACCAGGTGCGCCACCGGGGTTTGCAATTGGCCGTTGTCCGGCCGCTGCCAGCGTGCGCGCACATCGTCCATCCAGGCGCCGCCGCGTTTGCCGTTGCGCGCGGGTTGATCCAGATAAAACTGGCCAACCAGTTGCCCTTGGCGCTCGATCCGGTAAAACTGCACCGCCGGATGCCACACGGGGGCGGTGTCGGGGCGGATGCTGACTTCGAACAAGGTCTCGATGATTTTGAACAAACCGGCCAGCACTTTGGGCGCGGTGAAGTACTGCTTCACCTCTTGCTCACTGAAGCTGTAGCGCGCTTCTTTGAGTTTTTCGCCGATGTAGGGCCAGTCCCAGGCCTGAGGGGCGGGCAGATGCAGGTGTTCGGCCGCGTAGGTTTTGAGGTCGGCGACATCTTTCAGGGCAAAGGGCCGGGCGCGAGCGGCCAGATCGCGCAAGAAGTGAATCACCTTGGCCGGGGACTCGGCCATTTTGGGCACCAAAGACACTTCTGCAAAATTGGCGTATCCCAGTAACCGGGCTTCTTCTTGGCGCAAGGCCAAAAGCTCTTGGACCAACGCCGTGTTGTCATAACGCAGGGCATCGCCCACGGCTTGGTCAGAGGCGCGGGTGACGTAAGCGCGGTAGAGTTTTTCGCGCAGGTCACTGCTTCGCGCAAACTGCATGACCGGCAAATAGCAAGGCATTTTCAGGGTCAGTTTGTAGCCTGCCTTACCGTCTTTTTCGGCTGCCGCACGCGCAGCTTGTTTGACATCTTCCGGCACGCCTTGCAATTCTTCGGCCTTTACAAAAAGCGCGTAGCTGTCGGTGGCGTCCAAGGTGTTTTCGCTGAATTTTTGTCCCACTTCAGCTTGGCGCTCTTGAATCTGCGCGAAGCGTTCTTTGTCTGCACCGGTCAAATCGGCACCGCCCAAGACAAAGTTGCGCATGGCATTGGCGTGGGCTTTGCGCTGTGCGGCGTCCAAGGTGGCCGTGTCGATGGCTTTGTACTTGGCGTAGAGCCGCTCATCCGCACCCAAGCGGGTCCAAAATTCGGTGACCTTGGGCAGGGCGGCGTTGTAGGCCGCACGCAGCTCGGGGCTGTCGGCCACGCTGTTCAAATGACTGACCGCACCCCAGGCGCGGCCCAAGCGCTCCGTGGCCACGTCCAACACCTGGGCCATGGCATGCCACTCCGACGGGAAAGCGTCTTCGGTGACTTGCGTTAAAGCCGCCACGGCTTGCGCCAGCAAGGCGCTCACCGCTTCGTCAACGTGGTGGGGCTGAACCGCATCAAACAAGGGCAGATCGGCGAAGTCGAGCAGGGGATTGGTCATGGAGTGCAGCGAGTGAGGTGTGTGAATGCTTGATTGTAATGCTTCTCTTGACAATGTAAACAGGGTGTTTACAATGAAGGAAAATGATCACTTCTTTCAAGCACAAGGGTTTGGAGCTCTTTTTTACAAAGGGGAGCTACAAGGGTATTCCTGCTCAATACGGTGCGCGTATCGAGCGCATGTTGGACCGTTTGGACGCTTCGAAGCAGGCGGATGACATGAACTTGCCTGGCTATAAATTCCATGCACTGAGAGGCGAGAGAAAAGCAGAGTTTGCCGTATCCGTCACTGGGAATTGGCGTGTGACTTTTGAATTTGATGGCGAAAACGCCATCAATGTGAACTTGGAGGACTATCACTGATGAAATCTTCACGAAATCCTAAACGCAAGCCTACACACCCCGGCGCGGTGCTTCGCGAAGATGTACTGCCGGAGCTGGCTTGGACACAAGGGGAACTCGCTTCACGCCTGATGGTGAGTCGCCAAACCGTGTCTGATTTGCTCCATGAAAGAAAGTCAATCACAGCTGAGATGGCTATTCGCATCGCCAGGGCTGTGGGAGGCACTCCTGAGAGTTGGCTGCGCATGCAAGAGGCTTTGGATCTGTGGACTGCGGAAGCTAAGTTTACGAACAATCCAGGACTGGCCCCCAAAGCCGCGGCTGCTTCAAATTCACTGAGCTGAAGTAGAACGGTCGTTAAGCCGGGGAATGCAATTCTTGAAGATTTCTCAATTCCAGTACCCCAGGCTTTTATCAACTGAATTGAGGGAATGCCACCGTCAGTGGTGACATTCTCAGAGAGCTTTCGTTGCCGAGGTTTCTGCCGCTTCAAGGGTGTTGACCAGTAACATGGTGATGGTCATCGGCCCCACGCCGCCGGGCACGGGCGTGATGTAGCTGGCGACTTCTTTCACGCCATCAAAGTCCACATCGCCGCAAAGCTTGCCCTCGTCATTGCGGTTCATGCCCACGTCCAGAACCACTGCGCTAGGCTTGACCATGTCGGCGGTCAGCACCTGGCGCTTACCCACCGCGGCCACGATCACATCGGCTTGCAAGGTCAGGGCTTTCAGGTCAGGGGTGCGTGAGTGGCAAATGGTCACGGTGGCGTCTTTTTGCAACAACATCAGCGCCATGGGTTTGCCCACGATGTTGCTGCGGCCGATCACCACCGCGTGCTTACCTTTCAGGTCGTAGCCAATGCTTTCCAGCATCTTCATACAGCCATAAGGCGTACAGGGCCAGAAACCTTTCATGCCGGTCATCAATGCGCCGGCGCTGGCGATGTGAAACCCGTCCACATCTTTGGCCGGGCTGATGGCTTCGATTACTTTTTGTGCGTCAATGTGTGCCGGCAGTGGCAGTTGCACCAAGATGCCATGAATGCGGGCGTCGTTGTTCAGCGCCTCGACCCGGGCCAGCAGGTCGGCTTCGGTCATGCTGGCCTCGTATTTTTCCAGCACCGAATGCAGACCCGCGTCTTCGCAGGCTTTGACCTTGTTGCGCACATACACCTGGCTGGCCGGGTTGTCACCCACCAGCACCACGGCCAAACCGGGTGTGATGCCTTTGGCCTGGAGAGCCTGCGCGCGCGCGGCCACCTGGGTGCGCAGTTGTTTGGAGAGGGCGTTGCCGTCGATGAGTTGAGCGGTCATGGTGGGTCTTTGCTGCAATGAACAGGAGGTAAGAAATGCAAAACGCCCGGCGCAGGCTCGGGCGTTTTAGGGCAGGCTGGGTCGCTCAGGCCTTGGGTGCGTTTTGTCCCAGGGCGATTTTCAGCAGATCGGCCACGGTATTGGCGTTGAGCTTTTCCATGATGTTGGCGCGGTGCGCTTCCACCGTTTTGATGCTGATGCCCAGATCGTCGGCGATCTGTTTGTTCAGGCGACCGGCGACGATGCGCTCGAGCACTTGGGCTTCACGGCCGGTGAGCTTGGACATCAAGGCGTCGCGGCTGGCGGCTTGCTGGTGATCGGCAAAAGATTCGCGGGCGTTGTCCAGCATGCGCTCGACCAAATTCACCAAGTCGTCTTCTTTGAAAGGCTTTTGGATGAAATCCATGGCGCCTTTTTTCATGGTGTTCACCGCCATGGGCACATCGCCGTGGCCGGTGATGAAGACGATGGGCAGGGGAGATTTGCGTTCGATCAAGCGGTCTTGCAGTTCCAGCCCCGTCATGCCGCCCATGCGGATGTCGGCGATCAGGCAAGCCACTTCGCGCGGGTCGTAGCGGCTGATGAAAGTTTCCGCCGAATCAAAGCAACGCACGCGGTAGTCTTTTCCTTCGAGCAACCATTGCAACGAATCGCGCACCGCTTCGTCATCGTCAACGACGTAAACAGTGCCTTTTTTTGGAATCAAACTCATGCGGTTACCCCGGGTGATATTTCATTGTGTGTGATGGGCGCGCTGGACACTGGTATCCAGAAGGAGAAGCAACATCCTTCTACCCCGCCGGCATTGTAGAGGTTCTCCGCAGCGATTCGGCCTTGGTGCGATTCCACAATGCTGCGGCATAAATTCAGGCCAATGCCCATGCCTTCGGCTTTGGTAGAGAAAAAGGCCTCATATAAATGTTCCAGCACTTCGGGGGGCAGGCCCTTGCCGGTATCGGTGACTGAAAAATGCACCACGGTTTGACCCTCGATGACTTTGGGTCCGACCTGCAGTTCGACTTGACGTTTGCCCGTGGGGCGCTGTGCCGTGTCGATGGATTCTGCGGCGTTTTTCATCAGGTTGACCAAGACCTGTTCAATCAAAATCGGGTCCACCCATAACGTGGGCAAACGCGCGGCCACATAGTGCGAGAGTCGCACGTTGCGCCGGCGCAGTTCGATCTCTGCCAACTCCACCGCTTCGTTGACCATGGACAGCACATCGGCCGCGGTGCGGTTGGGTTCGCTGCGCTTCACGAAGGAGCGAATGCGCTGAATGATTTGCCCGGCCCTTTGCGCTTGGTGAGAGGTTTTTTCCAAAGCCCAGAGAATGTCTTTTTCTTCGATGTTCTGGTTCTTGATGCGACTGACCAAGCCGTTGCAATAGTTGTTGATGGCGGTGAGAGGCTGGTTCAACTCATGCGCCACGCTGGAGGCCATCTCACCCATGGTGATCAAGCGGCTGGCATTTTGGGCGCGTTCGGCTTGTTGATCGGCCAGTTCTTCGGCTTGGCGGCGCGCCGTGATGTCGGTGGCAATCACCATTTGCGCCAGACGGCCATCGACCCAGTTGATGTAGCGGGACCGTACTTCCAGCCATTTGCCCAACAACGGGATGAACAATTCAGCGTGCTCGGAGGGCGCGACGGTCAGGCTTTCGGTGGGCAGGCCGGCGAAAGAGTCCACATCTTCCTCGTGGATGGCGACCTGGTTGATGGCAATCACACCGGCCTCGGCCACCAGACTCAGGTGACCTTGGGTGTCAGCGCCAAACCATTGACGGTAGAGTTTGTTGGCAAACAGCAATTCAGAGCGGCCCAGGGGGGCCACAGAAACGGCGGCGTCCAGCGCTTCGAGCACGATGGTGAAGCGGTCATGCGAAGCAGCCAACTGCTCGCGAATCCGGTTCGGTTCGGTGATGTCGGTCATCGAGGTCATCCAACCGGTTTGCACACCCACAGCATCGACCAAGGGGCTCACATACAAGCGCGCATCAAAAATGCTGTTGTCTTTGCGTTTTACACGCACCTGAAAGCCGCCCGGGATGCTGTGCCCGCTGATTTCCTCATTCAGCCGCGACATGAGTTGATCACGGTCTGCTTCCGGCCAATAGGCAAAAGGGGCGGTGGAGCCGACCAACTCTTCTTCGCTCCAGCCCGTCATTTGGCAAAAGGCGGTGTTCACGTAACTGATGCGCCCGTGCATGTCCAGCGCGCGCATGCCGGTCAGCATGGAGTTTTCCATGGCGCGGCGAAAATTGGTTTCCGCCACCAGGGCTTGTTGGGCTTGCATGCGGCGCCGGGTGTGACGCCAGTTGCCAATCAGCATCCAGGCGGTCATCACGCTCAGGGTGCAAACCATCCAGAACAAACCGCTGCCCACCACGCCCTGGGAGGTGCGCCAGGCTTGGGCGCGCAATACCAGCCCGTTGCCGACGGGCGACACGGGCACTTCGTATTCGTTTTCTTCACGCCCTGTCCAGGTTTGCAGACTCCAAATCTGCGTGCGTTTGGGCACCGATTGGCCGGCGATCACTTGCCCTTCGCCATCGAGCAGGGCCACCGCATACTTGGCCATGATTTCGGTCGGGATACCGTAGCGCAACAAACTCTCAATACTGTATTCGCCCATCAAGACACCGCCAAAACGCCCGTTGTCGTCGGTCAACGGGGTGTGCAGTTGCAGCACCGGTTGGCTGGTCGGCGTGTCTTTGGTTTTGTTCAGATCGGTTTGGGCATAAACCGGTTGCATCAAGTCGCGCGCCAAGCCATAGGTGCTTTCGGTTTCACCAATTGGCAAGATTTCACCCACTGTCCAGCGGTGACCGACCATCAAACTGGGCGCCGTTTGGCTGGCCACAATCCGGCGTTTGCTGTCGACCCAAGTCAAGGCCTGCAGCTCCGGGTTTTGCATGACCAAAGACTCGGCACGCGAGATGAAGTGCTCGCGGTCCAGATCTTTGTTCGACATGTCGCGCGCCAAACGCATGATTTGTTCTTGCCGCTCCAGCAAACGCAAACGCAGTCGCTGCTGGCCGTATTCCACATCGCGTTTGACCGCTTCTTGTTCGCGGTCAATTTCTTCGACGCGCAAGTACCAAAAAGCGGAAACGATGGCCGCCAGAAACAGCAGCACCGCAGCGACGGGCGCCAGTGCAGCGAAGCGGTCTTGGCGGTGAGGCGCTTGGCGTTTCCACCAACGTTGCCACACTTCCACAGGTTTAAACTGAATTTTTCGGCCTGAAGGCCAGCGTGCAATCATGCTGTAAGTGTAGGGGAGACGCCAATGCCCGAGGCAGGGACTGATTTACAACATGGCCTCGGATTCATAAAATTTCACAATACAAAACGATAAAGCACAATTTGAAATATTTTTGAAGATGTGAGAAACTCCGCACATCAACTCAACGGCCTGCACTCAAGGAGACAACATGACTGCCGTACCTTCGAATCAACCCGGCGTGGATCTTGACGTTCAAGAAACCCGTGAATGGATGGACGCGCTGTCCGCAGTGATTGAAAAGGAAGGCGGCGAGCGTGCGCACTTCTTGCTCGAACAATTGCTGGAGCATGCCCGTGAGAGCAGCATTGACATGCCGTTTTCAGCCACCACCGGTTACGTCAATACGATTGAGCCGGAAGAAGAAGAGCGTGCGCCCGGCAATCTGGAAATCGAAGAACGGCTGCGTGCCTACATGCGCTGGAACGCCATGGCCATGGTGGTCAAGGCAAACCGCCACAACCCCGAAGATGGCGGCGATTTGGGCGGACACATTGGCTCGTTCGCGTCGCTGGCCAGTTTGTTTGGCGCGGGTTTCAACCATTTCTGGCATGCCGAAAGCGAAAACCACGGCGGCGATTGCCTCTATATCCAGGGCCATGTGTCACCCGGCGTGTACGCCCGTGCTTACTTAGAGGGGCGTTTGACCGAAGAGCAGTTGCTGCATTTCCGCCAGGAAGTGGACGGCAAAGGGCTGTCCAGTTACCCGCACCCCAAACTCATGCCGGAGTTCTGGCAGTTCCCCACCGTGTCGATGGGCCTGGGCCCTCTGATGGCGATTTACCAAGCGCGCTTTTTGAAGTACCTGCACGCCCGTGGCATTGCGAATACCGAAAACCGCAAGGTGTGGGTGTTCTGTGGCGACGGCGAAATGGACGAGGTCGAATCCTTGGGCGCCATCGGTTTGGCCGCCCGCGAGAACCTGGACAACTTGGTCTTTGTCGTCAACTGCAACTTGCAGCGTCTGGACGGACCGGTGCGCGGCAACGGCAAGATCATCCAAGAGCTGGAAGGCGAGTTCCGTGGCTCGGGTTGGAACGTGATCAAGCTGCTGTGGGGCTCCGGTTGGGACCCCTTGTTGGCGCGGGACAAAGAAGGCGCGCTGAAAAAGATCATGATGGAAACGCTCGACGGCGACTACCAGGCAATGAAAGCCAACGACGGCGCTTATGTGCGCAAGCATTTCTTTGGCCGCGATCCGCGCACCCTGGAAATGGTGGCCAAGATGTCTGACGAAGAGATCTTTGACCTGCGCCGCGGCGGTCACGATTCCAAAAAAGTGTACGCCGCTTTCCACAAAGCCGTGCATCACAAAGGCCAGCCCACCGTGCTGCTGATCAAAACCGTCAAGGGTTTTGGCATGGGCAAAGCGGGCGAGGGCAAGAACAATGTGCACCAGACCAAGAAGCTGTCGGACGAGGACATCAAGGCCTTCCGCGACCGTTTCAACATTCCGGTGCCGGACAGCGAGCTGCCCAAGATTCCGTTCTACAAGCCCGCTGACGACACCCCCGAAATGAAGTACCTGCACGAGCGCCGCAAGGCCCTGGGCGGCTACTTGCCCCATCGCCGCACCAAGAGCGATGAGAGCTTCACTGTGCCCGATCTGGCCACCTTCAAGTCGGTGATGGAGCCCACCGCCGAAGGCCGTGAAATCTCCACCACCCAAGCCTATGTGCGCTTTTTGACGCAGCTGCTGCGTGACCAGGCCCTGGGCCCCCGCGTGGTCCCCATTTTGGTCGATGAGGCCCGCACGTTCGGTATGGAAGGCTTGTTCCGTCAGATCGGTATCTACAACCCCGCAGGTCAGCAGTACACCCCGGTCGACAAGGACCAGGTCATGTACTACAAGGAAGACAAGGCCGGTCAAATCCTGCAAGAAGGCATCAACGAAGCCGGCGGCATGAGCAGCTGGATCGCAGCGGCCACCAGCTACAGCACATCCAACCGCATCATGGTGCCGTTCTACGTGTACT
>CANFYZ010000088.1 GCA_947451385.1 Comamonadaceae bacterium | reverse complement strand
CCGTAATGGAAGGCAGAAATCGGGATGCGCTGTTTTTGGCAGGTATCGATGAAGCGATCGAGCTGCTGCTGCGCATCCGGCGCATCGGCCAGGCCCATCGCAGTTTGGGCGTAACCCAGACTCCAACGCGGCGGCAAATGGGTGCCACCTGTCAGCGCCACAAACTGCGCCACCACTTCGGCTGGGGAGTGCCCCACCATCAGGTAGACATCCAGGTCGCCATCGTCAATGTCCACCGTGCGGAAAAACCCGTGGTAGTTGTCGTGCTCACACCCCAAATCGAAGGTGCAGGCGGCCAGGGTGTCGTAGTACAGGCCGAACCACAGCCCTTCGGTGGTGCGCACCATGACGAAAGGCCAATGCTTGTACAGCGGGTCGCCACTCAGCGGGTCATATCCCAAAGAGTCTTGACCCAAGCAGCGCAAGCGGCGTCCGGCCAAGTTCAAGGGGCCGGTTTTGTCACCCAACCCGTAAAAATGTTCTCCGGGTAGACGCACCTGGCTGTGCCGCACCGATTGGGTTCGGCGCTCGCTCAGATAAGCGCTGGTCGGTCGGTCCAGCGTGAACGTGTGCCCCGTGGCGACATCGCGCCAGTGCAACTGCGTCACCGCTTGGGGGCCGCCCGCCAAAGAGACAGAAAGGCGCTGGCTGCGCAGCACCGTTGTCGCGTTAGCCTCTTTCTCCGCAGTCAGCGCAGGCCGTACAAAGCCCGCCAGGCTTTCGCGGGGGCGGCCGGTCCAAGGCACATCGCTGCCCGGCACGGGCGCCACGGACCAGGTGTGCGGCTCGCGAAAACCCTCTTTGGGCAGCCAGGTGATGCGGGCCAGAGTCTCCGTCAAAAAAGACACTTGCAATTGCCCGCCGCCGCGCACGGGGGCCGTGGCATCGGAGGTGCCGCGCTCGGGGTGCTGCACATCTGCTGCGATGTGCCAGTCTTCGGTGGTCAAAGGGGTCATGGGAGCACACTTTCCAGTCGTTGGCCTTGGGTATCAAAGGCATGGACATGCGCCGGTGAAACCTGCAAAGTCAGGCGCGCGCCTGCTTGCACGGCCTCAGCGCCGTCGAGCAAGACTTCAATACGGGTTTGGCAGGGCAAATGCCCTTGAACCAGTTGCTGACCGCCCAGGTACTCCACCGATTGCACCGTCAACGCCCAGCCCTGTGGGGCAATGGCAGCAGGGTTAGACAATTCCCAATGCTCTGGCCTCACCCCCAGCGTCTGCGTGGACGCGGGCCAATGCGGCGGCGCCTCGCCTGCTGCAGGCCAAGATGACACGGGAATGAAGTTCATGCGCGGGCTGCCGATGAAACCCGCCACAAAGGTGTTGGCGGGCCGGGTATAGAGCGCTTGCGGTGTGCCTACTTGTTCAATGCGGCCTGCCCGTAACACCACAATTTTGTCGGCCATGCTCATGGCCTCGACCTGGTCGTGGGTGACATACACCATGGTCGAGCCCAGCCGGCGGTGCAATTCACGCAATTCGGCACGCATCGACACCCTCAGCTCCGCGTCCAGGTTGGACAAGGGCTCATCGAACAAAAAGATCAACGGGTCACGCACAATGGCACGGCCAATCGCCACCCGTTGGCGCTGCCCACCCGACAACTGCGTTGGGCGACGGTCCAACAACGTGTCCAGCTTCAAGATGGCGGCCGCCTCACGCACCTTGGGCTCGATCTCGGCACGCGACTGACCCAGGTTCTCCAAACCAAACGCCATGTTGGCGTAAACACTCATGTGGGGATACAAGGCATAAGATTGAAACACCATGGCGCAGCCCCGGTCCGCGGCACTGACCTCGTTGACGCGCTGGCCGTTGATGCTGACATCTCCCGCCGTGGGGGTGTCCAAGCCGGCAATCATGCGCAGCAAGGTCGACTTGCCACAGCCCGATGGCCCCACCAACACCACAAACTCGCCACGCTCGACTTCCAGGTCCACGCCGTGAATCACCGGGGTCGATTCGAATGATTTTTCAATCGCTTGCAGTTTCAGGATGGGCACCATGGGCGAATTCCAATTGGGGATGAGGCATCTTCAAAATGCGGGTGACAACGGTGATCACTTCACCCCAGCACTGGCGATGCCGGTGGTGATGTGCCGCTGTAAAAAGGCAAAGACCAGGGTCACCGGCAACAGGGTGATCACCGTCATGGCCAAGAGGTAATGCCATTGGGTGTGCAGTTCACCTTGGAAGGCATTCAGCGCCAACTGCAGGGTGAAAAATTCGCTGCGCGAGAGCACGATCAGGGGCAGCAAAAAGTCGTTCCAGCGCCACATGACGGAAAAAATCGCCAGCACCGCCAAGGCCGGTGCCGACAAGGGCAACACAATCCGCCAGTAAATGCGCCACTCGCTGGCATGGTCCATGCGGGCGGCTTCGAGCAACTCATCGGGAATGGTCAGCATGTACTGGCGCAGCAAAAACACCCCCGTGGGGGTGGCCACCGCTGGCCAAATCACCCCCCACAAGGAATTGAGCAGGCCGACACTGTTGATCACCAAAAACACCGGCACCAAGATGATGGTGGGGGGAATCATCAAGGTCGAGATGATCAGCAAGAACACCGCTTTGCGCCCTTTGAACTGGTATTTGGACAAGGCAAAGGCGGCCATGGAATTGAACAGCAAGGTGAGCAAGGTGGCGACCACGGTGATGAAGACGCTGTTCCACAGAAATTTGCCAAAGGTGAATTTGTGAAACAGGTCGGTGTAATTGTTCCAAGCAAAAGCCAATTCGGTGATGGGCGTGCGTTGTTGGATGGGCACTTGCAGGGTCTGTGTGGGCTGCGCCGGGTCCACCATCGTAGCCATGATGCCCATGCGGCTGACCTGGGCCAATGCCTTCGGTGCTTGGCCTTCGGCTTGCACCCAATACAAAGGCAGGGCTTGTGCATGCCCCTCCACCTGCACCTGCTTCTGGCTGTAGGGCCAAAACGTGGGAGGGTACATGCCGATGGCCGCTTCGGTCTTGAAGGAGGACATCACCAGCCACAGCACCGGTCCAAACAGGGTGATCAGCCCCACCAACAAGTAGGCATAGCTGAGCACGTCGGTCCAGTGCAGACGCTGGCGACCGCGTGTTCGCAGTAAAAAATCAAGTGCCTTCATCGCGGCACCTTCTCTCCAGCTTCGCTGGCGCGCGTCAGGCGCAATTGCGCCAGTGTCAGCAGCACCAAGAACGCGGCCAAGGCCAGCGAAGCGGCCGCGGCCAAGCCGTACAAATGGATTTGCTCGGCAAAACCGGTTTGGTAAATGAATTGCACGATGAAGGTGGTGGCGGTACCGGGGCCACCGCCGGTCAGAACAAACACTTCGTCAAAAATTTGCACCGCCCGGATCGCCGCCAACACCAGCACCACGGTCAAATTGGGCATCAACAGCGGCAAGGTGATGCGGGTCAGGGTGCGCCAAGGGCTGGCGCGGTCCATTTGGGCGGCTTCATACAGGTCTTTGGGGATGGCCTGCAAGCCGGCCAACAAAATCAAAGTGTAAAAGCCCATGTGGGCCCAGATGGAGACGAACACCGTCCAGAAAAAAGCCCAGGAGGCGTCGGTCAACCACTCCACGGCAGGCAGATCCCAAAGGGCCAAACCGGCGTTGAAAGCGCCCTGGCTTTGCAGCATCCATTTCCAAATCAAGGCCACCACCACCGGTGACAACAGCACCGGATAAAAAAACACGCCGCGCCAAAAACCACGTCCGATGATTTTGCGGTTCAGCACCAGCGCCGTGATCAATGCAAACAGCACCATCAAGCCCACTTGCAAGAGCGTGAATTTCAAGGTGTTGAACAGGGCGCGCCAAAACACGTCTTTGCGGCAGGTGGACAGGTCCAAATAGTTGCCACACTCGAGCAAGATTTGAAAGTTTTCCAGGCCCGTAAAGGGCCGCTCCAAGGGCATCAACTTCACGCCGCCGGTGCTGGCGTAGAAGAAATCAATGACGATGGGCACAAAGGTGAACAGGCCAAAGACGAGCAAATTGGGGCCCACAAAAAGCCAGGCCAGGCGCTGACGTCCGACCCGCTGTTGTGCCCATCGGAACAGCGGTTCGAGCAGGTTGAAAAGAAACGCAAAAATTCGCACGAAGGAGAGGAGTCCGAAAGAGTCTAAAAACGCCCGCACACCCAGGGCTCACACAACAAGGGGCTCACACTGGGCAGTGCAAGCCCCCTTCAAAAGGCAAATAGCAATGGTTACTTCTGCGCTTGTTTGATCGCGTCTTGCATGTCGGCATTGATTTTGTTCAATGCTTCATCGGCGCTGATTTCACCCACCAGCGCTTGCGTCACACGGGCCACGGTGGGCAACATGATGGCCCGGTTGAACTTGTAACCTTGGAACTGGTAAGCCAGTGGCGACAAATTGGCCACGCCATTGCTGTAGACACCCAAAGCGGCTTTGGCTCCGGGCTGGGCACCGGCGTAGTTGATGCCTTTTTTGGCCAGGCCCGAATGCGCCGGAATGTTGTTCGTGCGCGCTGTGAAATCGCTGTACACCGCTTCTGAAGCCAAGTAGTCCAAGAAAGCACCGACTTCTTTGGGGTTCTTGCTGGTTTTCAGCGCCACCCAGGCTGCGCCCCCCGGGATACCGGTACACGCGGCAGGGCCACAGGGGTTGGGCGCGGCGACCCAATCAAACTTGTTACCCACGTCTTTTTGCAAGCGGTTGATCTGCCAGCTGCCGGACAAGACCATGACCACGTTGCCGTTGATGAATTCGCCAATCGAGTCGGCGTAAGTCGAGCCGCCCGAGCCTGCCCACACCTCACGCAGCATGGTGCCGTCTTTGTGCCAAGCGACAAACTTGTTGACGGTGGTTTTGTAGCCATCGTCAATCACCGGGTTGCCTTGGGCATCGAAAATCTTGGCACCGTAGCTGATGGCCGGGCCGGCAAAACGGTGGCCCGAACGGTCCCATGCCACTGCGGCTTTGGTTTGTGTGGCTTTGGCGACCTTGCGTGCCGCATCCACCCATTCTTCCCAGGTGGCTTTGGGCCCAGGCAAGGCCACCTTGGCTTGGTCAAACAGGGTTTTATTGACATAGGGGCCGGTCATGGTCAGCTGAGACATGAAGCCATAGACCCCTTTGGCAGTGGGTTCGGGACGCAGCCAAGGGGCTGTTGCGCCAAAGTTGGTGTCCCAGTAGCGGCGGTCTTTCACATGCGCTGACACATCCAAATAGTATTTGGACAAGCCGCCTAAATCGGTGACCCGCGCGATATCAGGGCCCTGCCCGGCGGCCAGTTGCACCGGCAATTGCTCGACAATGGTCTTGTAGGGCACGGTGTCGACCACCACCTTGACACCCGGATTCAAGGCTTCAAATTTTTTCGCCGCTTCGGCAGTGACTTCGCATTCCACGCCATCTTGGTAACACATGACACGGATTTCGTTGGCCATGGCGGCAGTCCCTGCCAGGGTTAAAAAAGCGCCCACAGCCAAAGTGGTGGAGCGGATGTTGAAAGCCTGCATGATGTCTCCTGAAGATGTAGACCAAAATGTAGTTGATTTTTGGAATGGACTGCCTAGTATTTGTACGAATCATGAATGACTTGGAAGCCATAACGGGCCTCAGCGGCGATGCCATCACCTATGTCGATACGCTGTTCGGCGGGATGCCGCCGCCCTGCCCCGCCTTTGAAATCACTGGGGTCCACGCGCTGAACCAGGGTTCCCGACGCATGTGCATTTACCGCGTCAGCGCGCAGGCACCGCTGAACCTGGCCTGGCACCTCACCCTGTATCTTCCCTCCCCGCTACCGCAAAACGGGTGTCCGGTGTTGCTCAGCCCAGACGGTTGCTGGCCCCACGTCATCACCCCGGACGCGATCGACGCCGTGCTTGCTCAAGGCGTCGCTCTGGCTTTTTTCGACCGATTGCAATTGGCCCATGACCGGACCGACGGCCAGCGCAGCGGCCCGATTTACAGCGTCTGGCCAGAAGCTTCCTGGGGGGCGGTGTCTGCCTGGGCTTGGGGCCTGCGCCAAACGGTTCAAGCCTTGCGCAGCCTGGCTGAGGTGAACGCCCATCAGATCGCGGTCATCGGTCATTCTCGTGGCGGCAAGGCCGCGCTGTTGGCGGGTGCCAGCGATCCCGACATTGTGCTGACGGTGAGCCACAACAGCGGTTGCGCAGGCGCCGCCTCATTTCAAGTGCGGGGTGCAGAGGCGGAAACCTTGACGCAATTGCAAGCCGCATTTCCGCATTGGTTGGGGACCGATTGCCAAGCCAGCGTGGCGCGGGAGCGCATTGAAGCCATGGACAACACCGCCCTGCTGCAGAGTCTGGGCGGTCGGCATGTGTGTGTGTTGCAGGCCGAAGACGATCTGTGGGCCAACCCCGCAGGCACGCACCATGCCGTGGCGCGTTTGCGAATGGACTGGACAGCTCAAGGCTGGGGGGAGCACCTCACACACATCACGCGCACCGGAGGCCACGCCATGGGCAGCATCGACTGGTCCCGGGCTGCGCAAGCCCTGACAAGGATTTTGCGGCGCTAAAAAGTCCCGCTCGCCAGGGGTTTGAGAACTAGGCCTTGCGGCGTGGCGGCAAGCCGGTGTGCTGGCTGAGAATCTGGCCCTTGCGCGGTTCGCCTGGGGCCTTGCCCACCCGCTTTGCCGTTGGGGTCAGGCTGGGGTTGGGCGTGCTGTTTTTGCGGCGCGCACTTTGGTAGCCCCCTTCGGCCAGCGGTTGCCAAGACGGGATCAAATGGTGTTTGCCATTGCCGATCAAATCGGCGCGGCCCATGGCTTTCAAAGCCTCGCGCAGCAGCGGCCAGTTGTTGGCATCGTGGTAGCGCAAAAACGCTTTGTGCAGACGGCGGCGTTTTTCACCTTTGACCACGTCCACTTTTTCGCTGTCACGGCTGATCTTGCGCAGGGGGTTGCGCAGCGTGTGGTACATCGCCGTGGCCGAGGCCATGGGGCTGGGGTAAAAGGTCTGGACCTGGTCCGCACGGAAGCCGTTTTTCTTCAGCCAGACGGCCAAATTCATCATGTCTTCGTCGCTGGTGCCCGGATGGGCGGCAATGAAATAAGGCACCAGAAACTGCTTTTTACCGGCCTCGGCGCTGAACTTGTCGAACATGCTCTTGAAGCGATCGTAGGTCCCGATGCCGGGCTTCATCATTTTGTCCAGCGGCCCGGTTTCGGTGTGCTCGGGGGCGATTTTCAAATAGCCGCCCACGTGGTGTGTCACCAACTCTTTCACATACTCGGGCGACTGCACCGCCAGGTCGTAACGCAGGCCGGAGCCGATCAGGATTTTCTTCACCCCTTTCAAAGACCGCGCGCGGCGGTACATCTGAATCAAGGGCGCATGGTCGGTGGTCAGGTTTTGGCAAATGCCCGGGAACACGCAGCTGGGTTTACGGCAAGCCGCCTCGATGGCCGGGCTTTTGCAGCCCAAGCGGTACATGTTGGCGGTGGGGCCACCCAGGTCTGAAATCACGCCGGTGAAACCCTTGACCTTGTCGCGGATGTCCTCGATCTCTTTGATCACCGAAGCTTCGCTGCGGCTTTGGATGATGCGGCCTTCGTGCTCGGTGATCGAGCAAAACGTGCAGCCGCCAAAGCAGCCGCGCATGATGTTGACCGAGAAACGGATCATCTCCCACGCCGGGATCTTGGTCGCACCGTCGTGGCTGCCCTGCGCGTCCGCATAGACCGGGTGCGGGCTGCGGGCATAAGGCAAATCAAAAACGTGGTCCATCTCGGCCGTGGTCAGCGGGATGGGGGGCGGATTGATCCAAACATCGCGGGCCGTGGGGCCGTCGCCATGGGCCTGGACCAAACAACGCGCGTTGCCGGGGTTGGTCTCCAGGTGCAAGACGCGGTTGGCGTGGGCATACAGCACCGCATCGCTTTTGACCTGCTCGTAACTGGGCAGACGAATCACGCTGCGTTCGCGCGGCGGCACTTTGTGTGTGCCTTTGCCATGCAGGCCATCGCGCACCGTGGTGGGCAAGGCCGGGTTGGCAAAAAACTTCAGCGTTTGCACCACACCAGAGGCTTTGTCGTTTTGCAGATCGGCCACGGCCTGGGCTTCGTCTTCGCGTGCGCAGCTGGCACCCTGCTCTCGCGCTTGATCAGAAACCATCAAATACGGGTTGACGTGGGCCTCCACATGGCCAGGGGTGTCGACTGTGGTCGAGTCAATTTCATACCAGGACGGCGGCGTTTCACGCCGCACAAAGGCCGTGCCACGCACATCGGTGATGTTGTGCACCGGCTCGCGTGCCGCCAAACGGTGGGCGATTTCCACAATGGCGCGTTCGGCGTTGCCGTACAACAGCAAATCGCATTTGCTGTCGACCACCACCGAGCGGCGCACTTTGTCGGACCAATAGTCGTAGTGCGCGATGCGGCGCAGCGAGCCTTCAATCCCGCCGAGCACGATCGGCACATCTGAATAGGCTTCGCGGCAGCGTTGGCTGTAGACCAGCGCGGCCCGATCGGGGCGTTTGCCGCCCACATCGCCCGGCGTGTAGGCATCGTCGGTGCGGATTTTTCGGTCCGCCGTGTAGCGGTTGATCATCGAATCCATATTCCCCGCGGTCACGCCCCAAAACAGATTGGGTTTGCCCAAGGCCTTGAAAGGCTCGGCGCTTTGCCAGTCGGGCTGGGCAATGATGCCCACCCGAAAGCCTTGGTCTTCGAGCATGCGGCCGATCACCGACATGCCAAAGCTGGGGTGGTCCACATAGGCATCACCGGTGACGATGATGACGTCGCAACTGTCCCAGCCCAACTGGTTCATTTCGGCCCGGGTCATGGGCAAAAACGGCGCCGTACCGAAGCGCGCAGCCCAGTACTTGCGGTAACTGGTCAACGGTTTGGCATGGCGCGGGAAAAAAGAGACGTCGGTGAAGGCGTTCATGGACAGGGATTGGGGGAAACCCCTGTAGTGTAGGGGCACCGGGGTGAACTTGCAGTTTGCGCGGTTATTGCCCGACCTCGGCTTTAAAGACCGTGTTGGGGCTGCGCTATCCTCGGTGCATGCCGTTTTCTCTTGCCACCGCCGCCCATTGTGAGTTGGTGATCAAAAAAAGCCGTTTCATCGCCTGTGTGGAGCCCGTGGCCGATCGGCAAGAAGCGCAGGCGCGGGTGGCGCAACTCAAGGCAGCGCACCCCGATGCCGCCCACGTCTGCTGGGCCTTGCTGGCAGGCGGCCAGTCTGCCGCCCACGACGATGGCGAGCCGGGTGGCACCGCCGGGCGACCCATGCTGGAGGTGTTGCGGCACCAAGACTTGCAGGGGGTGATGGCCTCGGTGGTGCGGTATTTTGGCGGCGTCAAACTGGGCGCGGGGGGCTTGGTGCGCGCCTATACCGATGCGGTAGCCCAAGCGCTCTTGAGCGCCGACAAAATCCCCATGGTCCACAAAGTCGAGTTGACGTGCAGCGTGCCCTATGCCTT
>CANFYZ010000087.1 GCA_947451385.1 Comamonadaceae bacterium | reverse complement strand
CCCATCATCGGCAGGTCGTTGGCGCCGTCGCCCATGGCGATGCATTCATGCGGCGCAATGCCCAAGAGCGAGGCGACTTCCAGCAAGGTGCGGCGTTTCTCAAAGCCGTCGCAAATATCGCCCCAGCTCTGCATCACCAAGCCGCCCGTCAGTTCGCCGTTCACCACTTCCAGCTGGTTGGAGCGGGCAAAGTCGATCTGCAAGCGTGCTTTGACGCGGTCGGCAAAAAAAGTGAAACCGCCAGACACCAACAGCACCTTCATGCCCACTTTGTGGCAAGCCGCGATCAGCTCGGCCGCGCCGGGGTTGATGCGCAGGCGCTCGGTATAGACGCGCTCCATGTCGGCCAAGGTCACGCCTTTGAGCAAGGCCAGGCGGCGGCGCAAACTGTCTTTGAAGTCGGTGATCTCGCCGCGCATGGCCGCCTCGGTGATGGCGGCCACCTCGGCCTTGCGGCCCACCGCATCGGCAATCTCGTCGATGCACTCGATGCTGATCAGCGTGGAGTCCATGTCAAAGGCGATGAGTTTGAAATCCTTCAAATGCAAAGGGGCTGTGAATCCTTGAATCACCAAGCCAGGCGCGTAGTCGGTAGCAGTCATGAAAAGTGAGGGTTAAGGGCGGCCACGCCTGATTCCAGGGAGGGGCGCCTCGGTGACACTGGCCTCTAGTTTAGGCGAAGCAAAATCAAGGCTGAGAAAAAACAGGAGCCAAGTCATGCACCCCCCAGCGCGATCATTTCATTTTTCTGTATCGCCCACCAGCTCGGCCATCAGCTCGCCCATCAGCGCCGTCCGCCGACTGGGCCTGGGCATTGTCGCCTGCTGTGTTGCGGCCGTGGCCTCGGCGCAGTCCTTTCCCAGCCAGCCCATCACGATGCTGATCCCTTATCCGCCGGGCGGCAGTGCAGACATGTTGGCTCGGCCCATGCTGGCCCAGTTGCAAAAAGAGTTGGGCCAACCGGTGGTCTTGGATTACAAAGCCGGCGCAGGCGGCACCATTGCGACAGGCCTGTTGGCGCGCGCCAAGCCCGATGGCTACACCATAGTCATGGTGCTCGCAGCCCACGCCATCAACTCCAGTCTGTACACCAAACTGCCTTATGACGCACGCAAAGACTTTGCGCCGGTCTCTATGTTGGCCACCTTGCCGCTGCTGTTGGCAGCGCCCCTGACCACGCCCTTCAATACCGTGCCTGAACTCATCAGCTATGGCCGAGCCAACCCAGACAAACTGACCTTTGCCTCAGCGGGCAATGGCAACACGAGTCACTTGGCGGGTGAAATTTTCAAGTCGACCACCGGCGTCAAAATGCTGCATGTGCCCTACAAAGGCAGTGGCCCGGCCGTGGTGGGCATGCTGGGTGGCGAGGTGTCCATGATGTTTGACAGCATTTCGACCTCTTTGGTGCAGGTCAAAGCCGGCAAGCTGAAAGCGATTGCGGTGACCGGAGACAAGCGCTCGTCTCTGCTGCCGGATGTGCCTACCGTCAAAGAAGCGGGTGTGCCGTCATTCGTCATCAATGGCTGGTACGGCATTTTGGCCCCCGCTGGGACGCCCCCCGACGTGGTGGCCAAGCTCAACCAAGCTTTGAACAAATCGGTGCGCGAGCCCAAAGTGGCCGCCCAGCTGACCGAATACGGTTATGACGTGGTGGGCACCAGCCCCGAAGCTTTTGGCCGCCACATTGACGCGGAACTGCTGCGTTGGAAAGAGGCCGTGCAAGCCTCGGGGGCCAAGTTGGAGTAACTCACGCTCGGCGGTCCGGCCGCGGCGCCAGACCGTCAGTTCAAGCCGCCACCCGATCGAGCTTCGGTTGCCCCAAGCTCCGCAAAATATCCCGCACCATCTGCGCGCGCATTTTCGGGTCGGGCAGTTCGCGCTCGATGCGCAGCTTGTCGTTGCCGGCCAATTTGATGTGTTTGTTTTTCTGGATCAAATGGATGATGGCCATCGGGTCCACCGGCGGGTTCGGTTTGAAGGTGATCTGGATCACGCCGGGCGCGGCATCGACCTTGACCACGCCATAGGCCTGCGTCAACACGCGCAGGCGGTGCACGTCCACCAGGGTCTGCGCCTGCGGCGGCAGTTTGCCAAAGCGGTCGACGATTTCTTCGAGTAAACCGTCGATCTGGTCGCTGGTTTTGGCGGTGGCCAGTTTTTTGTAAAAAGACAGGCGCAAATGCACATCGCCGCAGTAGTCGCCGGGCAGCAGGGCGGGGGCGTGCAGGTTGATGTCGGTGGTGACCGACAGCGGGCTGAGCAAATCGGGTTCTTTGCCCGCCTTCAGGCAGCGCACGGCTTCGGACAGCATTTCGTTGTAGAGCTGAAAACCGACTTCGAGCATGTTGCCGCTTTGGTTTTCGCCCAGCACCTCGCCTGCGCCACGAATTTCCAGGTCGTGCATGGCCAAATAAAAGCCACTGCCCAACTCCTCCATTTGCTGGATCGCGTCCAAGCGCTGAGCGGCTTGTTTGGTCAGCCCCTGGATTTCGGGCACCATCAAATACGCATAGGCTTGGTGGTGCGAGCGGCCGACGCGACCCCGCAACTGGTGCAGCTGGGCCAGACCAAATTTGTCGGCGCGGCTCATGACGATGGTGTTGGCGGTGGGCACGTCAATGCCGGTCTCGATGATGGTCGAGCACAGCAACATGTTGTAGCGCTGCGCCACAAAGTCGCGCATCACCCTCTCCAAGTCGCGCTCGGGCATCTGGCCGTGGGCCACGGCGATGCGTGCTTCGGGCAGGATTTCTTCCAGCTTTTGTCGCCGGTTTTCGATGGTTTCGACTTCGTTGTGTAAAAAATAAACTTGGCCGCCGCGTTTGAGTTCACGCAACACGGCTTCGCGGATCACGCCCGTACCCTCGTTGCGAACAAAGGTCTTGATCGCCAACCGGCGCTGCGGCGCGGTGGCAATCACGCTCAAATCGCGCAAACCTTCGAGTGCCATGCCCAGGGTGCGCGGGATGGGGGTGGCGGTGAGGGTCAGCACATCGACCTCGGCGCGAAGCTGCTTCATGGCCTCTTTGTGGCGCACGCCAAAGCGGTGTTCTTCGTCAATGATCAACAGGCCCAGGTCGTGGAATTTCGTCGACTCGCTGAGCAGCTTGTGGGTGCCGACCACGATGTCCACCGTGCCATCGGCAATGCCTTTGAGTGCGGCGGTGACTTCTTTGCCTGAGCGAAAACGCGAGATCTCGGCCACCTTGACCGGCCATTTGGCAAAACGGTCTTTCAGGGTTTGGTAGTGCTGCTCGGCCAGCAAGGTGGTGGGGGCCAACAAGGCCACTTGCTTGCCGCCGGTCACCGCCACAAAGGCGGCGCGCAACGCCACCTCGGTTTTGCCAAAGCCCACGTCGCCGCAGATCAGTCGGTCCATCGGGCGCGGGCTGATCATGTCTTGAATCACCGCGTGGATGGCGGCGTTTTGGTCGGCGGTTTCGTCAAAGCCAAAGTCGTTGGCAAAGGTTTCGTAGTCTTGCGGGCTGTAGCGGAAGGCATGCCCTTCGCGCGCGGCGCGGCGTGCGTAGATGTTGAGCAATTCGGCCGCCGAGTCACGCACCTGTTCAGCGGCTTTGCGTTTGGCTTTTTCCCATTGGCCCGAGCCCAGCTTGTGCAGCGGCGCTTCGTCCGCGCTCACGCCGGTGTAGCGGCTGATCAGTTGCAACTGGCTGACCGGCACATACAGCGTGGCTTTGTCGGCGTACTCCAAATGCAGAAATTCTTGCGCCGCGGGGGTGCCGTCGGCGTTTTTCTCGCCCAAGTCCATGTGGATCAGGCCGCGGTAGCGACCAATGCCATGTTGGCTGTGCACCACCGGGTCGCCCACATTCAGTTCACTCAGGTCCTTGATCAGCGCTTCCACGTCGCTGACTTGCTCCTGTTTTTTACGTCGGCGTGTGGTCGGGCCCGCGGCAAACAGCTCGGTCTCGGTGACCAGGTCAATGCCTTGTGCAAACCAGCTGAAGCCCGAGGTCAACGCCGCTGTGGCCAGGCCCAGGCGCTCCTCGCTGGCCTGAAACTCGGCCAAGGAATCGAAAGCCGGTGGGCTCACGCCGCTGCTGCGCAAAAAGTCGAGCAGGCTTTCGCGGCGACCCGCGCTCTCGGCCAAAATCAAGACCCTTTGGGGGCTGGTGCGGATGTGTTGCTGCAAGCGGCTCAGGGGCTCTTCGGCGCCGCGCACCACGGTCAGGTCCGGCAGCTTTTGCGCAAATGCGTTGTCGGTCACATCCCCAGGCGGCGCGCCTGCGTCCGAGCCCACACCCGCACTCGGCCGCAGCGCCAGTTGCGCATGGGAGTTGGCCTGGCCGTAAAACTGCTCGGCATTCAAAAACAAGGCTTCGGGGGGCAGGGCGGGGCGCTCGGGGTCGCCTTGCACCAACCGATAACGGTCTTTGGTGTCTTGCCAAAAGCGCTGGAAGGCGGGCTCTAAATCGCCGTGCAAAACCACCGTGGCGTCAGCACCCAGGTAGTCGAACACCGTGGCCGTGTGCTCAAAAAACAAGGGCAGGTAGTACTCGATGCCCGCCGTGGCCACGCCGTTGCCCATGTCTTTGTAGATGCGGCTCTTGGTGGGGTCGCCATCGAGCAGTTCGCGCCAGCGGTTGCGGAACTTGGCGCGCGCTGCTTCGTCCATCGGAAACTCGCGCCCGGGCAGCAAACGCACCTCGGGCACCGGGTACAGGCTGCGCTGTGTGTCAGGGTCAAAGGTGCGGATGCTGTCGATCTCGTTGTCAAACAAATCGACACGGAACGGCACCAGCGAGCCCATGGGAAACAAGTCGATCAGGCCGCCGCGCACCGCGTATTCGCCAGGGCTGACCACTTGCGAGACATGGCTGTAACCGGCCAGCGTGAGCTGCGCCTTGAGTTTGGCTTCGTCGAGTTGTTGTTTGACTTTGAATTCGAAGGTGTAGCCCGCCAAAAATGCCGGCGGCGCCAAACGGTACAGCGCGGTGGTGGCGGGCACCAGCACCACGTCGGCCCCCTGCGTCTGATCGCGCTGGCTGATGCGCCACAGCGTCGCCAGGCGCTCGCTGATCAGGTCTTGGTGCGGCGAAAACGTGTCATAGGGCAGGGTTTCCCAGTCGGGAAAGATGGCCAGTCGCAGCGCGGGTGCAAAAAATAGAATTTCCTCCATCAAGCGCTGTGCATCGCTGGCGTCGGCGGTGACGATCGCGGTGATCCGTCCCTGGGCTTTGTCGCGCAAAGCCAGTTGGGCCAACAACACCGCATCGGCCGAGCCCACGGGGAGGGGCAGGGTAAAGCGTTTGCCAGTGATCAGGGTCGGAAGAGTCATTTACAGCGCCAATGCAAACACCCCCTGGCAGACCGCTGGGGGGTGTTGAAAATTTAATTGTGAGAGTGATTTTAGAATGAGTGCATGACACAGCTTGAGCGCCATGACGCCGCCCCCTTATTTTGTTATGCCTTGGTGCCCTGTGCTGGCGTTGGCAGCCGTGCTGGAACACCCCAAGCCAAACAGTTCCAAGAAATTGCCGGTCAGCCGATGGTCATGCACACCCTGCAGGCGCTGGCTGGGGTGGCGCGCATTCGCCAGGGTTGGGTGGTGGAGTCGCCAGACAATCATTTTGCGTGGCCTGAGGGCGCCTCTTGGCCGGCGCGTTTTACGCGCATGGCCTGCGGCGGCGATAGCCGGGCGCACAGCGTGTTCAACGGATTGAAAGTGTTGCGCACACAAGGCGTGCAAGACCGCGACTGGGTCTTGGTGCACGATGCGGCGCGTTGTTTGGTGACGTCGGCCATGGTGGACACCTTGATTGACCAATGCTGGGACGACCCCGTGGGCGGCCTGTTGGCCTTGCCGGTGCCCGACACCTTGAAGGCCGCCGCCGAGGGCCGCGTGTCGGCCACGGTGGACCGGGCGGGTAAATGGTTGGCGCAAACGCCGCAAATGTTCCGCTTAGGGGATTTGCTGGCCGCCATGGCCCCGTCCGAAGCTTCGGGTTTTGCCGGCATCACAGACGAAGCCAGCGCCATGGAAATGGCCGGTCATGCGCCCTTGTTGGTCCCTGGCAGTGCGCACAATTTCAAGGTCACTTACCCGCCAGACTTTGCCTTGGCCGCTGCGCTGCTGCAAAGCCGAAGCGTTTAAAGAAAATGAGAGACACACGATGAACATGCGCATAGGTGAGGGTTGGGATGTGCACGCACTGGTGCCTGGACGCAAGCTGATTTTGGGTGGGGTTGAAATCCCCCACACGCTCGGTTTGCTGGGGCATTCAGATGCCGATGTGTTGCTGCATGCTTGCACTGACGCCATTTTGGGCGCGGCCGGGCTGGGCGATATCGGCCGGCATTTTCCGGACACCGATCCGGCCTTCAAAGGGGCGGACTCCTTGGTGCTGTTGGCTGAAGCCATGCGCCGGGTCCGCGCGCACGGCTACGAGCTGAACAATTTGGACAGCACGGTGATCGCTCAGGCGCCCAAACTGGCCCCGCACATCGGTGCCATGTGCGCCGCCATGGCCAAGGCCTTGGCCGTGGATGTGGGTCAGGTCAACGTGAAAGCCAAAACAGCAGAAAAGTTGGGGCCGGTGGGCCAGGGCCAGAGCATGGAAGCGCGGGCGGTGGTGCTGTTGTCGCGCACCCTTTGAGTCTTTCTTGACGCCAACAGGCCAAGCCCAGGCCACCCGGGGTTCAGGCCTCCGTTGGGATGTGCACCTGTTTGAATTTCATCAACGCCATCAAGCCGCCCTGGGCGTTGTTGAAGACCGAGAAGGTGCCACCCATGCGCTGCACCGATCGCTCCACAATCGCCAGACCCAAGCCCGCGCCAGTGGCCGCGGTGCGGGCCGCATCACCCCGGTAGAAAGGTTGGGTCAGGTGCTTCAAGGTTTCTTCTGAGACCCCCGGTCCATGGTCGCGAACGCGAAACAGCACCCAGCCGTCGTGCACCCTGGCCACGATGTCGACGCGGGTGACGCCATCGCTGGGGGATTGGCCATAGCGTCGGGCGTTTTCCAGCAGGTTGGCCAAGACGCGGCTGAGTTCCACCTGTTCAGCTTGCACAAACAAGTCGGCCGCCACATCGACCTTCACTTCAAAATTAGACCGATTTAAAAACGGTGCGATGCAACTGCTGATGACTTGGGTCAATAACACCGGCACCATCTTCAAGTTCTCGGGGCGGGCGTAATCCAAAAATTTGTCAATGATGGCGTCCAGTTGGGCGATGTCGGCGGCCATGTAATCACGCGCTTGCAGGTCGTGCACGCTGAGCTCGGTTTCCAGGCGCAAACGGGCTAAAGGGGTGCGCAAGTCGTGCGATATGCCGGCCAACATCAAGGCCCGCTCTTGATCAATGCTGGCCAGGCGCTCGGCCATGCGATTGAAACCAATGTTCACCGCGCGAATCTCTTGGGTGGGCACGTCCTCGTCCAAAGGCGTTGCGTGAAAATTGCCTTCGCTGACGCGGCTGGCCGCAAAGGACAGTTTGCGCAAAGGCTGGTTGATCAAACGGGCAATCACCGCGGCGCCTAACAAGGACAAGGCCGTGGCCGTGAGCAACCAAACCAACCAGGTGCTGGTGCTCAGGGGGTTCAAACGGTCTGGGTCCATCAACAGCCAATAGCTGTCCCCCTCGATCTCAAACCCGACCCACAAGCCTGCGGCGCCATTCACCGATCGGGCCACGGTCGTATGCCGGCCCAGGCTTTTCACCAGTTCCTGGACGATTTGAATTTCGAGCGAGGATTGACCAAAAGGCTCAAACGTATCCTGGGGTTCGCGTGGGCTGATGTTGACGTCTTCTTCATCCGCCAGGGTTTTGAGCAAGGACACACGGGCAATGGCATCGGTATGCAGCAAAGCGGCCCGGCTCAGGTTGACGACCGAGGCAATCTGGTGCGCATTGCGCAGCATGCGCGGTTCATATTCGTGGGTGCGCAGCAGTTGCAGCCAAGCCAGTGCGCTGCAAAAAATGAGCACCGCGAGCAGGGCGAAGGTACGCCAAAACAAGCTCCAGCCGGTTTTGCGCTCAGCGAGGGAAGTGTCCATGCCGCTTAGCCTGGCCGCTTCATCCATTCCCCTCTGGGATGAAGACATAGCCCACGCCCCAAACGGTTTGGATGATGCGCGGCGTGGCCGGGTCGACTTCGATCAATTTGCGCAGCCGAGAGACTTGCACGTCCAGACTGCGGTCAAAGGGCTCAAACTCTCTGCCCCGGGCCAGTTGGGCCAGTTTGTCACGCGTCATCGACTGACGCGGATGACGCACCAAGGCTTTGAGCATGGCGAACTCGCCGGTGGTCAGTGGAATTTCTTGATCGCCTTTGTGCAAAGCGCGTGCACCTAAATCAAAACTAAAGCCACTGAACTCGATCACTTCGTGTTCGGTGGAGGGGGCGCCGGGCACTTCGGCGGTGGGCCTGCGGCGCAACACGGCATTCACCCGCGCCAGCAACTCGCGGGGGTTGAAGGGCTTGGCCAAATAGTCATCCGCACCCACCTCCAGGCCAATGATGCGGTCCACATCTTCCCCCTTGGCGGTCAGCATGATGATGGGGGTGCGGTCGTTGGCGGCGCGCAGACGGCGACAAATGCTCAGGCCGTCTTCGCCGGGCAGCATCAGGTCGAGCACCAGTAAATCTACCGACTCTCTTTGCAAAATGCGGTTCAAGGCGCGGCTGTCCTCGGCCAGCAGCACGTCAAAACCTTCTTGGTTCAAATAGCGGCGCAGCAGGTCGCGGATGCGCGCATCGTCATCGACCACCACAACTTTGTCCAGGCGTTTATCGGGAATTTTCATAAGGGATACACACCAGTCGTGATGGTTTTTGCAGGCACAGGGTTTATTGCGCGGTCCAGCCGCCGTCCATGTTCCAGGCCACACCGCGCACGTTGTTGCCGGCGCTGGAGCAGAAGAAAACCGCCAAGGCACCCAACTCTTCGGGCGTGGTGAATTGCATGGAAGGCTCTTTTTCTTGCAGTAACAATTTGGTGGCGGCTTCGTTGCTGAGGCCCAGGTCCAGGGCCTTGGCGTCCACTTGCTTTTGCACCAGTGGCGTCAGCACCCAGCCGGGGCAAATGGCGTTGCAGGTCACGCCGGTGGTGGCGTTTTCCAGGGCGGTGACTTTGGTCAAACCCACCACGCCATGTTTCGCCGCCACATAGGCCGACTTGTCGGCGGAGCCGACCAGGCCGTGGATGGAGGCCACGTTGATGATGCGGCCCCAGTTTGACTTTTGCATGGCGGGCAGGGCCAAACGGGTCGCATGGAAGGCGCTGCTCAGGTTGATGGCGATGATGGCGTCCCATTTGTCGACCGGAAATTCGTGCACCGGGGCCACATGCTGAATGCCTGCGTTGTTCACCAAAATGTCCACCTGGCCAAAGGTGTCGGCGGCGAACTTCATCATGGCCTCAATTTCAGAGGCCTTGCTCATGTCGGCACCGTGGTAAGCCACCTTCACGCCCAGGGCGGCGATTTCGGCCTGTGGGCCGGCGTTGTCACCAAAGCCGTTGAGCACGATGTTGGCCCCCTGTTGGGCCAGGGCTTTGGCAATGCCCAAGCCGATTCCGCTGGTGGAGCCGGTGACGAGGGCGGTTTTACCTTTGAGCATGAGTTCTTCTCCGAAGCAAGGGTTTGGCGATATGGGAAAAGT
>CANFYZ010000086.1 GCA_947451385.1 Comamonadaceae bacterium | reverse complement strand
GCTTTGGTGTTGTTGCCTACGCGTGAATTGGCCGACCAGGTGGCCCAGCAAATCAAGCTGTACGCCAAATACACTCAAATGCGCAGTGCCGTGGTGTTTGGTGGCATGGACATGAAACCGCAAACGCTGGAGCTGAAAAGAGGCGTGGAAATTTTGGTGGCCACACCAGGCCGTTTGCTCGACCACATCGAGGCCAAAAACGCGGTGCTCAACCAGGTCGAGTACGTGGTGCTGGACGAAGCCGACCGCATGCTGGACATTGGCTTTTTGCCTGACTTGCAACGCATCTTGAGCTATCTGCCCAAGCAGCGCACGACCTTGCTGTTTTCGGCCACTTTTTCGCCGGAGATCAAGCGGTTGGCGGGCAGTTATTTGCAAAACCCAGTCACCATCGAGGTGGCTCGGCCCAACGAAACCGCCTCCACCGTGGAGCAACGTTTCTACGCCGCGCAGGATGATGACAAGCGACGCGTGGTCAAGCAGGTGCTGGCCAGCCGCGGTATCAAGCAAGCCTTTGTTTTCGTGAACAGCAAGCTCGGTTGCGCCCGCCTGGCCCGCTCCTTGGAGCGTGACGGCCTGAAAACAGCGGCCTTGCATGGCGACAAGTCGCAAGACGAGCGCTTGAAGGCGCTGGAGGCCTTCAAGCAGGGTGAAGTGGACTTGTTGGTCTGTACCGACGTCGCCGCTCGCGGTTTGGATATCAAAGACGTGCCGGCGGTGTTTAACTTTGACGTGCCGTTCAATGCCGAAGACTATGTGCACCGCATTGGCCGTACCGGTCGCGCGGGCGCCTCGGGCTTGGCCGTGACCTTGGTGTCGCCCTCCGACAACCGTTTGGTCAGCGACATTGAAAAGTTGATCAAGAAAAAAATCGACATCGAAACTTTGGCTTTGGGCAGCGAGCGCTCGGACGACCGACGCAGCGCCGACCGCCACAGTGACCGCCATGCGGACGGCGGCAGTGGCGGTGGCGGTGGCGGTGGCGGCTTGTGGAGTCGCCGCGAGAAAACCGACCCGCGCGATGTGCTCGATGCGCCCCGGGATCGACGCAGCAGCTTTCGCCCGGCTCCCGTGAACCGAGATCCTTTTTTTGAGAAGCCCTACGAAGCGCCTTCCACAGAGGTCAAACCGGTATGGGAGTCCGCCAAACCGGCCGCAGGTCCACGCAGCATTTCGGCGAACATCAAACCCAAGCGCACAGTGGCCGCGCTGTTCAAATTCAGCGAGTAATTCCTGCGCTGGGCTTCCCCTGCAGGGGAAGCGGTGATTTCGACGGTGTCATGAAAAAGATGGGCTGTACTGTCAAAATCGGCGCATGCAAATTTTTTTGATGCGCCAAAGGCTGCTGGGCCTGCTTACATTCAACCTGAATACGCTCTCCTTGGGCCCGGTTAAAGCCTGGGCTTGGGGTTTGGTGCTGGGCAGTGTCAGTCCCTTCGCCCTGGCGCAAAGCACCCCCCGTGCTGCCCCAACGCAGGACATGGGGCAAATTGAAATCAAAAGCAACCGAGACAACGATACCGAAGTGCGGCGGGAATCGACGGCCGCCAAGATCGTGATTGGGCGCGAGGAAATCGACAAGCAAGGGGACGCCAGCCTGGGTGAAGTGCTTAAGCGCTTGCCAGGCGTCACCATTCAAGGCACGCCCGGTCGAGGCGGCGCGATTCGGATGCGTGGGCTGGGCAGTGGCTACACGCAAATTTTGCTCGACGGCCAGCGCGTGCCGCCTGGTTTTTCGATCGATTCATTGACACCCGAGCAGGTCGAGAAAATTGAAATTTTGCGTGCGCCTACGGCAGAAACTGGGGCGCGAGCGATTGCGGGAACCATCAACATCGTTTTGCGGGAAGGGCAAAAAGCCAATCCCGATGATTTCAAGCTTGGCACCAATGTGGAGCACGGTCAGGTTTCTAAACAGGTCAATTGGGTGCACAACCTGCAAACCGAGGGGCTGAACGGCACGCTCACCCTGTCGGCTTTTGACAGCTGGAAACCCGACGATGTCATCAACCGCACGGTGGCAGAAGTTCCTACCAATCCGGCGGCGAAAACCGATAAAACCAGCGAGACGGTCAGTGTGGGGCATCGACAGGGTGTGCATGCCAACGCCCGTTTTCAGTGGCGCGGCGAACAGGGCACCAGCTTGGTGTTGATGCCGTTTTTGATTTACTCCGATTACACGAACCAGGGGCGCACCGATTTGCGCCAGACCGACGCTGTGGGCGCTGTCACCACTGACAGCGCCAACCTGGCCACACAAAGCCGTTATGTCATGACGCGCTTGAATGGGCAGTTCAATCGGCGCCTGACCGCCGATGATTTGATGGAGGTGAAGTTCGGTTTGGGCCGCTCGACTTACGACTACCAATTTACCCAAACCGGGGGGGTGACGGGCTTGTTGCCCACCTTGGCACAAACCCAGGACTTCACGGACATCTCGAACAATTTGAGCGCCAAATTGACGCAAATTCTGAAAAATGGTCACCAAATGGTGAGCGGCCTGGAGATGGAAGGTGTCAAGCGCAATGAAATGGGCACCACCTCGGTGACGGATGACTCGGGCGATTTGAGAGCCCGCACCCAACGTTTTGCCATCTACAGCCAAGACGAATGGAAGTTCAACGCGCAATGGTCAGCCCACGCCGGTTTACGTTACGAAAATATTGAAACCTCGGGCACCAGCAGCGAGGGTACGCGGCGCAACAGCAGCGCGGTCTGGTCGCCGCTGTTGCATGCCCTGTGGAAGCCGGTGCCCAGCAGCCGCGATCAGATTCGCATGAGCTTGACGCGCAGTTACAAAACACCCACCTTGTTCAATCTCGTGGCGCTGCCTTCCTTGTCTCGCGAAGCCAACAGCCCCACCCGGACCGATCGCGTGGGGAATCCTGATTTGCGTCCCGAACTGGCGACCGGCATCGATTTGGCGGCCGAGCGCTACTTTGAAGGCGGTGGTTTGGTCAGTGCCAATCTCTTCCATCGCAACATCACCGATTTGATTCGTTACACCATCAGCCAGGTCAGTAACCCGAGCTGGGCGCCCGGCCAAACGCGATGGGTTTCCAGTCCGCACAACGTCGGCGACGCGGTGACGCAAGGCCTGGAGCTGGAAGCCAAATTTCGCCTGAACCAGTGGTGGCCTGAGGCGTTGCCGGTCGACATTCGCAGCAACATGAGCTTTTTCCGCTCGCGCGTGAAAGACGTGCCCGGCCCGAACAACCGCCTGGACCAGCAGCCCGACATGACGGCCAACTTGGGCGCGGACTATCGCTTGCGCAGTGCGCCTTTCACACTGGGCGGCAACATCAACTACAACCCCGACTACGACACCCGCCGCAGTGACAACCAATGGGCTTACCAAGGCGCCAAAAAAGTGGTGGACGTGTATGGCCTGTGGCGCTATTCGGCGGCCACGGCGCTGCGCCTGACGGTGAGCAACTTGACGCCCTCGGACTACATCACCGGCTCCACCTACGTGGGCAATGGCGTGTCTGAAACCGCCCGCACCACCAACCGCAATTGGCAAAACGTGACGCTGCGTCTGGAGATGAAAATCTAAGCCATGCCGTTGCGCTGAGCCAACTCGACGAACAGGCCGGAGTGGTCGAGGTCGGTCAGCCCATGGTCGATCGCCTGGGCATAGAGTTGTTCAAACAGGCGGCTGATGGGGGCCTCAAAGTCGAGTGACTGGGCTGTGTCGAGTGCGTTGCGCATGTCTTTGAGCTGCACCGACATGCGGGCCCGTGGCGCGAAGTCACGCTCCACCATGCGCTGGCCATGCAGCTCGAGAATTCGGCTTTGTGCAAAGCCACCACCAATCGCCTCGCGCACTTTGGCCATGTCGGCACCGCCTTTGGCGCACAGCAGCAGGGCTTCGGCCACCGCGCCGATGGTGATGCCCACAATCATCTGATTTGCCAGCTTGGCCAATTGCCCCGCCCCATGCGGCCCCACGTGCGTGGCTTTGCCCAAGTGTTGAAGGACAGGCAAAGCACGCGCCAAATCAGGTGCATGGCCACCGACCATGATGGCCAGCGTGCCGGCCTCGGCGGCCACGGTGCCGCCCGACACGGGCGCGTCCAGGTGCGCCACGCCCAAGGCATGCAAACGTTCCGCATGCTCGCGCGCTTCAGCGGGTTTGATGGACGCCATGTCGATCATCAAGGTGCCCGGTTTCATGGCCTGGGCTGCGCCCAACTCGAACAGCACATGCGCCACGATGGGGCCGCTCTCGAGCAGGCTGATCACCACGTCGGCTTCGCCCACCGCGTCTTGCACCTGCGCGTGTGCCGTCGCGCCGTGGGCGGCCAGGGCTTGGGCTTTGTCGGGGCTGCGGTTCCATACCTGCACGGCATAGCCGGCTGCGCACAAACGCTGCGCCATCGGCGCGCCCATGCGGCCTATGCCCAGAACGGCAATTTTCAAGCTCATTTGGTCTCCAGGAATGGGTTCAGTTGGACCCGCATTGTGGCGGTAATTGTTGCGCCCAGGGCGCCTGGCTGTCACCTGCGGTCTGACAAGATGGCGTCTGTGCTTGCACACTGCGCTCAACATCATCTACTTGACCCCAGGAGGCCCCACATGACCACAAGTTCTGCACCCGCTCGCCAGCCCCGCGCCCATACCAGCGCCTGGTACGAGAGCATGTACAACAACCGGGCTATGGTGCCCGACTTTGCCGATCACTTTGCGCGCTGGCAAAGCGCCTCACAAGCGGTGCGCGCGCAATTGGACTGCAGCTTGGACGTGGCCTATGGCACGGGGGTGAATGAGACTTTGGACATCTTCCCCGCGGCCCAGCCGAACGCCCCGGTGGTGTTCTTCATTCACGGCGGTTACTGGCGCAGTCTGGACAAGTCAGACCATTCTTTTGTGGTCCCGGCGCTGCAAGCCACGGGTGCCTGTGTGGTGGTGGTCAACTACGCCCTGTGCCCAAGCACCCAAGGGCAGACGGTGACCGTACCGGACATTGCATTGCAAATGACCCGTGCCCTGGCGTGGACGCATCAGCATATCGCCGCACATGGTGGTGACCCTGCACGCATCACCGTGGCCGGGCATTCGGCCGGTGGGCATTTGGCCGCCATGGTGCTGGCCGCCGATTGGAAAAAAGTGAACGCCAAACTGCCGGTGCACTTGGTGCGCAAAGCCCTGTCGATTTCAGGCTTGTACGACCTGGACCCGGTTCGCAAGGCGCCGTTTGTGCAAGCCTCTTTGCACCTGACACCCAAACAGGTGAGGCAAGCCAGCCCGGCCTTGTGGGCCAGCCCACGCCAGCGCACCCTCTACACCGTGGCGGGTGGGCAAGAGAGTCCTGAATTTCTGCGACAAAACCAGCTGATTCAACAAAGTTGGGGCACGCGCACGGTCCCAGTGTGTGAGGCCCTGGCAGGCTGCAACCATTTCACCGTGCTGGACGAGTTGACGCGCCCCGGCACCCGCTTGAATGAGTTGATGCGACAGCTGGTGCAGCTGTAAAAACCGGGGCCCTGGGGCCGGTCACTCGGGTTCGATCTTCGCGTCGCGCACCACCTTGGCCCAGCGCGGGGCTTCGACTTTGATCAGCGCGGCAAATTGCTCGGGCGTGCCGCCGCCGAGTTCGTTGCCTTGGCTCAAGATTTTTTCTTTCACCTCAGGGTCCTGCAAGGCCTTGTTGCAGGCGGCGTTGAGTTGCTTGATCAAATCAGGTGAGAGGCCCTTGGGGCCGATCAGGCCTTGCCAGTTCATGACCTCGACCGCAGGAAAACCTTGCTCGGCCATGGTCGGGATGTCCGGGGCCAGCGGCGAGCGGGTTTTGCTGGTGATGGCCAAAGCCCGCAAGCGGCCCGCTTTGATCGCCGGCATGGCGCTGTACATCTGCTCGAACATCATCTGCACCTGGCCCCCCATCAGGTCGGTGGCACCGGCCGAGCCGCTCTTGTAGGGCGCGTGAATCATGTCGATGCCGGCGGCGTTTTCAAACAGTGCGCCACTCAAATGGTGCGAGCCGCCGATGCCGCCCGAGGCGTAACTCAGCTTGCCCGGCGCCGCTTTGGCGGCGGCGACGATGTCTTTCACCGATTTGTAGGGCGAGTCGTTGCGCACCATCAAAATCAAAGGGCCGCGCTCGATCAGGCAGATCGGCGTCAGATCGTTTTGCGGGTCGAAGTTCAGCTTTTTGAACAAAGCCTGGTTCACCGCCAGCGGCGCAAAGTTGCCCATGCCCAAGGTGTAGCCGTCGGGTTTGCCGCGCGCAATCGCTTCGGTGCCGATGTTGCCGCCCGCGCCCGCTTTGTTGTCGATGATGATGGGCTGGCCCAGCACCGTGGTCATGGCTTTGGCGACTTGGCGTGAGCGCGAGTCGGCATTGCCGCCTGCGGCATAGGGGCACACCCAGGTGATGGGTTTGCTCGGGTATTTGTCTTGCGCTTGTGCCCAGGCGGGCACCAACAAGGCACCGCCGACCAGGTTCAGCAGTTCTCTTCTTTGCATAAAAATCCCTTGAAAAAAGGCCTGAAAAACCAGGCCATGAAGCAAATTATAGGCAGCGTGCGGTTGGCTTCACGCTGGTAAAAAACGTTCCACCAGCAAGCTCCAGTAGGCCGAGCCGATGGCCACGTTGTTGTCGTTGAAGTCGTAGCCCGGGTTGTGCACCATACACGCGCCGTGGCCGTCGCCACTGCCGTCGCCGTTGCCAATCAGCAGGTAGCAGCCGGGTACTTTTTCCAGCATGAAAGCAAAGTCTTCGCTGCCTGTCAGGGCTTGGCCTTGGCGTGTGATGTTGGCCTCGCCCACCAATTCTTCGCCCACGCTGCGGGCAAAGTCGGTTTCAGCCAAGGTGTTGACCAGCACCGCGTAGCCGCGCTGGTAGTCGATGCTGGCTTTCACGCCATAGCTTTGGGCTTGGGCATGGACCAATTCTTTGATGCGGACTTCCAGCAACTGGCGCACCTCGCGGTCGAGCGAGCGAACGCTCAATTTCAGGGTGCAAATTTGCGGGATCACGTTGTTGGCCGCGCCGGCATTGAACGCCCCCACCGTGATGACCGCCATGTGCAGCGGGTCCACATTGCGCGAGACGATGGTTTGCAAGCCCATCACGATGGCCGAGCCCGCGACGATCGAGTCCACCGCTTTGTGCGGCACCGCGCCGTGGCCGCCCACGCCTTCCAGGGTGATGGTCACATTGTCCGACGAGGCCATGGCCGGGCCGTCGCGGAACACCAGCTTGCCTTGTGGATGGCTGGGCATGTTGTGCATCGCGAAAATAGCGTCGCACGGGTATTTGGTGAACAGGCCGTCCTCCATCATCTTCACCGCCCCGCCCAGGCCTTCTTCGGCGGGTTGAAAAATCAGGTTCACCGTGCCGGAGAATTGGCCTTTTTGCGCGATGTGTTTGGCCGCCGCCAGTAGCATGGCGGTGTGTCCGTCATGACCGCAGGCGTGCATGATGCCGGTGTGGCAGCTGGCATAGGCCAGGCCGGTTGCCTCGTCGATCGGCAAGGCATCCATGTCGGCGCGGATGCCGATGGCTTTGCTGCCCGTGCCGCGTTTCAGCTGCCCCACCAGACCGGTGCCGCCCAAGCCGCGCTCGACTTGGTAACCCCAGGCGGTCAACTGCTCGGCCACCAAGTCGCTGGTGCGGTACTCTTTGTAGCCCATCTCGGGGTGCTTGTGGATGTCGCGCCGAACGGCAATGAATTCGTCGGCTTGGGCTTGCAGGGCGTGCAGCTTGTCATGCATAAAAGCGTCGTGGGGGGCGTTCATGTGCGGGACCTTTCAAAACAAGAGTCGTTGGCAATCCCCCTAGGGTAAACCATTTGAACTGGGTATGGGCCAAGGCTTTTCCCTGACAGGGCCCCTGCGAGAATAGGACCGAGATTTCAGAAAGAAAGCCCATGCAAGAATGGATTTACCCCTTGGGCGTGGCGTTGTTGGGCTACACCGTGCTGGGGCTGACCGGGTTTGGCTCGGCCTTGGTCATCGTGCCCTTGTTGGCCTGGCACTGGCCGTTGCCCGAAGTGGTGGCCCTGACCTTGCTCATGGATGTGCCCGCCTCGGTGTTTCACAGCGGCCTGAACTGGCGCCGGGTGCAATGGTCCGAGTTACTGCGCCTGTTGCCCGGTTTGGTGCTGGGCGCGCTGATCGGCCTGTGGCTGGCCGCGCGCATGCCGGATCGCTGGCCCTTGCTGATTTTGGGCGTCTATGTCGCCTCGGTGGGGCTCAACGCCCTGCGCCCAGCGGCCGCCCGCAATACCCCCGCCGCTCCTACCTGGGCCTATGTGGTGGGTGTCGCCGTGGGCGTGGTGGAAATGCTGTTTGGCACCGCCGGTCCCTTGGTGGTGGCTTGGCTGTCGCGTCGCTTGCCCGATGTGCAGCGCCTGCGCGCCAGCACGCCGATGATCATCACCGTGGCCGCCAGCACAGTACTCACCGGCATGGCTTTGGAGGGGCGTCTGAGCGAGCCCCTGCTGTGGACCCGCTGGTCGGTGCTGATTGTGGCCGCCCTGGTGGGGGTCGCCCTGGGACACCGCTTGGCCAGCCAACTGCCGGTGGCGCGGTTGCGGCAGGTCATTTGCGGCTTGTTGGTGGTCAGCGGCGGCATGCTGGCCCTGAACGCGCTGCGCTAGGGCCGGGGCTGCATCACATCAGCAGGTGTTCACCGGCGTTGTCGCCGCCCAAGGTGACGTAGTTGACCTTGCGGATGTCCATCAGCTTGGTGCCACCGGCGTAGCTGATCGAGCTTTGCACGTCCTGCTCCATCTCGATCAAGGTATTCGCCAGCTTGCCCTTGATCGGCTCCAGGATGCGCTTGCCTTCCACGTGCTTGTACTCGCCTTTGTTGAAGTCCGAGGCCGAGCCGTAGTATTCCTTGAACATCTCGCCGTCGACTTCGACGGTTTTGCCGGGCGACTCTTCGTGGCCGGCAAACAGCGAACCGATCATCACCATGGACGCGCCAAAGCGGATGCTCTTGGCGATATCGCCATGGCTGCGGATACCGCCGTCGGCAATGATGGGCTTGGTCGCCACGCGGGCGCACCACTTGAGCGCCGACAGCTGCCAGCCGCCGGTGCCAAAACCGGTTTTCAGTTTGGTGATGCAGACCTTGCCCGGGCCCACGCCCACTTTGGTGGCATCGGCACCCCAGTTTTCCAAATCGATCACCGCTTCGGGCGTGGCCACATTGCCCGCGATGACGAAGCTGGTGGGCAGTTTGCCCTTGATGTAGCCGATCATGTCGCGCACGCTGTCGGCGTGGCCGTGGGCAATGTCGATGGTGATGAATTCAGGCACCAGCTTCTCGGCGGCCAGTTGGTCCACCGTGGCGCGGTCGGGGGCTTTCACACCCAAGGAGATGGAGGCGTACACCCCTTTGCTGTGCATGTCGCGCACGAACTGGACGTTGTCCAGGTCAAAGCGGTGCATCACGTAAAAGTAGTTGTTTTGCGCCATCCACAGGCAGATCGACTCGTCGACCACGGTTTTCATGTTGGCGGGCACCACCGGCAGGCGGAACTTGCGTCCGCCCAGCTCCACGCTGGCGTCGCACTCTGAGCGGCTTTCGACCCGGCACTTGCGGGGCAGCAGCAAAATATTGTCGTAATCAAAAATTTCCATGAGAACCAAGCTCCAAAAAGGATCGTTGACAGAACGAATGAGCGCTTGGCTTGGCCGGTTTTTTGACG
>CANFYZ010000085.1 GCA_947451385.1 Comamonadaceae bacterium | reverse complement strand
TGCCGTCTGAGGCCCTGCCGCCCGCCGCTTTGCCCAGCACGGTGGAGATGCGTTTCGAAATCAATGCCCTGACCCAGGCGTGGATGGTGGCGATGACCGACACCCGCTCGGGCGATGTGGTGCGCAAAATCCCACTCAAAGTGGTTGCCCGAGACCCCATGCTGGGACTGCATCAATCCGGCGCTTGGGTGGACAAGGCGGTTTAAAGGGCTAGCTTTCAAGGCAAGCTTTCAAAGGCAAACTTTCATAGCATGCCCCCCCACGGCACCCACTTCACCAGACACCCCAGCACAGCCGAGGCCGCAATCACTTCCATCACGCTGCGTTTGTAGCGCAGCAGGGCCAAAGCGGCGGCTGCGGCCAGGGCCAAGGCCACGCCATCCACACCGCCCAGAAAACCTTCGGCCTGATAGCCCTGGGGCCACAGCACATGGGCGCTCAAAAAAAGCGTCAAGTTCAACACCACGCCGACCACGGCGGCGGTGATGGCCGTCAACGGCGCGGTCAACTTGAGCTGGTTGTGGGTGGACTCCACCAAGGGCCCCCCGGCCAAAATGAAAATGAACGAAGGCAAAAACGTGAACCAGGTCGCCACACAGGCCGCCAAGGCCCCAGCAGCAAACGCGTGCGCGGGCCCGAACAATGCGGCGGTATGGCCGCCCAGGTAACCGACAAAAGCCACGATCATGATCAGCGGACCGGGCGTGGTTTCGCCCAGGGCCAGGCCGTCGATCATTTGTGTGGCCGTGACCCAGCCAAACTGTTCGACCGCGCCTTGGTACACATAAGGCAGCACGGCATAAGCACCGCCAAAGGTCAGCAAGGCCGCTTTGGTGAAGAACCAGGCCATCTGCGCCAGCGTGTGGTCCCAGCCCCAGACCCCCACCAACACCGCCATGGGCAAGAGCGCCAACATGGCCCCCGCCAGAACCACCTGCGCCAAACGCCGCACCGAGAAATGCGTGTGCGCCGGGCGCGGGGTGTCGTCGTCCATCAGCGCCGGTCCCTGAGACGCTTTGGCGCTGCCGTGGCCTTGCGCCGCGCTGAACACGCTGGGCTGCACCCGGCTCAACACCCCACCGCACAAGGCCGCCGCCAAGATGATGGCCGGGAACGGCAGGTTAAAGACCCATTGCGCCACAAACGAGGTGATGGCCATGGCCCACAGGGCCGGGTGCTTGAGCGCGCGCGTGCCCATGCGGTGCGCGGCTTGCAGCACGATGGCCGTGACCGCGGGCTTGATGCCGTAAAACAAACCCGCCACCCAACTGACTTGGCCGTAACTGATGTAGACCCAAGACAGGCCGATCAAAATCAAAAGCGACGGCAAGACAAACAAGGCCCCCGCCATCACCCCGCCCCAGCTGCGGTGCATCAGCCAGCCGATGTAGGTGGCCAGTTGCTGCGCCTCCGGGCCGGGCAAGACCATGCAGTAATTCAGCGCATGCAAAAAGCGCCGCTCAGAGATCCAGCGTTTGCGCTCCACCAGCTCCTGGTGCATCATCGAAATTTGGCCCGCAGGCCCGCCAAAACTGATCAGGCCGATCTTCAGCCAAAAGCCAAACGCCTGGCGCAAAGTCACGGGTTCGGGGGCTTTGTCGGTGTGCATGGGCTGATTGTGGCAGGCGCTTCAAGCCTGCCTTGGGATACATAAATTCTCGTTATTGACAAATTTCAGCGGGTAATTTGCGGTTTCAGTGCGAATTTGGACTCTGCTGTATACAATGCGCTGCAATTCACCTCCAGCCCCACCCGTACCCCCACCCCAGCCCCGGCGCTCCGCGCCGACCCTCGTCAGAACCATGGTCGCCACTTTGGAAGAAAGCAGTTCGCAAGCGGTCAAAGCGCAGCTCAAGTTGCGCGAGCTGATCCTGTCCGGGGACTTGGCCGCCGGAGCACGCATTGCCGAGCTGACCTTGGTCGATCTGCTGGGCGTCTCGCGCACCCCCATTCGCGCCGCCTTGATCCGGTTAGAGCAAGAGGGCTTGCTCGAAGCCTTGCCGCATGGCGGCTTTGCTGTGCGCACGTTTTCAGAGACCGAGGTTTCAGATGCCATTGAGTTGCGCGGCACGGTCGAAGGTCTGGCCGCCCGCTTGGCGGCCGAGCGCGGCGTCAGCCCGGCGTTGATGCAAGAAGCGCAAGACACTTTGGACCAGATCGACACGGTGCTGGCCAACGCCGCCTTGTCGGACGAAACTTTTTCAGCCTATGTGGCACTGAATCAGCAATTTCACACCCTGCTGGGGGCCATGGCGAGCAGCCGCGTGCTGGTGCGCGAGATGGAACGGGTGGCCAGTCAGCCGTTTGCCTCGCCCTCGGGCTTTGTCGGTGTGCAGTTCCATTCACCGCAATCGCGCGACATGTTGATCGTCGCCCAACACCAACACCGCGAGGTGCTGACCGCGATTGCGCTGCGCGAAGGCGCGCGCGCCGAGTCGCTGATGCGCGAGCACTCGCGCTTGGCGCAAACCAATTTGAAAGCCGCCATGCGCAGCCCACAGGCGGCTGCGGTGCCGGGCGTGCAACTGATTCGCAAGCGGGCCTGAAGCCCATTCCATTCACCTCAACCCTTGATTTTTTTGGAGACCCTCAACATGCAAAAACGATTCTTTCTTCGCACAGTCGCTGCAGCGGTGGTGTTGGCGGGTGCCAGCAGCGCCATGGCAGAGGACAAATTCAAGATCGGTTTGATCTTGCCCATGACCGGGCCCTTTGCCTCCACCGGCAAACAAATCGAGGCCGCCGCCCGCCTGTACATGGCGCAAAACGGCGACACCGTGGCCGGTAAAAAAGTGGAGCTGATCGTCAAAGACGACACCAGCGCACCCGACGTGACCAAGCGCATCGCGCAAGAGTTGGTGGTGAATGACAAGGTCAGCGTGCTGGCCGGTTTTGGTTTGACCCCGCTGGCGCTGGCCACCGCGCCGATCGCCACCCAGTCCAAGACCCCGCTGGTGGTCATGGCCGCGGCCACTTCGAGCATCACCCAAGCCTCGCCCTTCATTGTGCGCACCAGCTTCACCTTGCCCCAGGCTGCGGTGGCACTGGCCGATTGGGTGCCCAACAACGGCATCAAAAAAGTGGTGACCCTGGTGTCGGACTACGGCCCCGGCATTGACGCAGAAAAGTATTTCAAAGACCGCCTGACCTTCAACGGTGGTCAGGTGCTCGACACCTTGCGCGTGCCCATGCGCAACCCCGACTTTGCGCCGTTCTTGCAAAAAGTGCGTGACCTGAAACCCGACGCGGTGTATGTGTTCGTGCCCTCGGGCGCAGGCGCGGCCTTGATGAAGCAGTTTGCCGAGCGCGGCATGGACAAGGCCGGCATCAAATTGATCGGCACCGGCGACATCACCGACGACGATATCTTGAACAGCATGGGCGATGTGGCCAACGGCGTGGTGACCTCGCACCACTACTCGGCTTCGCACAACTCGGCGGTGAACAAGAAGTTTGTCGCCGCGTTTGAAAAAGCCAACAATGGCTTGCGCCCCAACTTCATGGCGGTCGGCGGTTATGACGGCATGCGCGTGATCTACGAAGCCGCCAAAGCCACCAAGGGCGCAGGCGGTGAAGCCTTGCTCGAAGCCATGAAAGGCCAAGTGTTTGAAAGCCCGCGCGGCCCCATGTTCATTGATGCGCAAACCCGCGACGTGGTGCACAACATCTACATCCGCAAGGTGGAAAAGGTCAATGGCCAGCTCTATAACCAAGAATTCTCGACCCTCAAGGACGTGAAAGATCCGGGCAAAACCAAGTAAGCATGCTGACGCTTTTGTTTGACGGCATCGCCTACGGCATGCTGTTGTTTATCTTGGCGGTGGGCCTGTCGGTGACGATGGGGTTGATGAACTTCATCAACCTCGCTCACGGGGCTTTTGCCATGGTGGGCGGCTACCTCACGGTGGTGTTGACGCAGCAATACGGCGTACCGTTTTTGTGGTGTCTGCCCATCGCGTTTGTCGGCGCTGCGCTGTTGGGCGCGGTGCTGGAGCGCACGCTGTACCGGCCGATGTACAAAAAACCGCACCTGGACCAGGTACTGTTTTCGATTGGCCTGGCCTTCATGGCGGTGGCCGCGACCGACTACCTCATGGGTTCGCAGCAGCAAATCATGCAGCTGCCCGACTGGTTGCGCGGCCGCACCGAGTTGTTGGGCGGTGACTTGGGCATGGGGCATTACCGCTTGTTCATCATCGCGGTGTGCGCGGCGCTCACGGTGGGCTTGCAATACGTGTTGGCGCAAACCCGCTTTGGCAGCCGCTTGCGCGCCAGTGTGGACGATGCCCGCGTGGCCGCAGGCCTGGGCATCCATGTCAATTGGGTGTTTGCGGCCACCTTAGCGGTGGGCTCGGGCTTGGCCGGTTTGGGCGGCGCACTCGGGGCAGAGGTGTTGGGCCTGGACCCGACCTTCCCACTCAAGTTCATGGTGTACTTTTTGATTGTGGTCGCGGTGGGCGGCACCTCGTCCATCACCGGCCCCTTGCTGGCGGCCCTGTTGCTGGGTGTAGCCGATGTGGCCGGTAAATATTACGTGCCCAAACTGGGCGCTTTCATTGTGTATGCGCTGATGATTGCGATTTTGATTTGGCGTCCGCAAGGCCTGTTTGTGCGCAAAGGAGGGCGGTGATGTCACACCCTTCAGATGCACGTTCGCACTTGTTGCGGCAAGGCCGCTGGCGCTGGTATGAGCCGCTGTTGTGGCTGGCGGTGTTGGCGGTGCCGGCGTTGTGGCCGGGCCATGCGCTGATCGTCAACGAAATCGCCATCGTCGCGCTGTTTGCCTTGTCGCTGGATTTGGTGCTGGGCTATGCCGGCATCGTCACGCTGGGGCATGCCGCGTTTTTGGGTTTTGGTGCCTATTGCGCTGCCCTGTTTGCCAAGCACATTCACCCCGACCCCTTGCTGGGTTTGGCCGTGGGCATCTCAGCCGCCACGGTCTTGGGTGCGGCGTGTTCACTGACCATTTTGCGTGGCTCGGACCTCACGCGCCTGATGGTCACACTGGGCGTCGCTTTGTTGCTCTTGGAGTTGGCCAACAAGTGGGGCGACCTCACGGGCGGCTCAGACGGGCTGCAAGGCGTGGTCATGGGGCCGCTCTTGGGGCGTTACGAGTTTGACTTGTACGGACAAACCGCTGCCTGGTACTCGATCATTGTGCTGCTGGTGTTTCTCACGCTGGCGCGGCGCTGGGTGCAGTCGCCCTGGGGCGCGACCTTGATGGCGGTGCGCGACAACCCGTTGCGCGCTGCTGCGATTGGTATTTCGGTGCCACAACGGCTGGCGGTGGTTTACACCTTGGCGGCGGGTGTGGCGGGCGCGGCGGGCGCGTTGATGGCGCAAACCACGGGCTTTGCCTCGCTGGACGTGTTCGCTTTGGAGCGCTCGGCCGATGCGGTGCTGATGCTGGTCATCGGCGGCGTGGGCTGGCTGTATGGCGGGGTGTTGGGGGCGGTGGTGTTCAAGCTGCTGCATGACATCATCTCCGGCATCACGCCGCAGTACTGGACGTTTTGGATGGGCTTGTTCCTGGTGGTGTTGATGTTGGTGGGGCGTGAACGTTTGTCGCCTTCGCGTTGGTTCACCAAGCGGCAAGGAGGACAGCCATGACGCAAGTCGTATTGCAAGCCCATGGCCTGGTCAAACGCTTTGGCGGCATCACCGCCACCGACCATGTGAACCTTTCTTTGAAGCTCGGTGCGCGCCATGCGCTGATCGGGCCGAACGGCGCGGGCAAGACCACGCTGATCAATTTGCTGACCGGCGTGCTCACGCCGACCGAGGGCCGCATTGAATTGTTGGGGCACGACATCAGCCGCTTGCCCAGTCACCTGCGCGTGGCGCGCGGGTTGGTGCGGACCTTCCAGATCAACCAGTTGTTTGCCAGCATGACCCCGCTGCAAACCCTGGCCATGGTGGTGTCGCAGCGTCGCGCCCAGGGCGGGCACTGGTGGCAAAGGTTGGGGCAAGACCCGGCGGTGATCGCGCGGTGTGAAGAACTGCTGGCGCTGTTCCGCCTGACCGAAGTCATGCACCAGAACACCGCTGCGCTGCCCTATGGCAAGCGTCGCTTGCTGGAGATGGCGATTGCACTGGCCTGTGAGCCGCGTGTGTTGCTGCTGGACGAGCCCGTGGCCGGTGTGCCCGCCGGTGAACGCGAAGAGTTGCTGCACACCGTGGCGGCGCTGCCGGCCGATGTGTCGGTGCTGTTGATTGAACACGACATGGACCTGGTGTTTGAATTTGCCGACCGCATCACCGTGCTGGTGAATGGCGCGGTGCTGACCGAGGGCACGCCCGAGGTCATCGCCAATGACCCGCAGGTGAAAGCTGTTTATTTGGGCCACGGCGAAGAGGTGCGTGTATGAGCCTGCTTTTGCAAGTCGAACAACTGAGCGCCGGTTATGGCGACGCGGTGGTGCTGAACGACGTGAGTCTGAGCCTGGGTGAGGGCCAGACCCTGGCGCTGCTTGGGCGCAACGGTGTGGGCAAAACCACCTTCATGGACACGCTGGCGGGCGCGACGCGCCAGCATGGCGGGCGTATCTTTCTCGGTGGCGTGCCATTGCACACGCTGCCCGCACACGCCCGTGCCGCCGCCGGCATTGGCTGGGTGCCGCAAGAGCGCAACATTTTCAAGTCGCTCACGGTGCACGAAAACCTGACCGCCGTCGCGCGGCCCGGGGCCTGGTCGCCTCAAAGTGCTTACGAGATGTTCCCGCGCCTGGCTGAACGCAAAGGCAACCTGGGCACGCAGTTATCGGGTGGTGAGCAGCAAATGCTGGCGGTGGCGCGTGCCCTGGTGCTCAATCCCAAACTGCTGTTGCTGGATGAACCGCTAGAAGGCCTGGCCCCCATCATTGTCGAAGAGTTGCTGCGCGCGATTGCCCGCATTACCCGCGAAGAAGGGCTGTCGGCGATCATTGTGGAGCAACACCCGCAGGCGATATTGGCGATCAGCCACCAGGCGGTGGTGCTCGACCATGGCAACGTGGTGCACACCAGCGATGCCGATACGCTGCGACAACAACCCGAATTGTTGGACCGCCTGCTGGGCGTGTCTCGTCACTGATTGGAGATTGAAAATGTTCATCAAAAACACCTGGTATGTTGCCTGCACCTTGGACGAACTGGCGGCCTTGGGCGACAAACCGTTGGGCCGCACCATCTGCAACGAGAAGATGGCGATCTTCAAAGGCCCGGACGGTCAGGTGGCGGCGGTCGAAGACTTTTGCCCGCACCGCGGCGCCCCTTTGTCGCTGGGCCAGTCTTGTAAAAACGGTGTGCGCTGCGGCTACCACGGCTTGGAGATGGGCGTGGACGGCAAGACGGTGCACATGCCTGGCCAGCGCGTGCGCGGCTTTCCCGCCGTGAAAGCTTTTGCCGTGGTCGAACGCTATGGTTTTGTCTGGGTCTGGCCCGGCGATCAAGCCCAGGTCGATGTGGCACAGATGCCGGTGTTCAAGTTCTTTGACGATCCAGCCTGGGCCTACGGCGGCGGGCTGTACCACGTGCAAGCCGACTACCGCCTGATGATCGACAACCTGATGGACCTGACGCACGAAACCTATGTGCATGCGACCAGCATCGGCCAGCCTGAGATTGACGAGACACCTTGCGAAACCAAGATCGACGGTGACAAGGTCATCACCCAGCGTTTCATGGACGGCATTCAAGCCCCGCCGTTTTGGCAGATGGCGATGAGCGCCAACGGTCTGGACCCGCAGGCCCCGGTGGACCGCTGGCAAATTTGCCGCTTCACCCCGCCCAGCCACATCATGATCGACGTCGGTGTGGCACTGGCGGGCCACGGCGGCTTTGACGCTCCCGCCGACAAGAAGGCCTACAGCGTGGTGGTGGACTTCATCACGCCCGAGACCGAGACCTCACATTGGTACCACTGGGGCATGGCGCGCAATTTCAAGCCAGGCGATGCAGCGCTGACCGACAGCATCCGCCAAGGCCAGGGCGGGATCTTCAGCGAAGACATGGAGATGCTGCAACTGCAGCAGGCCAATATGCTGCGCTACCCGGAACGCAAACTGTTGATGCTGAACATCGATGCCGGTGGCGTGCAGTCGCGCCGCGTCATCGACCGTTACCTGGCCAAAGAACAGACCCCCAACGCGCAAGCCCACAGCGCAGACCCTCAGACCGAAGCAAAGGCCACCGCATGAACGCCCCCGCCACACCCGACACCGAGTTTGAAGTCGAGATTGCCAGCACCGGCCAGGTGTTTCAGGTGCCAGCAGGGCAGTCGGTGCTGCACACCCTGATGTTTGAAGGCTTTGACATTCCCTATGCCTGCGAAGAAGGCGTTTGTGGCACCTGCCTCACCGGTGTCAAAAGCGGCGAGGTGGATCACCGCGACAGTTACCTCACACCCGAAGAACAGGCCACGCAGACGCAATTCATGCCCTGCTGCTCACGCGCGCGCAGCGCCAAGCTGGTATTAGATTTGTAAAATTAAATACTCATAAACGTATTTATATGGATAATTCACTGTTATTTTTAAAGGTGAATGTTCATGGATGTACAAAAAATACTTTATGTGGGATGTGTCCTGGCCGGCCTCAGTGGCTGCGGCGGAGGTGGCGCTTCACCGCCTGTCACTGCACCAGGACCTGACTCGTCCTCAGCGGCTTTGGCCCAAATATGCGCTGCACAAAATCCTTGGGTCGGGGACGCTATTTCCAAGACCACCGTCGGGACGTTGGCGGACGAGAAAAGCTGGATCAAAGCCTACATGAGCGAACGGTATCTCTGGTACAAAGACATCCCTGTTATTGATGCCAATGCCCCTCGTTACAACCTGAGTAGCAATGGCTTGTTGAACACCATTGGCTCGGTGGTCAATTATTTTTATGACTCTCTCACCCCCCTGACCACGGCATCTGGCGCCGCCGTTGATAAATTCAGTTTCTTAATCGACACGGCTTCTTGGAACAATTTTGTGGGCAGTACGGAATTGGGTTATGGCCTCATCTTCAAGATGGGCAACGCTTCCGGTCCCCGCAGCGTGACAGTGTCCTATGTCTATCCCGACAGTCCCGCCATGCGCCTGGATATTCGGCGAGGCGATCAAATCATCAGCGTTGACGGCGTTTTGGTCACTGACAACAGCGTCGATGGCCTGGCCATCTTGAATGAAGTGCTGAGCCCAACCAAGATCGCTTCGCACAAAGTGGTTGTTTCAAGAGCAGGCGCCCAAAAAACCTACACGGTCACGCCGGAGTTGGTTCAGCTGCAACAAGCCGAATACAAAATTTTGGACACGCCTGTCGGCAAGATGGGGTACTTGCTGTTCAACAATCACGTGCCTGATGCAGAAGTGATCTTGGTTCAAGCGATGAGCGCGTTTTCGTCGCAAGGTGTTCACAACCTGGTCGTGGACCTGCGCTACAACGGTGGAGGTTATTTGCGTATCGCCAACGCTTTGGCTGCTTCGGTCGCGGGTTCTGTGCGAGCGGACGGTCAAACGTTTGAAATGGCCCGTTTTTCAGATAAACGCGCTGCAGAAAACTACGCCATGCCGTTCTCACTGACAGGGTTGAACAACCAAGTTTATCCTTCATTGAATTTGACCAAAATTTATGTTTTGGTCACGGGGGGCACTTGTTCAGCCAGTGAGTCTTTTGTCAATGGACTGCGCGGCATTGATGTCGAGGTGGAACTGATTGGTGAAACGACTTGCGGCAAGCCTTACGGTTTTTATCCTCAAGATAACTGTGGTCTCACTTACGGCGCCATGGAATTGGAAGGGGTCAACGCCAAAGGTGAAGGTCGTTACTCTGATGGCATGACACCGCAATGTGCAAGTACCGACGATTTAAGTCAC
>CANFYZ010000084.1 GCA_947451385.1 Comamonadaceae bacterium | reverse complement strand
TGTGCACGCCGGCCAGCAGCTGGTTGATGATCTTGACCTTGCTGCCCGCGCCCGCGCTGTCGCCCAGCTTGTACACCTTGGCGGCCATGGCATTGAGCAAGGGCTCGGCCACCGCATAGGCGGCCGGTTTGGCCGCCGTCATCATGGTCATTTGGCCGGCCGCGGCCTTCGCGGCGCCGCCTGAGATGGGGGCGTCCACGTACTGCAAGCCCATGGCCTCCAGGCGTGCCTCTAAAGCGACCGACCAGTTGGGGTCCACGGTGGAGCACATCACAAACACGCTGCCGGGCTTCATGCTGGCCGCACACCCTGGGGTGGTGGCGTCGCCGAACAGCACGCTCTCGGTCTGCGCGGCATTCACCACCACCGAGACGATCACGTCACAGGCCGCGCCCAAGGACGCCAACGTGTGGTGCGCCACGCCGCCGTCTTTGGCAAACGCGGCCGCCACCTCGCGGCGCACATCAAACACGTGCACCGTGTGCCCAGCCCGGCGCAGCGACTGCGCCATGCCCGAGCCCATGGCCCCCAAACCGATCAAACCCACTGTGGTCGTGCTCATTGGCAGAAATCCTTTGCATGGCTAAAGTTGTCAGACAAATTTACCACGACCGAGGCGCAAAGCCCTTTGAACCGGCAAAGTGGGACGAAATTTGACGGTTTAAGGCTTGGGCCCCCAAGGCGCTGACAGCATCAGCTTGTTGTTTTGCTCGCGGATCAGCGGGCGGATTTTGGCGGCGAAGGCCATGAACTCGGGGTCGGCAAACACCCCGGCCCAAAAGGCGCGGCGGTCCGCATCGTCGTCGAATTTCCAGATGTGGATCAGCTCGTTGATGGCCCCCACATCGCCGGTGAAGTAGCCCACCAGTTTTTGCGGGTGCTTGGCCAAGGCGGGCCAGCCTTCGTTGGTGTACAAGGCCGTCAGTTCGGCCATTTTGCCGACGATGGCGGAGTAAGTGCGCAGTTCATAAATAGCCATGGTGTGTCCTTGGTGTGGTGGTAAAAAAAAGAGGTGGTTCAACTGCCGATCACGCCGCCATCGGCTTTGCGGATCACTACCGTGGCCGAACGCGGGCGCCCGCCGCTTTGGTAGTCGGGCCAGTTGGAAAACTGGTTCGGGTTTTTCGGGTCGCTGCGGTCGGTGGGGGTTTCGCCGGGGTGTTGCACGTTGATGAAGAGCGAACGACCATCGGGCGTGAAGGTCAGGCCGGTGATTTCGCAGTTGGTGGGGCCGGTTAAAAAACGCCGCACCTCGCCAGTCTGCGTGTCGCAGGCCAACATTTGGTTGTTGCCAATGCGTTCAAATTCACCTTTGTACATCTGCGTGGCGTGCGCGTCGGTCTGTATCCACAGCAGTCCGTTGGGGCTGAAGCCCAAGCCGTCCGGGCAGCCGAGGATGTCGCCTTTGACATTGCCTTTCGCCTCGGCGCGGGCGTTGGCCGGGTCGCCGGCCAGCAGCAGGTGGTTCCAGACAAACGTTGCGCCGTCAAAGTCGCCGTCTTCCAGCCAGCGGATGATCTGGCCCATGCTGTTGTTGGCGCGTGGGTTGGCCGCGTCCACCCCCGGTTTGCCGGGTTCACCACGCTGGCTGTTGTTGGTCAAGGTGCAATACACCCAGCGCGAGGCTTTGTCGATGGCCAGCCATTCGGGCCGGTCCATCTTGGTGCCGCCCAACAGGTCGCTGGCTTGCCGGGCTTTGATCACCACTTCGCCTTGGTCGGCAAATCCGTTGGCAGCGGTGAGCGGCCCTTGGCCGTGCACCAGGGGCAGCCAGCGGCCGGTGCCATCGGCATCAAAACGCGCCACAAACAGCGTGCCCTCGTCCAGCAAATGCCGATTGGCTTTGGCGCCGCCGGGCTGCATGCGCGCGCTGCTGACGAATTTGTAGATGTATTCAAAGCGCGCGTCCTCGCCCGAATAGACCACTGCGCGTTGGTCACGCGTCAGCGCCACCCAAGCCCCTTCGTGGGCGGCGCGGCCCAGCGCGGTGCGCTTGACCGGTGTGCTGGTCGGGTCCATTGGGTCCACCTCAACCACCCAGCCAAAGCGATTGGGCTCGTTCGGATGGCGCGCTGCATCAAAACGGGGATCGCTGCTCTCCCAGTTGTACAAGCTTTTTTCGCGCAGGCCCCAGCGCTGATGGTGCGCGCTGATGTCTTTGCCGCCGCCAAAGTAAAACATCCAGTTTTCTTCGCCCGACAGGTAGGTGCCCCAGGGCGTTTGGCTGCTGGCGCAGTTGTTCAGCGTGCCCAGCACGGTGCGGCCTTGTGGGTCGGCAGCGGTGCGCAGCAACGGGTGACCGGCGGCGGGGCCGGTGACTTCAAAAGGGGTTTGCAGGGTGAAGCGCCGCGCGTAGGCAGAGGGCCGCACCATGGCCCATGAAGCTGCTGCGCCTGTGCCCTGGCGGCGCACCTCGAACACCGACAGGCCGTGCGCGTTTTGTGACTTGCGCACTTTGGCGGCGGTCATGGGCAAGAAGCCATCGGGGTGCAGCAGACCGTCGTCGGTGTATTCGTGGTTCAGCGCGATCAGGCCGTGGTCGGACGCGCCATTCAGCGCAAAGTATTCCATGCCGTCGTGGTGCATGCCCAGCTGTACCGCCTGCTCTTCGGCGCTGTTGCTGCCGTCCATGCGAAAGGCGGGCATTTGGCCAGCGATGCCAATCGGCTCGCCCCAGGCCGCCAGCACCTGGGCGATGTAGCCGGGGGGCACGACCAGTTTGTCGCCCATGCCTGGTGCAATGCTGGTAAAGCCCAGCGTGCCGCGTGCATGGGCGGTTGGGGTGGTGCAAGCGGACAAGGGTTGCAGCAGGGCCAGCACACCCAACAGGCCTGCGCCTTGCAGCACTTGGCGTCGATCAGGGGCCAGCGCGCTTTGCGCGATCACGTCGTGAATCGAGGGATTGGCTGAGCGGTTGCTGTTTTCCATCGTGGAAAAATCTTTGGCCATGGAGGTTTCCTGAAATCAAGATTCAAAAGAGAACATTGGGCCAGAGGTCAACCTGAGCGTCCACCCGCGCAGACCCTAAGCCTGACCTTTTCGGGTCCCGTCTCCTCCTCTAAACAATGAACTTGCTTGGCTGTTTGGAGGCCGCAGGACCGACAGCAGAGGCTGCGCCAAGCGCTCGCCTTCTTGCTGCCAGAACTGTGGGTCGGCGCTGCGGATACGGGTGATGGCGTTGTCCATGTGGGCGCTGGCAGCTTGGCGCGCCGCCTGGGCATCGCCCGCTTGCAGGGCTTGCACGATGGCGCTGTGTTCGGCCTGCACCTGGGCCGCAAAGTCGCGCCGCCGCGCTTCGTTGGCGCGCGTGACCTGCGTGGCACCGTGCAAAAACTGACCTAAATACGCCAGGGTTTGCAGCAAAAAGGGGTTGCCTGCCGCGTTGGCAATGGCTTGGTGAAAACGCACATCTTGGGCCACGCCGTCGCCGCCCGCTTGCACGGCGGCATCCAGGTCTTGCACCGCTTGCTGGATGTTTTGCATGTCCGCCGTGCTGCGGCGCTGCGCGGCCAATGCCGCCACTTCGGCTTCCAAGGCGCGGCGCAGCTCGACCATTTGAATCACCGCTTCTTGCGACACGGCGGAGGGGGTCTCAAAGTTCAGCGGCGCGATCGGCGGCTGCGCGTTCACGTACACGCCGCTGCCTTGGCGCGAGTCCACCAGCTGCAAGGACTTGAGCCGCGAAATGGCCTCGCGCACCACCGTGCGACTGACACCGCACTGCGCTACCAATTGGGCTTCGGTGGGCAGCTTGTCGCCGGGCCTCAGATGTCCACGCTTGATTTCAACCGCCAACTGCTGCGCTACCTGGTCGGCCAGACGCCCGCCGGCGTTCACGGGGGTGAACGGGGCCAGGGGCTTGAGGCGTGAGTCCATGCCATGCCTTGGACTGAAGGGCTCAGCCGCGTTGCAACTGGAAGACCGCTGTGCCCGCCATCAGGTTGGGCAGCAGGCGCACTTCTTGGCCGTTTTGCAGGCCAAAGGCATCGCACACGCGCAGCTGGTTTTTGCGTGCCAGCTCGGCAAAGTCGGCAAAGGTGCCGACGCGGATGTTGGGTGTGTCGTACCACTGGTACGGCAGGCGGCGCGTCACAGGCATGCGCCCTTGCAGCACCGCCAGACGATTGGGCCAATGGCCAAAGTTGGGAAAAGCCACCACGCCCATGCGGCCCACGCGCACGGTTTCGCGCAACATGACTTCGGCGTTGCGCAGGTGTTGCAGGGTGTCGATTTGCAGCACCACGTCAAACGATTGGTCGGCAAACAGGTTCAGGCCTGCATCCAGATTCAGTTGAATCACATTCACGCCGCGTTGCACGCAGGCGTGCACATTGGTGTCGTCCAGCTCCACGCCGTAGCCGGTGCAGCCGCGGTGCTGTTGCAGGTGCGCCAGCAGCGCGCCATCGCCGCAGCCCAAGTCGAGCACGCGCGCGCCATGCGGCACCAGACGGGCAATGGCGTGCAGGTTCAAGGCGTCGCTCATGCGCGCACTCCCTGTGCCAACTCAACGCCCAATTCGTTGCTGATCCGCGCAAAGTACGAGCGCACCACATTCATGTAACGGGCGTCGTCGAGCAAGAAGGCGTCATGCCCGTGCGGGGCATCGATCTCGGCGTAGCTCACATCGCGTTGGTTGTCGAGCAAGGCCTTGACCACCTCGCGGCTGCGCGCCGGTGAAAAGCGCCAGTCGGTGCTGAAGCTCACCAGCAAAAACTTGCAGCGCGCCCGCGCCAATGCGGCCGACAAATCGCCACCGTGTTCGCGCGCCGGATCAAAGTAATCCAGCGCCCGGGTGATCAGCAAATAGGTGTTGGCATCAAAGTACTCGCTGAACTTGTCGCCCTGGTAGCGCAGATAGCTTTCAATCTGGAACTCCACGTCTTGCGTTGAGTAACGGTAGCCGGTGGCGTTGGACGTGACCGCTTCGCGCAGCTCGCGACCGAACTTTTCGTTCATCACATCGTCGCTCAAATACGTGATGTGGCCGATCATGCGGGCAATGCGCAGGCCCCGTTTGGGCACCACGCCATGCTGGTAAAAGTGCCCGGCATGAAAGTCCGGGTCGGTCACGATGGCGCGGCGCGCCACTTCGTTGAAGGCGATGTTTTCGGCCGTCAGGTTGGGCGCGCTGGCCACCACCACCGCATGCTTGACGCGCTCGGGGTGTTGCAGTGTCCAGCTCAAAGCTTGCATGCCGCCCAGGCTGCCACCCATGACCGCCGCCAGTTGCGTGATGCCCAAAGCGTCGAGCAAGCGCGCTTGGGCGTTGACCCAGTCTTCCACCGTCATCACCGGAAAGTCGGCACCGTAAATCTGGCCGGTGTCTGGGTTGACGTGCATCGGACCGGTGGAGCCAAAACACGAACCCAGGTTGTTCACTCCGATGACGAAAAATTGGTTCGTATCGACCGGCTTGCCGGGGCCGATCATGTTGTCCCACCAGCCTTCGCTTTTGTCTTTGCCCTCGTACTTGCCTGCCACATGGTGCGAGGCGTTCAACGCGTGACAGATCAGCACGGCGTTGGATTTGTCGGCGTTCAGCGTGCCGTAGGTCTCGTACGACAAAGCGTAGTCGCGAATCGACGCGCCACTTTGCAGTGGCAAAGTGGCTTCAAAACGCATCGACAAAGGTGTGGCAACAAAAGTCATCTCAAGAACAAAAAAACCCGGTGACGCCAAAGAGGCAAAACCGGGTTGAGGGTTCTCTCTTTAGCTGTAGTTCGGAACCTCTCGGTTCACGCGCCCGCAAGCTGGAGCAAATCGGCGCGCGCTCAGTATAAACCGAGTTCAGGCGCCACCCAGCAAAGCCACCAGACCCAGGGTGGCAAAGATCGCCGCCGAGACCCGGTGCACCATGCGCAGCGGCACGCGCCGGGTGATCGCATCGCCCAGCCAGACCACCGGGGCATTGGCCAGCATCATGCCAAGCGTGGTGCCCGCCACCACAATCGCCCAGGCGTTGTACTGGGCCGCCAGCATGACGGTGGCGATCTGGGTTTTGTCGCCCATCTCGGCCAAGAAAAAAGCGACCACCGTGGTCAGGAAGACGCCAAAGCGCGGGGCGGCGTCCCCCTCGTCGTCGTCCAATTTGTCGGGGATCAGCATCCACACCGCCATGGCGATGAACGACACGCCCAGCACCCACCGCAGCACATCGGGCCCGAGCAGTGAGGTGACCCAGCTGCCCAAAGCACCTGCCAGCCCGTGGTTGACCAGCGTGGCCACCAGAATCCCCAGCACGATGGGCCAAGGTTGGCGAAACCGCGCCGCCAACACCAACGACAAGAGCTGGGTTTTGTCCCCCATTTCGGCCAGGGCCACGATGCCGGTAGAGACGAGGAAAGCTTCCATGAGTGACCTGTGCAGGCCACCACGGCCTAGGCTGAGCAAAGGCGCGATCTTATCGGACCGACCTTGCCGCCACGCTGACAACCGTGTGGGCCAATCGTGGGCACAATGGCTGCTGCAAAAGCGACCAACAACCCGAGGAGACACGATGAAAGAAACGCCCTATGCCTGGGTCGTGGTCTGGGCCACCTTTGTGTGTTTGGGGGTGATTTTTGGCGTGTCTTATTCGTTTGCGGCGTTCTTTGAGTCGTTTGCCGCCGAGTTTGCGGCGCAACGCGCCGATGTGTCTTGGATTTTTGGCTTGTCGGGCTTTGTCTATTTTGTGATGGGCGCACCCGGTGGCATGCTGGCCGACCGTTTTGGGCCGCGCGGCGTGTGTGCCACGGGCATGGCGCTGATTGCTTTGGGCTTGTTGGCCACCAGTTGGGCGCAGTCTTTGTGGGCGGTGTACCTGTGTTACGGCCTGTTGGTGGGATTGGGGATTGCGTTCGTCTACACCCCGTCGATTGCCAATGTGCAGCCCTGGTTCACCACTCGGCGGGGCTTGGCGGGCGGCATTGCCAGCTCGGGTGTGGGCGCGGGGACCTTGCTGGTGCCGGTGTTGGTGAGCTTGGCCCTGAGTCACATGCCCTGGCGCGAGGCCATGCGCACCCTGGCCGGTGGGGTGTTGCTCTTGGGCCTGTTGGCCGCCAGTCTGCTGCAACGCGCACCGCGCCCCATCACGGCGGGTACGGCAGGGTTGACTGAAGCCACGGGTTTGAGTCTGCGTGAAACCTTGCGCACCCCCACCTTCCGCTGGTTTTATGCGGCGGTGGTGTTGGCCTCGCCGGTGATGTTCATTCCCTTTGCCCATGTTTCGGCCTCGGCGCGCGACTTGCATTTGGACGATTCGCTGGCCGTGGGCTTGGTCGGCTTGATTGGCGTGGGCAGTTTGGTGGGGCGTTTTGCCATTGGCGTGCTGGCCGATCGGCTGGGCCGCGCCGCCACCCTGGTGTTGATGCAGTTGTCCATGGGCGCGTCGTATGCGATGTGGTTCAGCGCGCAAGGGCCTGTCGCCTTGATGTTGTTTGCGCTGTGGTTTGGCCTCAGCTACGGCAGCATCGTGTCTTTGCTGCCCGCCATTTGCATGGATTATTTCGGTGCCAAATCGGTGGCCGGGGTGGTGGGGACTTTGTACAGTGGCGCGGCGGTGGGTAACTTGCTCGGCCCGGTGCTGGCCGGGGCGGTGTTTGATGCCATGGGCCATTACCATGCGGTCATGGCCGGGTGTGTGGGCTTGTCGCTGTTGGCCACCTGGGCCACCCACCAAATGCGCCGCCTGGGTCGGGCGCAATACTGATCTTATGTTGAAGTGACTAGGATGCTATGCACAACGATTTGCACACCCTGCGGCGGATATTGAAATCTTGCCGCACGATCGCCGTGGTCGGCTTGTCGGCCGAGTGGCATCGACCGAGTTTTTTTGCCGCCAAATACATGCAGTCGCGCGGTTACAGCGTCGTGCCGGTCAACCCGCGCTATGCGGGTCAAACGATTTTGGGTGCCGCCTGTTACGCCAGCTTGCAGGACATTCCGCACCCGGTGGACATGGTGGACGTGTTTCGCCGCAGCGAAGATGTGCTGCCGATCGCCGAGCAAGCGGTGCAGATCGGCGCGCGCTGCCTGTGGCAGCAACTGGGCGTGCACAACACCGAGGCCGATGCCTTGGCGCGCGCTGCCGGATTGGATTCGGTTGTCAACCGCTGCGTGAAAATTGAGCATGCGCGTTTGTTCGGCGGCCTCAATTGGGTGGGCGTGAACACCGGCGTGATTTCAGCGAGGCGACTGGCATGAGCGACCGTCAATTCCATCCCGCGACCCTGGCCATCCACGCGGGCCAAATCCCTGACGCAGCCACCGGCGCGCGCGCCCTGCCGATTTACCAAACCAGCAGTTTTGTCTTCGACAGTGCCGAACATGCCGCCGAGCTCTTCAATCTGCAGACCTTTGGCAATGTGTATTCACGCCTGAGCAACCCCACGGTGGCGGTGCTCGAAGAGCGCGTGGCCGCGCTGGAGGGCGGGCGCGCCGCTGTGGCCAGCGCCTCGGGCATGGCGGCCGAGACCATGGCCTTGATGACCATTTTGCAAGCCGGCGACCATGTGGTGGCGGCCGGTGCTTTGTATGGCGGCTCGGTCACGCTGCTGGCCGTGAGCTTGGCCAAGTTCGGCATCGAAACCACGTTTGTCGATGCACAAAACCCCGAGGCGTTTGCCGCCGCCATGCGTCCCAACACCCGCGCCGTTTACGCTGAGAGTTTGGGCAATCCCAGCATGGTGGTGCTGGACATTGCCGCCGTGGCCGAGGTGGCGCACGCGCACGGCGTGCCTCTGATTGTGGACAACACCGTGCCCAGCCCCCTGCTGTGCAACCCGTTGGCGCTGGGTGCCGATGTGGTGGTGCATTCGGCCACCAAATACCTGGGCGGGCATGGCACCACGTTGGCTGGCATCGTGGTCGAAGGTGGGAAGTTTCCGTGGGACAACGGCAAGTTTCCGGGCATGACCGAGCCTTCGGCCGGTTACCACGGGGTGAAGTTTTACGAAACCTTTGGCGACTTTGGTTTTGCCATGCGTTGCCGCATGGAAAGCCTGCGGGTGTTTGGTGCCTCACTCAGCCCCATGAGCGCCTGGCAAATCTTGCAAGGGGTGGAGACGCTGCCCCTGCGCATGACCCAGCACTGCCACAATGCGCTCGCCGTGGCGCGTTTTCTGAAAGACCACCCTCAAGTGGCCTGGGTCAATTACCCGGGCCTGCCGGAGCACCCGCAACACGACTTGCTCATGCGCCAAATGCGCGGCGCTTCGGGCTTGCTGGCGTTTGGCGTGAAAGGCGGTTTGAGCCAGGGCGTGAAGTTCATCGAGTCGGCGCAGTTCATGAGCCACTTGGTGAACATTGGCGATACCCGCACCCTGATCAGCCACCCGGCCAGCACCACGCACCGCCAACTCGACGATGCGCAGCAACTGGCCGCTGGGGTGCCGCCCGACATGATCCGCATCTCGGTGGGTCTGGAGCACATCGACGATATCTTGTGGGACCTGGACCAGGCCTTGGCCGCGACGCGCGGATGAGGGGCGGTGATGAGGGGCGCGTAAGTGCCCTGCCGCCCTGAATTGGCGCAAGAAACGCCTCAATTCCGGGCATTATTTTTGCTTTACTTTGGTGCGAAAAACATTTTTTCGGTTTTAACGCACCAAAATCAATCAAAAACAAGCGAGAGACTTCAATGGAAGCACTGAAACAGGGCGCAGATGCGCTCTTTATTTTGTTGGGTGGCATCATGGTGTTGGCCATGCATGCCGGTTTTGCCTTTTTGGAGCTGGGCACGGTCCGCAAAAAAAACCAGGTGAATGCCTTGGTCAAAATCCTGGTGGACTTTTCGGTGTCCACGGTGGTGTACTTCGTGGTGGGTTACAGCGTGGCGTACGGCACCGGCTTTTTTGTCGGGGCTGAGCAGCTGGCCGCCAAAAACGGCTATGAGTTGGTCAAGTTCTTTTTCTTGCTGACCTTTGCCGCCGCCATTCCCGCCATCATCTCCGGCGGGATCGCCGAGCGGGCCAAATTTTGGCCGCAGTTGATTGCCACCGCCATCATCGTCGGTTTTGTTTACCCCTTCTTCGAGGGCATCGCCTGGAACCAGCACTTTGGCGTGCAAGCTTGGATCAAAGCTTTCACCGGCGATGAGTTCCATGACTTTGCCGGCTCGGTGGTGGTGCACGCCGTGGGCGGCTGGATCGCTTTGCCTGCGGTGATTTTGTTGGGCGCGCGTTACAACCGTT
>CANFYZ010000083.1 GCA_947451385.1 Comamonadaceae bacterium | reverse complement strand
GTTCCCTGACAAACCGATTTCCACCAAGCCTGCTGAAGTGCGTATGGGTAACGGTAAAGGTAACCCCGAGTACTACGTGGCCGAGATTCAGCCCGGTAAGGTGCTGTACGAAATCGTCGGTGTGCCAGAAGAGTTGGCTCGTCAAGCGTTCAAATTGGCGGCAGCCAAGTTGCCCCTGCGTACGACTTTTGTCGCGCGCATGATTGGCCAGTAATTCAGGAGAAATGAAAATGAATACGACTGAACTGCGCCAAAAAGACGTTGCTGGCATCAAAGCTGAAATCAAGGACTTGCAAAAAGCCCATTTCGGACTGCGCATGCAAAAAGCCACGCAACAACTGGGTAACACCAACCAACTGCGCGAAACCCGTCGCAGCGTGGCCCGTGCTAAGACCATTCTTGCTGAAAAGCAAGCCGCCAAATAAGGAGTGACCATGACGGAAGCTAAAACATCCCTCAAGCGCACCTTGATTGGCAAGGTGGTCAGCGACAAGCGCGCCAAGACCGTGACGGTGTTGGTGGAGCGTCGCGTGAAACACGCTTTGTATGGCAAGATTGTTGCCAAATCAAGCAAGTACCACGCACACGACGAAACCGGTGAATTCAATCTCGGCGACGTGATTGAGATCACCGAGAGCCGTCCGATTTCCAAAACCAAAAACTGGGTCGCGACCCGTTTGGTGACAAAGGCTGCAGTGGTCTAAGCCCAAAAGGCCGATTCGCTGCAAAGCTTGTAAAAACGACTCACAATAGTGGGTCGTTTTTTTTGCCGTAACCTGGCACAAGGCAGATTATTTTTTCTGATCATTCAAAGGAGCATTTCATGATCAAAGTTGGAGACACCTTACCCGCCGCGACCTTGATGGAGTTCATCGAAGTTGAAGGCAATGGCTGCAGCATTGGCCCTAACCCGGTCGATGTGGCCAAGGCCAGCGCCGGCAAAACCATCGCCTTGTTTGCTTTGCCTGGGGCCTTTACGCCCACTTGTTCGGCCAAGCATGTACCCGGTTATGTGGCGCACTATGAAGATTTCAAGGCCGCAGGTGTGGATGAAATTTGGTGCGTGAGTGTGAACGATGCTTTTGTGATGGGCGCCTGGGCGCGTGAACAACAAAGCGGCGCCAAAGTGCGCATGCTGGCCGATGGCAGCGCTGATTTCAGCAAAGCCACCGGGCTGACACTGGACCTGACCTCACGCGGCATGGGCTTGCGCAGCAACCGCTATTCCATGTTGGTGAAGGACGGCAAAGTCGTGACCTTGAACAATGAAGGTCCAGGCAAATTTGAAGTCAGTGACGCAGCGACCTTGTTGGCCCAAGCCAAAGGCTGAGCTGGACCCTCGACCCAAAAAGAGGGCCTTGGCCCTCTTTTTTTGTTCACCCGACTGACAGACGCATCACAAATCCACCTTTAAATAGTGGGCGCCGGCGTAGGGGTTGTGATAGTAGGGCGGGACTTCGGTGAAGCCCAATTCTTCGTACAGCGCGCGGGCGGTTTCCATTTCGCTCAAGGTGTCGAGCAACACGCAGCTGTAATCGGCGAGTCGGGCCGCATCCAAAATGGCCTCGGCGAGCAAGCGGCCCAAGCCCAGGCGGCGAAACGCCGGATGCACAAACAAGCGTTTCATTTCTGCTGCATTGGCGTAGTCCACCGTGTCCAGCGGCCGCAGTGCGCAGCAACCGGCGACTTGCCCGTCCACCAAAACCAAAAGCAATGCCCCACGGGGCGGCGCGTAATCGCCGGGTAGCGTCGCCAGCTCCGCATCAAAGTCTTGAAAATCCAAACTCACCGAGAGGGACTGCGCATACGCTAAAAAAATATCGCGTACCGCCAACAGGTCCTCTGGCGTCGTAGGGGTCAGCAATGAAACAGCAGGGGTAGTCAAGAATTCAACTCAAAGTGTGGACGAATTGAGTTTACAGACATTGCGATGATGCGACTTGGGGGGCACCGGCACGCCTAAGCGCCAGGGGAGAATTGGATCAGACACCAAACCAAGCCTGCTGAAAAAACCATCAGCAACAATCCCCGCACTCTCGAACGGACGTCATCGCGGGAAGCCGGTTCATCTTGTGTAAATACCTGGTCACCCGTGACCATGGCGCGGGTCAGGTGCGCTTGCTTGAAGCGTCGATAAAACCAGATCGCAGCGATATGCACTGCCACCAGCAGCAGCAAAATCAGCTTGCCCGTGAGGGTGTGCCAGTGCGTGGCGGTGGCCGAAAGCGATGCGGAAACCCAAGGCACAAAGGGGCCCGAGGTGGAGATTTCGTCGTCACTGACCAAGCCGCTGGCCACCTGCAAAAGCAGCAGTGACAGCAAGGCCAAAGTTGACAAGGACCCCAAGGGGCTGTGGCCGGGTTTCAGGGCGTTGGGCGGGTGGCGCAGGTGAGTCCACACCACGACGGGGTTGAGACGCAAGGCTGACCAGCGCGACCATTGGCCTCCTGTAAAGCCCCACAAGATACGAAAAAGTAACAAGCTCAGTACCGTGTAACCGCAGCGAAAGTGCCACACCATGGCTTCGCCCCCCATATTGCCTGTTATCACCAGGGCCAGCACACACAGGGCCAAGGCCCAGTGAAATAGCCGTGTCGGCAAATCCCAAACGCGAACCTTGAACATGATCCTGCTCCAAAAACAGCCCGCACAGTGCGGAAAAAAGAAAAACATGAGAGACTGGCGGGCATCGTTACATTAGACGATGCCGATCGGGCTGTCCATTTCGAAAGCAGCCTTCAACTCATTTGGGGATCCCATGAAGAAATCATTGTCTTTGATCTTAGCCGCAGTCGCCGCGGCTTTGGCCTTGCCCGCTGCAGCTCAGTTCGCCAAGCCCGAAGATGCCATCAAATACCGCAAAGCCAGTCTCACCGTGATCGGTACGCATTTTGGTCGCGTCGGCGCCATGGTCACTGGCCGCGTGCCGTTTGATGCAAAAGTGGCAGCGGAAAACGTCGACCTGGTGGCTGATTTGGCCAAATGGCCTTGGACAGCCTTTGCGGAAGGCACGGACAAAGGCGAAACCCGCGCCAAGCCCGAAATCTGGAAAGAGTCCGGTAAATTCAAAGAGGCCGCAGACAAGTTCCAAGCTGAAACCTTGAAACTGCAAGCTGCAGCCAAGACCGGAAACCTCGATGCCATCAAAACGGCCTTCGGTGCCACAGGCGCTTCTTGCAAAGCGTGTCACGACACCTTCCGCAAGGATTGATCCTGGGTTGAACTTTTGAGGTTTACTTCGCCGCGCACCTGTTCAGCCGCTTCAGGTGGCGGCGAGTAGTTTTTCAATCCATTGGTGCAGCTCAACAAAATTGGGCTCGCCCACATAGCGTTTCACAATCGCCCCGTGCTTGTCCAGCAGGTAAGTGGTGGGCGTGAGCTTGACGCCTCCCCAAGTTTTCGCAATTTCTCCGGTGTTGTCGATCGCCACCTTGAACGGCAACTGGCGCGTCTGCGCAAAGTTCACCACGTAGCTCGGTGGGTCGTAGCTCATGGCCACCGCCACCGTTTCAAATCCTTGCGCTTGGTATTTGCCATAAGTGGCAATGATCTGCGGCATCTCCGCCACGCAGGTGGTGCAACTGGTGGCCCAAAAATTGACCAGTGTGACTTTGCCTCGCAATTGCGAGGTGCTCATGCGGGAGCCGTCCAGCAAAACGAAGTTGGATTCCGGGGCGGTCTGCGAAGAGCAGGCCGTCAGCAGGGACAAGAGGGCGCCAAACAGCCAGCCACCCCAGCGCGTCGAAAGAAAATTCATGAATCCCCAGGAGTCCGTTGATGCAACGCCGTCAGTTTAATACCAGCGGACGCTGGCTTGGGATTCAGCCAAACACTCAAATCACACCTTGGTCACGCAAACGGTGGACCTGCGCCTCAGAATAGTCCAAGACCTGGCGCAAAATTTCCTCGGTATGTTGGCCCAGCAGGGGCGGCGGCAAGTCATTGCGCACCGGGGTCTCACTCAACTTGAGCGGGCTGGCCACCAAGCGCAAATTCGGCTCCACGGGGTGTTGCCAAGGGGTGACCATGTGTCGCGCTTGCACATGCGGGTCGGCAAATACTTCGGCCAGGTTGTTGATGGCCCCACAAGGCACCTTGGCGGCCTCCAGTGCGGACAGCCATTCGGCTTTGGTCCGGGTTTTCAAGATCTCTTCGAGCAGGGGCACCAACTCCGCGCGGTGACGTACCCGGTCGGCATTTTTGATGAAGTGCGGGTGGGTGGCCAAGTCCGAACGACCCGCCACGGCACAAAATTTCGCAAACTGGCCGTCATTGCCAACAGCCAAAATCAAATGATCTTTGCTGCCCGGCGCGGCGCTCGGAGGGGCTTGCACCTCAAACACCTGGTAGGGAACGACATTCAGATGCGCATTGCCTGAGCGACCAGGGACTTTGCCGCTGACCAAGTAGTTCGCCCCCAGGTTGGCCAGCATCGCCACTTGGGTGTCCAGCAGGGCCATGTCCACCCATTGCCCCACCCCGGTTTGCTCGGCGTGGCGCAGCGCCGCCAAAATACCCACGGTGGCGTACATGCCGGTAAACAGATCGGCCACGGCGACGCCCACTTTTTGCGGCCCACCGCCCAGGTCATCGCGCTCACCGGTCACGCTCATCAAGCCGCCCATGCCTTGCACCGCGTAGTCATAGCCGGCGCGTTCGGCATAGGGACCCGTCTGTCCAAAGCCGGTGACGCTGCAATAGACCAATTTCGGGTTCAGGGCCTTGAGGCTGTCGTAGTCCAGGCCATAGCGGGCCATGTCACCGACCTTGAAGTTTTCGATGAAGACATCGCAATGCGGCACCAATTCGCGGATCAGTGCTTGACCTGCGGCTTGGGCAATGTCGCAGGTCACCGAGCGCTTATTGCGGTTGGTGCCCAGGTAATAAGCGGCTTCAGCCGTGTCTTGTCCTTGGGCATCTTTTAAAAACGGAGGGCCCCAAGTGCGGGTGTCGTCACCCGTGACGGGGCGTTCAATTTTGATCACGTCGGCGCCCAAGTCGGCCAGGGTTTGGGTACACCAAGGGCCCGCCAGTACGCGGGACAGGTCGAGGACGCGAATGCCATGTAATGAGTTCATGCTGTCATTGTCGCGAAATTCAAATCCCGCTGCGGACACGATAATGACAGCCATGAGAATTATTTCAGGGCTTGTGGCCGGTTTACTCTGCGCCTGCCAACCCACTTACAACTGGCGAGACATTGGTTTTGAGGGCACCTCACTGAATGCCCAATTACCTTGCAAACCCGACCGCACCCAAAGGGACGTCACCATGGCGCAGGTCCAGGTGACCTTGCAGGTGGCCGGTTGCGAGGCCGGAGACGGTATGTGGGTGGTCATGACCGGCCGCTTGCCCGCCAACGTCGACGCGGACCAAGTGCTGCAAGGTTGGCAAGCGGCAACCTGGCGCACCCTGCAAGCGCAAAACCCAGAGATCCAAACCTGGCCAGCGCCCAAAGCATTGCCCGGCGCTGTGCGCGTGCGCGCGCAAGGCCGGCAACCCCAGGGCCAGCCCACCCAGGTTCAAGGGGTTTGGGTCGCATGGCCGGAAGGTGAGGGCGTGCAGTGGGTCAATGCCATGGTGTACCAGTCCCGTATTCAAGGCGAACCAGCCGACACCTTTTTTGAAAGTATTCGCCAACCATGACGGCCCCTTCTGTCCACCCCCAACTGTCGCGCCAAGCGGCCATCACGGTCTTTCTGGCTTTTGCCAGCGCCTATTTTTTGTCGGCTTTGATACGCGCCATCACCGCCACCCTGTCGCCTACCTTGACCCAGGAGTTGGGCTTGACCGCACGCGACTTGGGGCTGCTCGCTGGGGGATATTTTTTGGGTTTCTCTCTGACCCAACTGCCTCTGGGCTCCTGGCTGGACCGGTTTGGCCCTAAAAAAGTCAACATCGCATTTTTGAGTGTGGCGGTGATGGGTTGCATTGCCTTTTCCATGGCCACCAGTTTTGCGGGCTTGCTGATGGCGCGCATGCTTTGTGGCGTGGGGGTGAGCGCCTGTCTGATGGCGCCGTTAACCGGTTACCGCCGCTGGTTGAATCCGGCCTCTCAATTGCGCACCAATTCGTGGATGTTGATGACCGGCTCACTGGGCATGTTGATGTCCACTTTGCCCGTGCAGTGGCTGATGCCCTGGATGGGTTGGCGCATGATGTTTTTGGTGTTGGCGGCCTTGGTGGCGCTGACCATGTTGCTGATGGCCTGGCAGGTCCCCGCTTGGGAGACCGCGACCGATCAGGCACACACCCCCGTGCATGAGCGAGGCTATGCCGCCGTATGGCGGAGCCGGTATTTTTGGCGCATGACCCCCATTGGCTTTTTCAGCTACGGCGGCATGGTGGCGATTCAAACCCTGTGGGCCGGACCCTGGATGACGCAAGTGGGCGGTTGGAGTTCCATCGAATCGGCCACGGGCTTGTTCGCCATCAACCTGACCATGCTGTGCACGTTTTGGACCTGGGGCTTGGTCACGCCGAAATTGTCGCGACGCGGCGTTCATCCGAACAAACTGATCGCATGGGGGCTGCCTTCCAGCTTTGGCGTGATGGGCGTTTTGATCTTTGCTGCCGAGGGCTTGGGGGGCTGGACCTCCGCCGTGTTGGCCCTGTTTTGTTTGACCAGCAGTTTCGTTTCCTTGGCGCAACCGGCCGTTGGCCAGGCGTTTCCTGCGGCTCTGGCGGGTCGGGCTTTGTCGGCCTACAACCTGGTGATTTTTTCGGGTATTTTCATTGTCCAATGGGGCATTGGTTTAACGGTCGACCTGTTCAAAAGCTGGGGTTGGCCGACGGTTGCTGCGTTCCAAGGCGCGATGACCGTTTTTTTGATTTGCTCCATGGCGTCCTACGGCTATTTCCTGTGGTCTAAGCCTGATAATCAAACCCCATGATTGGTATCCTCATCATCGCCCACGCACCGCTGGCCAAGGCCTTGCGCGACTGCGCCCTGCATGTCTTTCCAGATTGTGCATCGGCGGTGTTGGCCATTGATGTGCCACCCCACGAAGCCCCTGAAGACACCTTAGAGCTTGCTGCGCAAGCGCTGGACCAATTGGGCACCAACGAAGTCTTGTTGCTCACCGACGTGTTCGGCGCCACGCCCTGCAACATTGCCCAAAAATTGACCGATGGCGTGCACACCCGTTTGTTGGCGGGCGTGAATTTACCCATGCTGTTGCGCAGCGTCAGCTACCGCCACGAAAATTTGGACTCAGTGACCACCCGGGCACAAGCCGGCGGCGTTCAGGGTGTCATGCCCGTGGGCAGCACAGCCCCTCAAAATCAAGCAGGAAAGAGACATGCCTCAAGCCACCACGATCATCAGCAATAAACTGGGCTTGCATGCCCGCGCATCGGCCAAACTGACCAAGTTGGCCGGCAGTTTTCCTTGTGAAGTGTGGCTCACCAAAGGCGAACGCCGTGTGAATGCCAAAAGCATCATGGGGGTGATGATGTTGGCTGCCGGCTTGGGCAGCGAAGTGACTTTGGACACCGACGGCGAACAGGCGCAAGAGGCCCTGGACGCCTTGTTGGCGCTCATGGCCGACAAATTTGGCGAAGGCGAATAAAACTTGAGCCTCTCTGCGCACACGATGACGACACTCACGCTATGACGTTCAGTATCCATGGCCTCGCAGTGGCACGCGGCATCGCTATCGGGCGGGCCGTGTTGGTGGCGTCGAGCCGCCTGGATGTGGCGCACTATTTCATCACCGCCGAGCAAATCCCTTCAGAGATCAAGCGGTTGCGTCTGGCACGCGATGCGGTAGTGGATGAGTTACAGCGCCTGCAGCAGGACATGCCCAAAGACGCGCCGCACGAGTTGACTGCGCTGCTGGATGTGCATCTGATGTTGTTGCAAGATGAGTTGTTGGCCACCGGCGTCAGGCATTGGATCGAGGACCGTTTGTACAACGCCGAATGGGCACTGACGAGCCAACTCGAAGTGATGGCCCGCCAGTTTGACGAAATGGAAGACCCCTACTTGCGTGAGCGCAAGGCCGACCTGGAGCAGGTGACCGAGCGCATTTTGCATTGCATGAAGGGCAGTACCTCGCCGGTGGTGCAAACGCGCCCCACCACGCGCCCGCAGCAAGAGCTGCAATTGGGTGACACCATGGACGTGCCCTTGGTGTTGGTGGCGCATGACCTCTCGCCGGCCGACATGATCCAGTTCAAACAAAGTGTGTTTGTGGGCTTTGTCACCGATGTGGGCGGTAAAACTTCGCACACCGCCATCGTGGCCCGCAGCATGGACATCCCTGCCGTGGTCGGCGCACGCACGGCCAGCCAATTGGTGCGGCAAGACGACTGGGTCATCATCGACGGCGATGCCGGCTTGATCATTGTGGACCCCTCGCCGATTATTTTGGCGGAATACGGTTTCAAACAGCGCCAGGGGGACCTGGAGCGCGAGCGCTTGTCCCGCTTGCGCCACACCCCTGCCATCACCTTGGATGGGCAAAAAATCGAACTCCTGGCGAACATCGAAATGCCGGAAGACACCCAAGCCGCGATGCAGGTGGGCGCGGTGGGCGTGGGCCTGTTTCGCAGTGAGTTTTTGTTCATGGGCCGGCAGGGTCATCTGCCCGATGAAGAAGAACAATTCGAAGCGTACCGCCGTGCGGTCGAAGGCATGGCCGGTTTGCCGGTGACCATTCGCACGGTCGATGTGGGCGCCGACAAACCCCTGGACGAATCACGCCACGATGCGGCGCACCTGAACCCAGCGCTGGGCCTGCGGGCCATCCGCTGGAGCCTGGCCGATCCGGACATGTTCTTGAACCAATTGCGCGCGATTTTGCGCGCCGCGGCGTATGGGCGAGTGAACTTGCTGATTCCGATGTTGGCGCATGCCAGCGAGATCCGCCAAACCTTGGCCCTGGTGCAACAAGCGCAGCGCGATTTGGACCAACGCGGCCAAGCCTACGGGCAGGTGCATTTGGGGGCCATGATTGAAATCCCGGCGGCCGCTTTGTCGCTGCGCCTGTTCCTCAAATACTTTGATTTCTTGTCGATCGGCACCAACGACCTGATCCAGTACACCTTGGCGATTGACCGAGCCGATGAGTCGGTGGCGCATTTGTACGACCCCCTGCACCCTGCAGTCCTCAAGCTGGTGGCCGACACGATTGCCGAATCGCAGTTGCAAGGCAAAGGGGTTTCGGTGTGTGGCGAAATGGCGGGCGATGTCACCTTGACCCGTTTGCTTTTGGGCTTGGGGCTGCGCAGCTTCTCCATGCACCCCTCGCAGATCCTGGCGGTGAAACAGCAAATCTTGCGATCCGATACCGCCAAACTCAAAGCCTGGGCGCAACAGGTCTTGGACTCGGAAGACCCCACGCTGATGATCGGTTGAGCGGCCTCGCCGCAGCTTGCGTGGGCGGGCGCGAGCCTCTGCCGTGTTTCAGTGCTGACGCGTGCCGATCCAGGCCGCCCCCACGATCAACACGGCCGCGCCCAGCGTGGTCAGGCTCGGGTCCTCGCCGCGCACCCACAACAAAACACAAGTCGAACCCAGTGGGGTGAGGAAACTGAGCAAACCAATGTGCCGCGCATCCCCGAGTTTGAGCGCCGCATCCCACAAATAAAACGCAGCCCCCAAGGGCCCCAGCCCTATGGCAACCAAAAAGTAACCGTCCTGGACGCTCAAGACGGTGACCGGTTCCAGCACGGCGTGGCACAAGAGCGCCAACAGACCCGAAATGAGGCCGAACAAGCCCAGTGCGGCGGTGTGAAAACGGGCCACCCTTTGGGTCATCAAGGAGTAACTGGCCCACACAAAGGCAGCCGCCAAAGCCCACAGGTAACCCCAGCGCGGTGTGGTGATGAGGCTGCTCAGGCTCTGCTCTCCGGTGATGGCCAGTGCGGCACCGACAAAGCCAACCAAGCCTGCCGCCAGGTGCTTGGTCTTGAGTTGGGTGCCGGGTAAAAATACAGGAGCCATGACCACCATGCCCAAAGGCCACAGGTAATTGACCAGATTGGCCTGCACCGGAGGCGCATCTCGCAGCGCCATGAAGAGCAGAAAGTGGTAGCCGAACAGGCCATAGACACCCAGCGCCACGGTTGTCCAAGGCAGGTGCCACACGCGCCAGTTGAAGCCCGAAAGCGGTAGCGCCACCAAACTGCCGATCAGCAGCGCGATGCCCGTCAATAGGAACGGGGGCACATGCTTCAGTGCAACACCGAGCGCGGCCAGACTCACCCACAAGGCAATGGCGCCTAACGCAAACAGATTGGCGCGTGAAAAATGCATGTCAGCAGAGTTGGCCTTAACGAGTGGAAATTTTACCCCTCGCCCCCCTCGCTTCGGGGTGGGTCTCAGCTGTGCCTCAGCCTGACTGCGATGGACCTGCCTGCCCCGCAAATCAAAACCCTCATTGAATGACAAATTCATTAATGAAAAAAAATAATTGGGCATTTTGCTGCGTTGAATCCAAGCGATGGATTCAATAGCCCACGATCGACAGCGGCAGAGTCAGTTGGTAACCCAAACCGCGCAACACCCGAATGTCGGGCGACTCGCTGCCCAGCACACGCAACTTGGCGCGCAAGCGGCTGATCAGCACTTCAAGTCGTGCTTTGATGGTTTTTTCGTCCGCCATGTCGTCGTGGAACAAGGCCATTAAATCGCCGTGATTGACCACATCGGTGGAGACGGCCAAGACGCGCAACAGCTTCATTTCTGAATTGGTCAGGGCTGTCACATGCCCATGCGTGGACGAGAGCATGTACCGGGAGACATCCAGCTTCCAGGCGGCGTTGGGTTGAATTTCACCGCGGTACCGCAGGGCAAGATTTTTCAATACGGCCAGAATTTCTGCTGGACGGGTGGGCTTGGTCAAGTAGACATCAGCGCCTGCCTCGTAGCCTTCCAAGCGGTGAGCGCCTTGCACCCGCCCAGTCAACATGACGATGCGAATTTCAGGGTAGGATTTTCGAATGCGCCGGGCAATGCTGATGCCATCTTCAAATTGCAAATTCAAGTCCAACACCAAAATGTGTGGTTGGTCTTTTTTCAGATAGTCATTCAGCTCCAGCCCATCACCCAGCCCCACGACGTCAAAACCTTCGGCGCGCAAAAAGTTCACCAATTCATCACGCATGGTTTCATTGTCTTCAATGAAAAGAACTTTGCTTTTGGCCAGTTGTTGTTCCATAACGTGTCGATCAGAAAGTTCAAAGGAGTCCATCACCGACCT
>CANFYZ010000082.1 GCA_947451385.1 Comamonadaceae bacterium | reverse complement strand
TGACCGTACCAGCCACGAGCCCGGCCAAATCGGTGGTGGTTGAAATTGGGCCCCGTTCTTGTCGGCGAGCCACAATCGCCTTTGCAATCGGAAAAGCAAACCGTTCTTCGCCATAGTCACGTATCACCTCTGTGATCTGATCCACGCTTGCATCGGCAAGCCACTCGGCCACACTTTGTCCGCGCGTGGTGTCCATACGCATGTCTAACGGGCCATCAAAACGAAAAGAAAAACCCCTCTCGGGGCTGTCAATTTGAGGGGAGCTCACGCCCAGGTCCATCAACACCCCGGCCACACTGCCTGCAGGAAGTTCGCCCAAATTGGCAAAGCCTTCGTGGCGGATCGAAAACCGCGCATCCTCAATGCCCCGCGCCTCCGCAATCGCCTCGACATCTTTGTCAAAAGCGATCAGACAGCCATTGGCCGACAATTTGGACAGGAGCAATCGCGAATGGCCGCCACGACCGAAAGTGGCGTCCACATACACCCCATCAGCCCCCCAAACGCCACCGACGACGGCATCGACCGCCTCATTCAGTAAAACAGTGGTGTGGCTCAAGGCGCTCATTCGTCGGTCGTTCAGAATGAAAAGTCTTTGAAGACTTCGGGCATGTCGCCCTGCATGGCTTGCGCCTCTTGCGCGTCGTAGGTCGCCTTGTCCCACAACTCAAAGTGTTGGCCCATGCCCAACAACATGGTGTCCTTGCTGATGCCGGCGGCCTGGCGCAACTCGGGAGAAATCAACACACGCCCCGTGCCATCCATCTCCACGTCCATGGCGTTGCCCAAGAAAATGCGCTTCCACCACTGCGCGGACATCGGCAGTTGGGCAATGCGTTCGCGAAATTTTTCCCACTCAGGACGGGGGAACACCATCAGGCAGCCGTGCGGGTGTTTGGTGATCGTCAGCTGTCCACCCGCCGTCGCGCTGAGGACGTCGCGATGACGGGTCGGCACAGACAGCCGCCCCTTGGCATCCAAACTCAGCGATGACGCACCTTGAAACAAGTGAAAATTCCTTAGACGGGGCCCAATTTGCAAAAAGGGGCACTTTTCCCCACTTAATTGCACTTTTTTGCACTGTAGCAGGAATTTGTCTCAACACAAGGGAAGAATCAACTTTTTTTCAATGAAATCAAGGGCTTAGGAGAGACTTCGAATAATTTTTACGGAAAAAAATCGTTCAAAATGAGGCACTTAGCGAACTGACTGAAAGTAACCTCTGAAGGATTTAAAAATTAAACAAAATCAACAAAATTTGTAACAACGAACCCCTGTCCGTTCGACCCCCAAGAAAAAAGGCTCCACCTGGGAGCCTTTCAAAGAGGGGATCAAGCCAAAGCCTGCCGACGCGGCCTTCAATCGCCGAACATTTTTTGTTTCAGTTCGCGACGTTGCTGGGCCTCTAAGGACAAAGTGGCTGTGGGACGGGCCAACAAACGGCCGACGCCGATCGGTTCGCCGGTTTCATCACAGTAGCCATAGTCACCGGCATCGATGCGGTTAATGGATTGTTGGATTTTTTTCAGCAGCTTGCGTTCCCGGTCCCGCGTACGCAACTCCAACGCATGCTCTTCTTCGATCGTGGCCCGATCGGCCGGATCAGGGACCACCACGGTGTCTTCGCGCAAATTCTCGGTCGTCTGCCCTGCATTGGCCAACATGTCTTCCTTGAGCAAAACCAGTTTACGGCGGAAGAAAGCCATTTGCGCGGCATTCATGTAGTCATCGTCGGACATGGCCAAAATTTCAGCATCGCTGAGTTGGTCCACTTTTTTGGTCTTCCAGTTGTTGGCCAACTTGGCGTCTTTTTTAGCGGGAGCAGTAAATACAGGAATCATCACGGGAGTCGGCGTGTTTTGAAGGTAACTGGCCTTGGCTGCGGTGGAAGCCACAGACTGAGCCATGGAAGGCACGGTGATTTGAGCCAACCGAGCCGATGGGCGTGTCGCACGCGCAGGCACGTCGCCTGCAACCGCAGGCGGTGCCACCGGGGCAGTCACCGCGGCGGGGGCAGCGGTGACTACTTTAGAGGCCGCAGCTTTGGCGGGAGATTTTGATTTTTCAGACGCGGTGGCAGGCGCTGCTTTTGCAGGGGCTGGGGCCTTGACCGCGGCTGGAGACGGAGCTTTGGGCAGAGATTGAGCGGCCGGTGGGGTCGGCGACTTGACGGCGGGCTTCACGGATTGGGATGCGGGCACGGCCTTCGAGGAGGCTTTGACCGGCGCTTTGGCTGTCGTTTTTGCAGGCACTTTGACTGTCGCTTTGACTGGCGCTTTTGCCGGGGCTTTGACTGTCGTTTTTGCAGGCGCTTTTGCAGAGGCTTTTGCAGAGGCTTTTGCCGGTACTTTGACAGGGGTTTTGGCCACCGGTTTTGACGCGGCTTTGACCGGCGATTTGGCCTTGGCGGGACTGACTGGTTTCAAGGGCGCCTTGCTGGGGGCTTTGGCCGTTTTGGCTACTTTGGCCGCAGGCTTGGCTTTCACCGAGGCAGGCTGGGCTGGCTTGGACGCGGATTTCGCCTTGACGGCCGCTTGAGGCGCCGCTTTTTTGGCATTCACTTTGACCAATGACTTACTGGATGTCTTCACGTCGTGTCTCCTGGCCGTTTTGCTTACGCGCACACCGTGCGCCAGCCCATCGCATCGAACGCTGCGCGTTCATTTGCATCAAAACCCATGAGGTGGACCTTCTGGGGCGGGGGGTGCCGAAATAAGGCACCCTGTCAGGGCGGCGATTGTAGCGACAGGACAAGTCAAAAGCTGGAATGTTCTGGATTTAATTCGCGACAGAGCAAAAAGGCAGGCTGAAAGCCTGCCGGGCCCCGCCTCACACCAAACATTGCTCCAAGCCTTGCAACAAGATGTCTTTGGGCAGATCGATACCGATGAAGACCATTTTGCTGACTTTAGCCTCATTTTCAGCCCACATAGGCCCCAAATCGCTGCCCATCAATTGGTGCACGCCCTGGAAAATCACCTTGCGCTCGGTGCCACGCATATTCAGCACCCCTTTGTAGCGCAGCATGCGCGGGCCGTAAACATTCACGATGGCCCCCAAGAAATCTTCCAATTTGGCGGGGTCAAACGCCTTGTCAGAACGGAACACAAAGCTTTTCACATCGTCGTCGTGATGGTGATGGTGACCGGATTCGCCGTGGTGCGAGGGGTGGTCACAGGCTTCGCCATCTGCGTGATCATGGTCGTGATGGTGGTGATGGTGGTGATCATGGTCATGGCCGTGACCGTGGTCATCGTCTTTGAGAAAGTCAGGATCGATGTCGAGCTTGGCGTTCAAATTGAAGCCACGCAAATCAAACACCTCGCTCAAGCTGACCTGGCCAAAATGCACCGCTTTTTGCGGGGCCCGGGGGTTCATGTGCTTGAGGCGGTGTTGCAAGGCCTCGAGTTCGTCGGCAGACACCAAATCGGACTTGCTGATGAAAATCTGGTCGGCAAAACCGACCTGGCGGCGCGCCTCCTGGCGGTCATTGAGCTGTTGCGGCGCGTGTTTGGCGTCCACCAGGGTCAGAATGGAGTCGAGCAAAAAGGTCTCAGCCACCTCGTCGTCCATGAAAAACGTCTGCGCCACCGGACCGGGATCGGCCAGGCCGGTGGTTTCAATCACCACCCGCTCAAAGTCGAGCAGCCCTTTGCGGCGCTTGGCCCCCAGTAACTGCAGCGTGACCCGCAAATCCTCGCGGATGGTGCAGCAGATACAGCCGTTGCTCATTTGAATGATTTGCTCATTCGTGTCCGACACCAGGATGTCGTTGTCGATGTTTTCCTCACCGAATTCGTTTTCGATGACGGCAATTTTTTGCCCGTGCGCTTCGGTCAGCACGCGCTGCAGCAAGGTGGTTTTGCCCGAGCCCAAAAAGCCGGTCAGGATGGTCACAGGAATCAAAGCCATGGTGAAGTTCTTTATGTCAGTTCAGAGCAGGTGGGCAGTGTATCGGCGTTTTCAAGGTTTCCTGACCACCACCAGTCCTTTGAGGTATTCCCCTTCCGGGAAACACACCGTCATCGGATGGTCAGGCGCGCCCTGCAAACGCTCGCTGATGTAGCCATCCACGCCGGCGTCCAGGCCGGCCGAAGCCACGATTTTATGGAACAGATCGGCACTGATGCCACCCGAACAGGAATAGGTGAACAGCTCACCACCGGGCGCGAGCAGCTTGAAAGCCAGGCGGTTGATGTCTTTGTAAGCCCGTGCCGCACGCTCGGCGTGGGCGGCGGTGGGGGCGAACTTGGGCGGATCGAGGACGATGGCATCAAACGTCTCACCCTGCGCAATGAAGGCACGCAGCGAGGCGTTCACGTCCGCGTCCATGAAGCGCGTGCGGCCAGCGTCAAAACCGTTCAACGCCACGTTGGCTTGGGCGCGCGCCAGCGCCGGCCCGGAAGAATCAATTGAGGTGACATGCGCCGCACCCCCGGCCAAAGCCGCCACCGTGAAACCGCCGGTATAGCAATAACAGTTCAGCACCTTTTGGAATTGGCGGTGCCGGGCGTGCGTAGCAAAACGCTGGCGGCTGTCGCGCTGGTCCAGGTAAAACCCGGTCTTGTGGCCTTCGGCAATGTTCAGCGTCAAGCGCCAGTCGTGCTCGCGGATCTGCAACTCCACCGGCCCGTCACCGCGCAGCCAGCCGGTGACTTCGGGCAAGCCTTCCAGGCTGCGCACGCTGGCATCAGAGCGTTCGTACAGGCGTTGCAGGCCGGTCACACGCAGCAGGGCATCGGCCATCACCGATTTAAACCGCTCGCTGCCGCAAGAGGTGAACTGCGCCACCAGCGTGTCACCATAGCGGTCAACGATCAGGCCCGGCAGGCCATCGGACTCGCCGTGCACCAAGCGCAGGCCTTCACTTTGGATGTCAAACAAAGACCGCGCAGCCACCGCTTGGTCGATCAATTGCGCGATGAACGCGGCATCGATGCGCTGCGCCTCGTCCCAACTCCAGACCCGCGCCTTGATGCGCGAGGCCGGGCTGAAGGCGGCCCACGCCAAGAACTGCCCGGTGTGAGATTCGATGCGCACGGTTTCTCCCGCATCGGCGCTGCCTTTGGCGATGGCGGAATCAAACACCCACGGGTGGCGGCGTTGCAAAGAACGTTCTTTGCCCTCTTTGAGTCGAATGCTTTTCATCCCCGTATTGTCGGTGCGATGGCCCCTGGGCCCAGTTGGCGTGCTCAGGACTTGTCGGCGTCACCCGTCGCTTGGCGTTTGGCGCGCGGATGGGCCGCGTCATAGGCTTTGGCCAAATGCTGAAAATCCAGCCGGGTATAGACCTGGGTGGTGGTGATGTTGGCGTGACCGAGCAGCTCTTGCACCGCGCGCAAATCGCTGCTGGACTGCAACACATGGCTGGCAAACGAATGGCGCAGCATGTGCGGATGCACCGGCGTGGCCAGCCCCGCCAATTGGCTGCGCCGCTGCAGCCGCTGCCAGACCGATTGCGCCGTCAAGCGGGTGCCGCGCCGTCCCGGAAACAACGCCAAAGCCTGGGCCGACACCCCGGGGGCGGCTTGCAGCAACATGCCCGGCACCTGCTGACGCAGCGACAACCAGTGGCCCAGCGCCGCCAGGGCCGAAGCACCCAGGGGCAGCGAGCGGCGTTTGCCGCCCTTGCCTTGCACCATCACCTCGGCCGCTTGCAAATCGATCCAGCCGCGCCCTTGCTGGGCCGCTGCATCGCTGGCCACCACGTCCAAGCCGGTGAGCTCACCCACCCGCAGACCGCAACCGTACAGCAGCTCCACCATGGCGGCATCGCGCGCCTCCAGCCAGGGGTCGTCACTGGCCTCGCTGTGGTCGGCCAGTTGCATGGCATCGTCCACGCCCAAGGCCTTGGGCAGGGGTTTTGCCACACGGGGTGCACGCACACCTTGCACCGGGTTGCTGGTGACCAGCCCTTCGCGTCCCAACCACGCATAGAACCCGCGCCAGCCCGACAAGATCAGGGCAATGCCACGGCCCGAACGGCCGGCACTGTGCATTTGCGCCACAAAACGGCGAATGTGCGCACTGTGCACCTGCACCAAACCCACGCCCGCGGCTTGGGCCAGGTCGGCCAATTTTTGCAAGTCCAGGGTGTACAGCGCCAACGTGCGATCGGCCAGACGTTTTTCAAAACGGGCATGCGCCAAATACCGCACGACCAAGGGGTCTGGCGGCTCTAAAGCGGTCATGGCCGTGCACCGATCCTTCAGATCACCAGCGGTTGCAATCGCAGCATGGCCGCGCTGGACAACTCGGCCAAACGCAATAAAAAGTCGGTGCCGATGTGGCTGTGAAAACGCTGCGAGTCCGGCGAGGCCAGCACCAGCAAACCAAAAGCGGGATCGCCTTTGGCTCGGCGCAGGGCCACCACCGCCACCGAAGCGGCCTGAGCGGGATGCGCCAGCCATTGCACCGCAGCCAGCCCGGTGTTGGCACCGACATAGGGCGCAGCCAAGCCGTCGGCATAGGTTTTCACATCGTCGCTGATGTCTTGTGTGTAGGGCTGGGCGGCGTAGCGTGCGTCCAGGTTCCAGAGTTTCAGAGCCACCTGCGGCACGGCAAATTGCGTCGCAATTTTGTCGGCAGCGACAAACGGGCGTTCGTCCAGCGGGGTCTCGAACAACTCGCAGGCCCAGTGGTGCAACTTGTCGATCAAGATCATGTTTTCGGTACCGTTACGGATCATCTCCATGATCCGCCCCTCCAGCCCTTTGATCTTGTCGCGCAGCATTTCAGCCTGACGCTCTTGCAAGCTGACCGCGCGGTGGCTGTGCGGGCTGTTCAGTTGCACGGCGGCGAGCAATTGCGCGTGGCGTTCAAAAAAATCAGGCGTGTTGGCCAGAAATTCGGCAATGTCATCTTCGGTGATGGGGTTCATGGTGCTCATGCCGGTGGAAGGGGTCGAGGTCATTGCAAAAGTCCAATCAAAGTTCAGGTAAGTCGATTTCGCCATCAAACACCGTGGTGGCCGGCCCGGTCATGAAGACGGGGCTGTCGGCCTGGCCATCCCAGGCAATGCTCAGCAGGCCGCCCGTGGTGTGCACATCCACCTGGGCGTCGAGCAGACCCAGACGAATCCCCGCCACCACCGCCGCGCAGGCCCCCGTGCCGCAGGCCAAGGTTTCACCCGCGCCGCGTTCGTACACACGCAAACGGATGGCACTGCGGCTGAGCACCTGCATGAACCCGGCGTTCACCCGGTTCGGAAACGCCGCATGCCGCTCAATCAAAGGGCCTTGCGTGGCGACCTGCGCCGAAGCCACGTCGGCCACCACCTGTACCGCATGCGGGTTGCCCATGGAAACCGCCGCCACTTGCACCGTGCTGCCATCGCTCAAAGGCAAGGTCCAAGTGGGGCAGCCGTTTTGCGTCTGCGCCACCAAACCGGCCGGGTTGAAAGGAATGTCGGGGGGCGTCAGCACCGGCGCACCCATGTTGACGGTGACTCGGCCGTCCGGGTTCAGGCTCAGCTCAATCTGGCCGCGCTGGATTTTGACTTGGATGGTGGTTTTGTCGGTCAGACCTTTGTCACTCACATACCGCACAAAGCAGCGCGCGCCGTTGCCACAGTGTTCAACCTCGCCGCCATCGGCGTTGTGAATCACATACTCAAAATCAACTGCGGCAGACGGCGCGGGCCGCACCGTCAAAATCTGATCGGCGCCGACACCGAAATGGCGATCGGCCAAAAAACGGTATTGGGCCGCGCTCAGGTTCAAGCGGCCCTGGGTTTCGTCGAGCACCACAAAATCGTTGCCCGCACCTTGCATTTTGGTAAAGCGAATGCGCATGGGCGAATTATCGCCCGATCAGGGCGTCCAGTGCGTGTCAGCACCGGCCGCCACCGCGAACGATAATGGCGCATGACCCGAACCTCCCAACTGCTCCACCCGCAACGCGAGAGCGTTGCCCTTCGCCCTGCCGCCACGGTGCTGCTGCTGCGTGACACCCCCGAGGGCGTGCAAGTGCTGATGACGCGGCGCTCCATGACCGCCAGCTTTGCGCCGGGCGCGTATGTGTTTCCCGGCGGTGGCATTGACGCGGCCGACGCCCAAGCGCATCCGCAATCCCTGCGGCGCGCCAGCCAAAGCGATTTGCACCTGACGCAGGCGATCGCCGCGATCCGTGAGAGTTTTGAAGAACTGGGTGTGCTGCTGGCCACCCACGCCGATGGCCGCGCCGCTGACGCGCAAGACATTGCGGCGCTGGACCGCGGCGCCCCGTTTGCCGCGCAGTGCGCCGCTCGCGGCCTGACGTTGCGGGGCGACCAGGTGTTTGTGTTCGCGCATTGGATCACCGACCGCGACCTGCCCCGCCGCTTTGACGTGCCCTTTTTGGTGGCCCGCATGCCCGAAGGCCAAACCCCGGTGGCCGACGAGGCCGAACAGTTCGAGCCGGTCTGGATCAGCCCGGCCCAGGCCTTGGCGCAGCATGCAGCGGGCCAGTTTTTCATCATCTTCCCCACCATTCGCACGCTGGAGCGGCTGCAAAGTTTCGCCACAGTAGAGGCCGTGCTCAGCGCCTGCGCAGTGACCGACGAGCCGCTGTGGACCAGCTGCCCGCGCGGGGGTTGGCTGGCAGGCAAAGAAGAACGCTTCATGGAGCACGAGTCGGCCTTCGGTGAGCTGGCCCTGGTCAGCCCGGACGGCCAAATCGTGCACGCCTTGGACTGGCAGACCGAACGACCCGTGCCTCTGCTGAAAAACCTGATGCGCCTGACCGCGCCGAACCCGAGTGTGATGACCGGCCCGGGCACCAACAGCTACATCGTCGGCGATCCGGCCACCGGCTACCTGGTGATCGACCCGGGCCCGGCCGACCCTGAGCACCTGCAAGCACTGTGGCGCGCCACGGGCGGGCAAATTCGCATGATCGTCTGCACGCACTCGCATGCCGACCACTCCCCCGGTGCCCTGCCACTGCAAGCCCTGTGCAGCCACACCCCGCCGATTCTGGGTTTGCACTCCCGTCCCACCGCGCGGGCCAACAGCTTTTTTGCGCCCGACCGCGAACTGGCGCACGAAGAACAACTGATTCTGCGCGGCACTGGACCTGAAGGCGAAGTGACGCACACCCTGCGTGTGCTGCACACGCCCGGCCATGCGGCCAATCACCTGTGCCTGGTGCTGGAAGAGGACGGGCTGCTGTTTTCCGGCGACCACGTGCTGAATGGCAGCACCACCGTGATCGACCCGCCTGACGGCCACATGACCGACTATTTGAACTCGTTGGACCGGCTGGCCCAAGCTTGCGACCGCTTTCAGATCGAGTTCATTTTGCCCGCCCACGGCTACGTGCTGGGCTTTGCCCGCACCGCCATCACCCAACTCAAAGCCCACCGTTTGAAGCGTGAAGCCAAAATCATGGCGGCCATGCAAGCCCGGCCTGAGGGGACGCTGCAGGACTGGGTCGAACACGCTTATGCCGACGTGCCGCCGCGCCTCTGGCCCGTGGCCGCGCGTTCTCTGCAGGCCCATGTGGACCGCATCCACTCTTTGGAACCTGGTCACCCCGCGCATGATTGACCCCGTGGGCTTGGAAGCAACAGCAGGCATTCGGCTGGCCAAACGCATAGCCACTCTTTTAAAGTGCTCGCGCAGCGCCGCCGAACAGGTGATTGTGGGCGGTTGGGTCCAGGTCAACGGGCGGGTGGTAGACGATCCCGCGCGCCGGGTGATCGATGAAACCATCGAAGTTCACCCCCAGGCTCAGCGTGGCAGCATCCCTTTGTTGACGCTGTTGTTGCATAAAACAGACACCATGACCTGCTGGCCCGAGGGGAAAGCGAAGGGCCTGACCCCCATTTGGGACGGTGTGGTGCCTGCCCAGCGCGCCGAAACCGACCGCTCTGAATTGCAAGTGAACGCGCGCCAATGCAAACAACTGCTCAGCGTCACGCCCATCGAAGACGCCGCCACCGGTTTGGTGGTGCTGAGCGAAGACCCGCGCATCTTGAGGCACTTAGAAGACCGCCAGTCGCCGTTGGAAAACGAAATCGCGGCCGAAGTGGCAGGCCAGGTCAGCACAGCGCAGTTGGCACGCCTGAACCCACCCGGGCTGCGCACCAGCATCAACCACCAAACCGAACAGGTGACGGTGCTGCGCCTGGCCCTGAAAGGCTATGTGCCCGGCGAGCTGGGACCTTTGTTTGCCCATACCGGCCTGGAACTGCTCAAGCTGAAACGATTGCGCCTGGGACGCATGAACCTGGCCCCCTTGCAACCCGGTCAATGGCGGGCACTTTTGCCCTACGAACGCTTTTGATCAAGGCCACGAATTCGGTTTTCAAGGGTAAAAACCTTACAGAATCTTGATATTTGCCCTTGAAATAGCTAAGGACACCCCAATTTCTCTTGAGAAGTTTGCGAAAATAGCGTCAAACTGGTGACAGGTTCTCTGAGATACCCAACGAGGCCCGACACCGCAGGTTTGCACCCTGTCCCTGTTGCGCCCTGTTGCGCTGAAAGGAAATCCATGCGTTTAAGCACCAAAAGTCGCTTTGCTGTGACTGCCATGATCGATGTGGCCCTGCGTGAAGACCGGGGTCCTGTGTCTTTGGCCGCGATCAGCGAGCGCCATCATATTTCCCTGTCCTACCTGGAGCAACTGTTCAGCAAATTGCGCCAGCAAGCCTTGGTAGAAAGCACGCGCGGCCCCGGCGGCGGCTACTCGCTCGCCCGCAGCGCCGAGAAAATCAGCATGGCCGACATTGTCAGTGCCGTGGACGCCAGCTCTGACAGCGAAGCGGCCGGTGGCGAAGGCGAAAACTGGATGAGCAGCGATCTGTGGTCCAACCTGCATGAAAAAATGCTGGCCCATTTGCAATCGATCACCCTGCGACAGTTGGTTTCAGAGCAGCGCGCCAAGGGCGTTGCGGTCGAGCCTGCGGCCCCCATGATCAAGCGTGGCGTGTTTGCCAAGCCGAAAGCTGCGCCCATGCGCGTGAACGCGCCCAACTCGGTGTTTGCCTTGGCAGCCAGCTTGGTGCCGACACGGGGTTGATGTCGACATCCCCACCCGGGCGTGCCGCTGGCACGCCCCATGAAAAAAGGGCCCCAAGGGCCCTTTTTTCATGGTGATCAACCTCGTGCGTGCGGTCTTGGAATAAGTGTGAAGCTGGCCGATAAGCCGGATTCTGTGCACCGGAGTTGCCCCCGGTGTGACCGCCATTACTCTGGGCCGGGGGTCGCCCACCCGGCTCGATGCTACCTACCCGCCAACTCAGCGAACCGCCTCAACGCTGGCCTA
>CANFYZ010000081.1 GCA_947451385.1 Comamonadaceae bacterium | reverse complement strand
TGGGCGAGGACATGAGCCCGGCCACCCCATCCCAAGACGCACCTTTTTAAGCCATGGCAGACGTGCAGGGCCTGAGTGCACACACCCCCATGATGGCCCAGTACCTGGGCATCAAGGCTGAATACCCCGACACGCTGGTGTTCTACCGCATGGGCGACTTCTACGAGATGTTCTTCGCCGATGCCGAGCGGGCGTCGGCTTTGCTCGACATCACGCTCACCACACGCGGACAGTCGGCGGGCCAGCCGATCGCCATGGCCGGGGTGCCGTTCCATTCGGTGGAAACCTATTTGGCGCGGCTCATCAAGCTCGGCGAATCGGTGGCCATTTGCGAGCAAGTGGGCGATGTGGCCACCAGCAAAGGCCCGGTGGAGCGCAAAGTGGTGCGCGTGGTCACCCCCGGCACGCTGACCGACACGGCCTTGCTGGCCGACAAAACCGAATCCATTTTGCTGGCCGTGCACCAAGGCGGGCGCAACCGCTGTGGCCTGGCGTGGTTGAGCGTGACGCAAGGCTGCGTGCACCTGGCCGAATGCGCCAGCGACGACCTGCCCGACTGGCTCGATCGCATTGCGCCCAGCGAATTGCTGGCCAGCGCGGGCGTGACCCCGGCGTTTGAGCAGCGGCTCAAAGCCTTTCGCCAAAACACCCGCACGGCCAGCCTGTCGCTGACACTGCGGCCCGACTTCCAGTTTGATGCGGGCCTGGGTCAACGCAAACTGCAAGAACAATTGCAAGCTGCCAGCCTGGCCGCCTGGGGCGCAGAGGCCCTGCCCGAGGCCCATGCCGCCGCCGCTGCGCTGCTGACTTATGCCGAACACACCCAGGGCCGGGCACTGAGCCATGTGCAGCAGATCCAGGTGCAAAAATCGGATGCATGGATCGACCTGCCCAGCACCACGCGGCGCAATCTGGAGCTGACGCAAACCCTGCGCGGCGAAGATTCACCCACGCTGTTTTCGCTGCTCGACACCTGCATGACCGGCATGGGCAGCCGCATGCTGAAAAGCTGGCTGCTGACGCCGCCGCGCCAGCGCGACACCGCACGTGCCCGCTTGCAAGCCGTGCAACAACTCAAAGGCCTGAGCGGCGAAGGCCCCTGGAGCCGCCTGCGCGAGCAACTCAAAGGGGCCAGCGATGTGGAACGCATCACCGCCCGCGTGGCGCTGCGCCAAGTGCGCCCACGCGAGCTGGTGGCCCTGAAGCACGCCTTGTTCAAAGCCTTGCAGCTGGCCCCCCAACTGGCCGATGTGCCCACACCCAACGGCTCGCCGGGTTTACTGGCCCGCATGGCCCAGGCCCTGCAACCGCCCACCGGCCTGGGCGAGTTGCTGCACCGCGCCTTGCTGGAAGAGCCCGCCGCGCTGGTGCGCGACGGCGGCGTGATGGCCGATGGCCTGGACGCCGAGCTGGACGAGTTGCGCGGCATCCAAACCAACTGCGATGCGTTTTTGCTCGATCTGGAAATCCGCGAGAAAGAGCGCACCGGCATTGCCAATTTGCGCGTGCAATTCAACCGGGTGCATGGCTTTTACATTGAAGTCACGCAAAGCCAGCTGGACAAAATTCCCGACGACTACCGGCGGCGGCAAACGCTGAAGAACGCCGAGCGCTTCATCACGCCGGAGCTGAAAACTTTTGAAGACAAAGCTTTGTCGGCGCAAGAGCGGGCCCTGGCGCGCGAGAAATACCTCTACGAGTTGCTGCTGGACCAACTGCAGCCGCATGTGGTGGCGCTCACCGCATTGGCCCAAGCCATGGCCACGCTGGACGCGCTGTGCGCGCTGACCGAGCGCAGCCTGACGCTGAACTGGTGCGAGCCGCAATTCACCAACGAGCCCTGCATTGAAATCCGCCAAGGCCGCCACCCCGTGGTCGAGGCGCGCTTGGCCGAAACCTCGGGCGGCAGCTTCATTGCCAACGACACACTGCTCACGCACAAGCAGCGCATGCAGATCATCACCGGCCCCAACATGGGCGGTAAATCCACCGTCATGCGCCAAGTGGCCTTGATTGTGCTGTTGGCCAGCATGGGCAGCCATGTGCCCGCCAGCAGCTGCCGGCTGGGGCCGATCGACGCCATCCACACCCGCATCGGCGCGGCCGACGATCTGGCCAACGCCCAGTCCACCTTCATGCTGGAGATGACCGAGGCGGCGCAAATTTTGCATAGCGCCACGCCGCATTCTTTGGTGTTGATGGACGAGATCGGGCGCGGCACCTCGACCTTTGACGGTCTGGCCCTGGCCAGTGGCATCGCCACGCATTTGCATGACAAAACCCAGGCCTTCACCTTGTTTGCCACGCATTATTTTGAGTTGACCGAATTCCCGGCCACGCACCATGGCGCGGTGAATATGCATGTGAGCGCCACCGAATCGGGCAACAGCATTGTGTTTTTGCACGAGCTGCAACCCGGCCCGGCCAGCCGCAGTTACGGCATTCAGGTCGCACGTTTGGCGGGCATGCCTGGCGGCGTGCTGAACCAGGCGCGTCACACCCTGGCCGCGCTCGAAGCGGGCGCCAGCGAGGCGCAGCAACAAGTCGATTTGTTTGCGGCCCCGCCCGAAGCAGAAACCACCGGCCCCAGCCCTTTGGAGTTGGCGCTGGCCCAAATCAACCCCGACGCACTCAGCCCGCGCGAAGCGCTGGATGCGATTTACGCTTTGCAGCGACTGCATCAGCGCAGCGCTTGACCTTTTCAGGAAACGCCCATGACCTATTGCACCGCCATCAAAACCCGCGCCGGTTTGGTTTTCTTGTCTGACTCGCGCACCAACGCCGGGCTGGACCAAATCAGCACTTTCCGCAAAATGATCGTCTATGAAAAAGCGGGCGACCGCTTCATGGTCTTGCTGTCGGCGGGCAATCTGAGCATTTCGCAATCGGTGCGTGAAATGCTGCAAGTCGAAAAGCTGGTCGAGAACGACCAGGACGAACCGCTCACCATCTGGAACGCCAAGAGCATGTTCGATGCCACGCGGGTGCTGGGCTCGGCCATTCGCCGCGTGCACGAGCGCGACGCCGATGCCCTGCGCGCCGGCGGGGTGGACTTCAATGTGTCGATGATTTTTGGCGGCCAAATCGCCGGCGAAGGCATGCGCTTGTTCCAGGTCTACTCGCCGGGCAACTTCATTGAAGCCACGGACGAAACGCCCTACTTTCAAATCGGTGAGTCCAAATACGGCAAACCCGTGCTGGACCGGGTGATCACGCCGAATACACCGCTGGACGAGGCCGCCAAATGCGCCCTGGTGTCGATGGACTCGACCCTCAAGTCGAACTTGTCTGTCGGTTTGCCGCTCGACATGGTGGTCTATGAAACCGACCGCTTGGCCAGCGACCGCGTGATTTGCATTGACGAGAACAACCCGTATTTCAAAATGCTGCGTGAGAGCTGGGGCAACAAGCTGCGCCATATGTTTGACAGCATTGAAGACCCGATGTGGCACGGCGGCGCGACCGAAGTGCCCTTGATGGTGCACACCCAACGCAGCCACCCGCTGAAAAAAATCACCACACCGCAAGAGAAGTTGATCTGATGCCACATGTGATTTTTTCGCACGGCAACAGCTTTCCAGCCAGCACCTACAACTTGGTTCTGGACAATTTGCGTGCGCGCGGATTTGGCGTCAGCGCCATCGACAAATACGGTCACGACAGCGCTTACCCCGTGAGCAACAACTGGCCGCACTTGGTGCAGCAGTTGGCCGACTTTGCGCAAGCGCACCTTGCAACGACGGGCGAGCCCGCCTATTTGGTGGGTCACTCCCTGGGCGGTTTGCTGAGCCTGATGTGCGCCATCAAACACCCCGCGCTGGCCAAGGGCGTGTTGCTACTGGACTCGCCCATTCTGGGCGGCTGGCGCGCCACCACCGTCGGTTTGGCGAAAAAAACCGCGTTGATGCGCTCCATCTCTCCCGGGCGCGTGAGCCAATCGCGCCGCATGCATTGGCCTGACAAAGCCGCTGCGCTGGCGCATTTTCAGCATAAAAAAGCCTTTGCCAAGTGGGACCCGCAGGTGCTGGCCGACTACATCGCGCACGGCACCCACGAACAAGATGGCCAGCAAGTTTTAGCGTTCAGCCGCGACGTAGAAACCGCGATTTACAACACCATTCCGGACAAAATCGAGAGCATGCTGAAGCGGCATCCGCTCAAATGCCCAGTGGCCTTCATTGGCGGTACCCATTCGCGTGAGATGCGTTTGGGCGGCATGGGTAATTTGCCGCAAATCACCAAAGGCCGCCTGATGATGCTCGACGGCTCACACCTGTTCCCGATGGAAAAGCCCTTGGCCGCCGCGGCCGCCGTCGAAGCGGCGCTGCGCAATCTGGGCGCAAACCCTGCGTCTCATTTGTAAAAGCCAATCTGCTGGCGATAGCGAGCGCTATCGCGGATCAAGCCGCCCAGGTGACCCAGCCCATCTGCGCGGTCACCAGCACCACAATGCCAAACGCGATGCGGTACCAGGCAAACACCTCAAAGCTGTGGGTGGAGATGAACTTGAGCAACCAGCGCACGCAAACCCAGGCGCTCAAAAACGAGACCGCCAGCCCCACCGCAAAAATCGGTGCATCGGCCAGACTGAGCAAGGCGCGCTCTTTGTACAGGCTGTAAGCGCCCGCGCCGATCAAGGTCGGGATCGCCAAAAAGAAAGAAAAGTCGGTCGCCGCCTGGCGCGACAACCCCAGCAACATGCCGCCAATGATGGTGGCACCGCTGCGACTGGTGCCAGGGATCATGGCCAGGCACTGCACCAAGCCGACCTTGAGGGCATCACGTCCTCGCAAATCGTCCACCGACTCAATGCGCACCGCGCTGGCAGGCCTGCGCTCGGCCCACAAAATGATGAAGCCGCCAATGATGAAGGTGGTCGCCACCACCCAGGGCGTGAACAAATGCGCCTTGATGACCTTGCCAAACAGCAAGCCCAAGACCACGGCGGGCAAAAAGCCCAGCACCACATTCATCACCAAGCGCTGCGCGTCCACGTTGTAGCGCACCGCCCAGAGGGTATGGCGAATCTTGGACCAATAGACAATGATCACCGCCAATATCGCCCCGGTCTGGATGGCGATGTCAAACACCTTGGCCTTGTCATCGTCAAAACCGAGCAAGGCGCCGGCCAGAATCAAGTGCCCGGTGGATGAGATGGGCAAAAACTCGGTCAACCCTTCGACCAGCCCCATGATGGCGGCTTTGAGCAGCAATTCAGAATCCACAAACATTCCTTAAAACAATCCGAGGATTATCGCGGCAATACCCCCGCCTTGGCGGGCGCGATACACACGGTCACTGGCCTGCATTTCGCGCCCTTAAAGCGCTACTTCATCGCATTCAAGTGGTTATTTGAATGACATTGAACTACATTCAAATCCTGTTCTGTGCACAGCCAGAATCATGCAACCCAGAAAGACACACGCCAAATGCAAATGACCCCTCTCATCGCTGTTCACATGAGCGCCGCCCTCACCGCCGTAGTCCTCGGCCCCTTTGCGCTGTGGGCACGCATGGGCCGCACCACGCGTCCGCGCCTGCATCGCGCGATAGGTTATGCCTGGGTGACTTGCATGATCGCGGCCGCGTTGAGCGGTATCTTTATTCGAGATTTCAATTTGCCCAATATCGCGGGCTACACCCCCATTCACTTGCTGATCCCCATCACGTTCTTCAGTCTGTACCGTGCGTTTGCGTATTTGCTACAGGGCAACATCCAAGGGCACCGCAAAACCATGCAATCACTTTACGTATCGGCGTGTGTGGTCGCAGGCGGTTTTACTTTGCTGCCGACGCGCTATTTAGGCAAATTGATTTGGGCTGACTGGCTCGGTTGGATTTAACAAACACATACAGAAAGTCATGATGCAAACACTGCTACACATCCCCATCTGGGTCTTCGCCCTCCTGATCGGTCTCATCGCTCTGGGCTTGGTGCAAACACGCACACGCCATGTGCGCAAACAACGCCTCCTGGGCATCAACATCGCGCTCACCGTGTTCACCTTGGTGGGTGTTATTCAGCAATGGCGGCTGACGCCCTGGCTGGCACTGAGCCTTTTGAGCTGGGCGGCCATGGGCCTGCTGGTGGCCTGGGTATTCGGTCAAGGTGCAGCGCCAGCCGGGGCGGGCTTCGACCTGGAGACCCGGCGCTTTACCGTGCCCGGCAGTTGGCTGCCGCTGGCTCTGTTCATGACCATTTTTGCCTGCAAGTTCGCGGTCGGCATGACCACAGCGATGGCACCCGACTTATTGGACAGCCTGAGCGCCGCCATCGGTGTCAGCGCCTTGTATGGCCTGCTGTCCGGCATTTTGAACGCCCGGGCTTGGCGCTTGTTGAAACTGGAGCACCTTGCATGAACAACACTGTGACAGGCCTCGCACGGCTCGCCCGCATGACCTGCATTGCCTGCCTGGTGCTGACCGCCACGCTGGGCCATGCCCAAGTGGGCTTGCGCAAAATGGTTTCGGGCGACATGCCCATCACGGTGATGTACCTGACAGCCGCCCCCGTGCAGCCGATCACCCACGGCCCCTTCACGATTCAAGCGGCTAAAGACGAAGCCCCCTTGCCTACCCCACCCGGTGGCCGTCGGCTGATTGTGTTGTCACACGGCACCGCTGGCAGTGCCGACAATGACCATGACTTGGCCGCCACACTGGTGCGTGCAGGCTTTGTGGTGGCACAGCCTCTGCACCGCGGCGACAACTGGCAAGACTTCAGCCGTGCTGGCCCCGAGAGCTGGAAAACCCGTCCGCAAAACGTGAGCGAGACCATCGACGCTGTAGCGCGTGACCCGGCGCTGGCGGCGCTGGTGGACACGCGCCGCGTGGGCGTACACGGCATGTCGGCAGGTGGCGGTACGGGCATCATGATGGCCGGTGGTCAATGGCGCATGCTGGAGTTGGTACAGCACTGCGCCCTGAACCTGCAGGAAGACATTGGCTTTTGTCTGAATGGCCTGGGGAACCACCCTTTCAAGGAAGTCTTACGCAAAGGGCAATTCTTCTTGAGCGGCTTGTTTTTGACTGAGGCCAATGCACCTTCCAGCATGAAAACGCTGCAAGGTGGCCAAAGCCCGAGTCAAAGCCAAGACCCGCGACCTGACCCTCGCATCACAGCTGTGAGCGTGGTCGTGCCCTTGGGCGTTATCTTCACCCCCGAAAGCCTGGCACGCATTGCCATTCCCATCGCCCTGACCACCGCAGGAAACGATGGTGTGCTGCTGCCCCGCTTTCACAGCGACAAGATCTTGAAATACTGCAGCAGTTGCACAAGACTGTCGGATCACCCCATAGCCGGGCACTTTGACTGGCTCTCGCCCTGGCCCGCCCCCGTGGCGACCACCGTGGCCGCCACCCAAACGCGCGGCGGCCTGCCCAATCCCAACTTCAGCGCCAAAGAGCGTCAAAAGGCGTTTGATCAAATCGCGGTGTTCTTTAAGCAGAAACTTTAAACATGCAAAACCACCACCTCATTTCATGGCTGCCGCGTGAACATCGGCGGTCTTTGCTGCAACGCTTGCTGATCGTCTGGGCCGTGGCGCTGCCGATTGCCGTGTCCATCTGGATTCGTCACGACAGCGATGGCCTGCCTCACCCTTTTGACGTGTCGCTGGTCTACGCCTATGCCATCTCCACTTTCATCTGGTTGTTCACCGATGTCGCGCGTTTTGTTTTTAAAAAGTTATTGCATGCCCAAGCACCCATTTATTGGCCACCGCCCCTGCGTGCCGGGCTGATGCTGCTGGTGGGCACACCCCTGGGATATGCGCTGGGCACGCTGGCAGGTGACGCGTATGCCGGTGTCTCGACCTGGGAGCTTTGGAGAATCAATCAGTCCCGTTTTACCGGTCTGGCTGTTTCAACTGTCGCCATCAGCACGGCTTTTGTGGCCTTTTTCTACCAGCGCGCCAAGGCCGAAGCGCTGGCCCAAGAGGTGGCTAGCTCACAGCTCATGCTGCTGCAGTCGCAACTCGAACCTCACATGCTGTTCAATACGTTGGCGCATTTGCGCGCATTGATCGGGCAAGACACGGCACGGGCGCTGACCATGCTGGACCATCTGGACGACTATTTGCGCACCACCTTGCAGGCCTCGCGCCAACCGCTCCATCCCCTGTCGGAAGAGTTCTCACGTCTGGACGATTATTTGCACCTGATGGCCATCCGCATGGGGCCGCGCCTGGCCTTTGATCTGGTGTTGCCACAGGCCCTGGCCACCGAGCCTGTACCCAGCTTTATCTTGCAGCCCCTGGTGGAAAATGCCATCCGCCATGGACTGGAGCCTGGCGTGGCTGGGGGTGCTATCGACATCCGCGCGCAAGCCGAAGGCCGTCAACTGGTGCTCTCGGTCGTCGACAACGGGGTGGGCATCAGCGCACTGGCTTTGGCCGATGCGGCCCAACCGCTACAACAGCCCTCCCACAGCGCCGCCGCGCGCACAGCGTCTTGGGGGTTGAGCCATGTACGCCAACGCTTGCACACCTTGTATGGTGATCAAGCCAGTCTAAAGATATCGCCCATGCCAATGGGAGGCACCCGCGTGGAATTGCGCTGGCCCTTGTCCACCGCGGTTTAAACTTTTGCCTCCACACCATGAACCGCCCCGCCACCGCCCTGATTGCCGAAGACGAAACCCTGCTGGCGCAAACCCTGCAGCGCGAACTGCAGGCCCTGTGGCCGCAGTTGCAGGTGGTGGCCACAGCCGGTGATGGCTTGAGCGCAGTGCAACTGGCGCTGCAGCACCGCCCCGACGTGCTTTTTTTTGACATTCGCATGCCCGGCCAAAGTGGCCTGGAGGCTGCAGCCGAGTTGGCCGATGCCTGGCCAGAGACCCAGCCAGGCACTGGAGCGCCTCAATTTCCGCTGTTGGTGTTTGTCACGGCTTATGACCAATATGCGATCCAGGCTTTCGATGCGCAAGCGGTGGACTATGTGCTCAAACCCGTGCGCAGCGATCGCTTGGCGCAAACCGTGGCGCGCCTGCAAAAAGCCTTGCAACAGCGCCAGGCTGCGGTCACAGACATGGACCCGGTGCTGAGCCAGTTGCGCGCATTGCTGAGCGCAACAACCGAAGCAGCCCCAGCGCACCCCCCGCTGCACATGCTGCAAGCCAGTGTGGGCAATCAGTTGCGCATGGTGCCGGTGAGCGAGGTGCTGCGTTTAGAAGCCGCCGACAAATATGTCCGCGTCTTCACGCAAGACGGCAGCGAGGTGTTGCTGCGCACGCCGCTGAAAGAACTCATGCTCAGGCTGGACGCGCAGGTGTTCTGGCAAATCCACCGGGGCAGCGTGGTGCGGGCAGCGGCCATCGAGTCCGTCAGCCGCGACGAGTCAGGCAAATTGACCCTGCACCTCAAAGGCCACGCCGAGCGCCTGGGCGTGAGCCGGCTCTACGCGCATTTGTTCAAAGCCATGTGACGGTGGGCTGCTGTGGTCAGGCCAAAGACTGACGACGGCGATGTCTTTGCACGTGCATGATGGCCAACGCCAAAGAAGCCAGCTGCAGAAGCGCACAGAAAAAGAAGGGGGCGCCGATGCGCCAATCCCCTTGGGGAAAATGGGAGACCACCGCCAGCAAGGGTGCGCCCAAGATCGGGGCCACCACGGCCATCAAACTGCCGAGCGCGCTGACCGCCCCCATGGTCTGACCCTGGCTGCGCCCGTCGGCTGCCGACGAAATCATGCTTTGCACCGAAGCGGTGACGGTGCCACCCAAGAGATTGAAGGCAATGACAGCGTACATCATCCAGCCTTCGGTGGCCGCGCCCCAGAGGGTGTACGAGATCACAGACGACACCAAGCCCCAAATGGCCAATGTGGACGGTGTAAAACGTTTGAGCAAGCGCCCCAACAAAACCCCCTGTACCAACACCGCCACAATGCCCACCACCGCCAGTGACCAACCGTTCTCACGTGGGCCCCAGCCAAATTTAAAACTGTTGTAAAGCACCCAGACGGTATACAACACATACTGCGCCAGTCCACTGAAAGCCACCACCCCCACCAAAGGGCCCACCCCTTTGAGTTGACCTAGTTTGTGCAGAGACGTCGCTGGGTTGGCCGCCCGCCAAGTAAAAGGTTTGCGCTGGGTCAGAGGCAAGGATTCAGGCAACACAAAATAGCCGTAAATCAAGTTGAGCACTGTCAGGCTGCCCGCCAGGTAAAAAGGCAGATGCAGGTTCACCGCCCCCAGCAAGCCCCCGACCACGGGACCAATGATGAAACCCACCCCCATCATGGCGCCGAGTAAACCAAAGCGTTTGGCGCGTTGTTCGGGCGCAGAAATGTCGGCCACATAGGCATTGGCAATGGCCACGTTGGCCTGCATCGCGCCGCCCAGGGTGCGGGCGACGAGCAAGCCCACCAGCGACGTCGTCATGGCGGTGCCAAAAAAGCTCACCCCCAAACCCAAGAAACCGATCAACAAAACGGGCCGACGCCCAAAACGGTCAGACAAAGCCCCCAGCACTGGCGCCGCCAAAAAGTTGGACAAACCAAAGGCTGCCGCGACCACACCGTACCAAAAAGCCTGGTCAGCAGGCTCCGCTGCAAAACTGGCCACCAAGGTGGGTAACACCGGGACGATCACGCCAATGGCCGCCATGTCAATGAGGACGGCGAGCATGATGAAGGGCATGGCCGCCTCACGGGAGCGTAGGCTTTGGAGCATGAAGAGGTTCGATTCAGACAAACAGAGAGGGACCGGAGGGGCGTCGAGGTATTTTATAGAACGAACTGTCAAATTCAGGTCTGCGGTCTTGAAAGCCACCGCCCTCCTCTAAAATCCGGACATGAGCTCTCCCACCGAAATCGCTACGACAGAACACAAAGTCAGTAACTTCCTGCGTCAGATCATCGAGCACGACTTGGAAAAAGGCACCTACGCCAGCCGCCGCTGGGCTGGCAGCCCGGGGGACGCCGCCCACCACGCCCAAGGCCAACCTGACCCGGCCAAGATCCGCACCCGTTTTCCGCCCGAGCCCAACGGCTATTTGCACGTCGGCCATGCCAAAAGCATCTGCATCAACTTCGGTCTGGCCCAGGAATACGGTGGCGTGTGCCACCTGCGCTTTGACGACACCAACCCTGAAAAAGAAGACACCGAATACGTCAATTCCATCATCGACGCCGTGAAATGGCTGGGCTTTGACTGGAACGGCAGCCTAGGCGATTACAGCGCCGCTCCCTACCAGGCCAGCGATTACTTTGACTTCATGTACCGCGCTGCCGAAGCTCTGATACAAGCCGGTTATGCCTACGTGGACGAGCAAAGCGCGGAAGACATGCGCGCCAACCGCGGCGACTTTGGCAAACCCGGCGTGGACAGCCCGTTCCGCAGCCGCACCGTGGCTGAGAATTTGGCGCGCTTTCGCGAGATGAAAGACGGCCACCTGGACGATGGTGCGGCCGTGCTGCGCGCCAAGATCGACATGGCCTCGCCCAACATCAACTTGCGCGACCCGGCCATCTACCGGATTCGCCGCGCCACGCATCACCACACGGGCGACACCTGGTGCATCTACCCGATGTACACCTTTGCCCACCC
>CANFYZ010000080.1 GCA_947451385.1 Comamonadaceae bacterium | reverse complement strand
GAAGTCTTTGGCCGACATGATCAAAGGCAAGAGCGGTCGTTTCCGTCAGAACTTGCTGGGCAAACGGGTCGACTATTCCGGCCGTTCCGTGATCACCGTGGGCCCAACACTCAAGCTGCACCAGTGCGGTTTGCCCAAGTTGATGGCGATCGAGCTGTTCAAGCCCTTCATCTTTGCCCGCCTCGAATCGATGGGCATTGCCACCACCATCAAAGCGGCCAAGAAAGAAGTCGAAGCCGGCACGCCCGTGGTGTGGGACATTTTGGAAGAGGTCATCAAAGAGCACCCCGTGATGCTGAACCGTGCGCCTACCCTGCACCGTTTGGGTATCCAGGCCTTTGAACCTTTGCTGATCGAAGGCAAAGCCATTCAGCTGCACCCCCTGGTTTGCGCGGCCTTTAACGCCGACTTTGACGGTGACCAGATGGCCGTTCACGTGCCTTTGTCGGTGGAAGCCCAAATGGAAGCCCGCACTTTGATGCTGGCCTCCAACAACATCTTGTTCCCTGCTTCGGGCGAGCCCTCGATCGTCCCTTCGCAAGACGTGGTGCTGGGCCTGTACTACACCACTCGTGACCGCATCAACGCCAAAGGCGAAGGTCTGATCTTCTCCGACATCGGTGAAGTGCAGCGCGCATTGGACGCGGGCGTGGTGGAGTTGACTGCCAAGATCAGCGTGCGCATGACCGAGTGGACCAAGAACGCCGCCACGGGCGAGTTCGATCCTTCGGTGTCCATGGTCTACACGACCGTGGGCCGTGCGCTCTTGTCAGAGATCTTGCCCAAAGGTTTGCCTTTCTCCAACCTGAACAAGGCCTTGAAGAAAAAGGAAATCTCCAAGCTGATCAACACCTCATTCCGCAAGTGCGGCTTGAAAGAGACCGTCGTGTTTGCCGACAAGTTGCTGCAAAACGGTTTCCGTTTGGCCACACGCTCGGGCATCTCGATCGGTATCGACGACATGCTGGTGCCCCCTGAAAAAGGCGGCATCATTGCCGACGCAGAAAAAGAAGTCAAAGACATCGAGCAGCAATACGTCTCGGGTCTGGTGACATCGGGCGAGCGTTACAACAAGGTGGTGGACATCTGGGGCAAAGCCGGTGACGCCGTCTCCAAGGTGATGATGGACCAGCTGCGCAAAGAGCGTACCACCGACCGCCATGGCAACAACGTCGAGCAAGAATCGTTCAACTCGATCTACATGATGGCCGACTCCGGCGCGCGGGGTTCTGCGGCGCAGATTCGCCAGCTGGCCGGTATGCGCGGTTTGATGGCCAAGCCCGATGGCTCGATCATTGAAACCCCCATCACGGCCAACTTCCGTGAAGGTTTGAACGTGTTGCAGTACTTCATCTCGACCCACGGCGCACGTAAAGGTTTGGCCGACACCGCGTTGAAGACCGCCAACTCGGGTTACCTGACCCGTCGTTTGGTCGACGTGACGCAAGACTTGGTCGTGACCGAACACGATTGCGGCACCGCCGACGGCTCGCTGATGCGCGCCATCGTTGAAGGTGGTGAGGTGATTGAATCCCTGCGCGAGCGCATCTTGGGCCGCACAGCCGCTGAAGACGTGTTGGATCCCGAAACCCGCAACGTGTTGGTCAAAGCCGGCGTGATGCTGGACGAAGACCTCATCGACGCGCTCGAAGCCGCCAATGTGGACGAAGTCAAAGTGCGCACTGCACTGACCTGCGCCACACGCTTTGGCTTGTGTGCCATGTGCTATGGCCGCGATTTGGGCCGTGGCGGTATTGTCAACAACGGCGAAGCCGTGGGTGTGATCGCGGCGCAGTCCATCGGTGAACCCGGCACCCAGCTGACCATGCGGACCTTCCACATCGGTGGCGCGGCCTCACGTGCGGCAGTGGCCTCCAGCGTGGAAGCTAAGTCCAGCGGTTTGATTGGTTTCAACGCCACCATGCGTTATGTGACCAACTCCAAAGGCGAGTTGGTGGTGATTGCCCGTTCCGGCGAAATCGTCATCCATGACGAACACGGCCGCGAGCGTGAGCGCCACAAAGTGCCTTACGGTGCGACCTTGACGGTGAAAGCCGACCAAGCCATCAAAGCCGGTGCCATTTTGGCCAACTGGGATCCGCTGACTCGCCCCATCATCACCGAATTCGCCGGTAAGGTGCATTTCGAGAATGTGGAAGAAGGCCTGACCGTGGCCAAGCAGCTCGACGAAGTGACCGGTCTGTCCACCCTGGTGGTGATCGATCCCAAGCGCCGTGGCTCCACCAAAGTGGTTCGTCCACAGGTCAAGTTGATCGATGCCGCAGGCAAAGAAGTCAAGATCCCCGGCACCGATCACTCGGTGACCATCGGCTTCCAAATCGGCGCTCTGATCCAGGTACGTGACGGTCAGGACGTGGGCCCTGGCGAAGTGCTGGCCCGTATCCCTGTGGAAGGTCAGAAGACCCGCGACATTACCGGCGGTTTGCCGCGTGTGGCCGAGTTGTTCGAAGCCCGCAGCCCGAAAGACAAAGGCATGCTGGCCGAGATGACCGGTACCGTGTCCTTCGGCAAAGAAACCAAAGGCAAAGTGCGTTTGCAGATCACCGATCCGGACGGCAAAGTCTGGGACGAATTGATTCCCAAAGAGAAGAACATCCTGGTGCACGAAGGCCAGGTGGTCAACAAAGGCGAAAGCATTGTGGACGGTCCTGCCGACCCGCAAGACATCTTGCGCCTGTTGGGTATCGAAGAGTTGGCCCGCTACATCGTCGACGAAGTCCAGGACGTGTACCGCTTACAAGGCGTGAAGATCAACGACAAGCACATTGAAGTGATTGTTCGTCAGATGCTGCGCCGCGTGGTGGTCGAAAACGCCGGTGACTCCAACTACATTGCTGGCGAGCAGGTGGAACGTTCTGAAATGCTCAACACCAACGACGTGCTGCGCAGCGAAGGCAAGGTCCCCGCGACCTTCACCAACTTGTTGCTCGGTATCACCAAAGCATCGTTGTCGACCGACTCTTTCATCTCTGCGGCGTCCTTCCAGGAAACCACCCGCGTGCTCACCGAGGCGGCCATCATGGGCAAGCGCGACGAGTTGCGCGGTTTGAAAGAGAACGTCATCGTCGGCCGTTTGATTCCTGCCGGTACCGGTTTGGCGTATCACAACGCGCGCGCTGCCAAAGATGCGATGGACGAGGCCGAGCGCCGCGCCATTGCTGAAACGGAAGCCAGTGAATTGGCTGAAGCGCAGCAACTGGTGGCCGATGCTGACCAAGCAGCCGAGTAAGTGAAACCGATTAACCGGTTAAGCTGACCCGAGCCCCTGGACCGCTGCGCGTGGTCCAGGGGCTTTTTTCAAGGAGGGGACCGACATGAAAAGAAGAACACCATGACGCTGCTGATTCTTGCGGCGTTGGTATTTTTTTGGGCAGTGGGTGCTTACAACCGATTGGTGCGTTTGCGGGCCGCCTGTGGGCAGCAGTTCGCCGTGGTCGATGCCCAGTTTGTTCGGCTGTGGGCTTGGGTGCAAGGTAGTTTGCCTGCCACCGTGCGCGATGATGAGGCTGCGCCCGACAAATCGCTGACCTCGTTGGTCGAGGTCTGGTCGGCCTGTGAAGTTTTTGCCGAGAGCTTGGCCCAAGCCCGCGCCACCCCCATGAACGCAGCCCCCATTCAGCGCGTGAACATTGCCCGTGTGCAATTATTTAAATTGTTGCGGCAAGAAAAAGACATTCATGCCGCAGATGACACCGCCTGGTTCAGCGAACCATTGCAAAAGAAATTTGAACGATTGAAAACCCAAGCCTGGCCCATGATCGTGGCCTACAACCAATCGGTGCAAACCTACAACGAGGCGGTGAGCGAATGGCCCGCGCGCTGGCTGGCGCGCCAGTTCAGGTTTGAGGCGGCCGCCAAGCTCGACAGTGCCGATCCTTTGGCTTAGACCCGCGATGCCCGAAACCCCCTCCAAAGCGCCTGCGGCCCGCGCAGCCGCACCCAGTTTGCCTTTGTGGCGCCTGTTGCAGGGCACCGCCAGCGTGGTGGCTGCGGTGCGCAGCGGTCGCTCCATGACCGCTTTGTTAGAGGCGCAGTCGCCTGCCTTGCGCCCAGGCGTTCAGGCCCTGTCTTTCCAGGTCATGCGCTGGCTGGGTCGTGCCCAGGCCCTGCGCGCCCAATTGGCCCGAAAAGCGCCGCCGCCGTCGGTCGACGCCCTTTTGTGCACGGCCCTGGCACTGTGTTGGGACGATGCGCGGGCCCCGTATTCGACCTTTACCTTGGTGGATCAAACTGTTGAAGCGGCCAGGCAAAACAGAGAAACACGCGCTCAAGCCAACTTTATCAATGCCTGTTTGCGCCGTTTTTTGCGCGAACGGACCGACTTGATCCGCGCCACCGATGACGATCTTTTGGCGCAATGGAATCACCCCTTGTGGTGGATTCGGCAACTGCAAAAGGACCATCCAGACCATTGGCAAGCTATTTTGATGGCGTCTCAGTCGCCGGCGCCCATGACGCTGCGCGTGAATGTGACCCGCTCCACCGTACCCGAGTACCTGACCCAATTGAAAGCGGTGGGTGTGATGGGGCACGCCGTGGGGCGCTATGGTCTTGAGCTCAGCAAAGCCGTCCCAGTGCATCAATTGCCACAATTTGAACAGGGCGTGGTGTCGGTGCAAGACGCTGCCGCGCAGTGGGCGGCCCCCTTGCTGCTGCAAGGGCTGGACACGGCCACGCCATTGCGAATTTTGGATGCCTGCGCCGCGCCCGGCGGCAAAACCGGCCATCTTTTGGAGCTCTGCCCTGAAGCACAGGTGGTGGCCTTGGACGTGGATGCCGCACGCTGCGAGCGCGTGACCCACAACCTGGAGCGATTGCAGGTCAAAGCCCAAGTCATCGCGGCCGATGCCGCTCAGCCGGACAGCTGGTGGGATGGCCAGCTGTTTGACGCGATTTTGTTGGATGCACCCTGTACCGCCTCCGGCATTGTCCGGCGCCACCCCGATGTGCGTTGGCTGCGCCGCGAAAGCGATGTGGCGCAGCTGGCGGCCATACAAGCCCGCTTGCTGAAAACGCTTTGGCCCTTGCTCAAGCCGGGCGGGCAGATGGTCTACTGCACCTGCTCGATTTTCTTGGCAGAAGGCCACAGACAAATTCAAACGTTTCTAAAGCACAACACTGACGCGGTCTTCTTAGCCTCTCCCGGACATTTGATGCCCCAAAATAGCCCAATCACCCCGACAGTCCCGGACAATCAGGCAGGTGAACATGATGGGTTTTATTACGCACGGCTGCAAAAGCGCACTTCAAGCTAAGGCGCTGAGTCTCTGCACCTGGTTGAGGCCATGGGCATGGCGGCTGCTCGCGGGTTGGTTGGCTTTGGCCTGCGCCTGCAGCAGCGCGTGGGCACAAGCCCCCGCCATCGAGCTGACCGAGCTGCGGGTTGAAAGACAAGACAACGCGATCGTGCTGTCCAGCAACGTGCGTTTGGAGTTGGGCCCCGCGGTCGAAGATGCCCTGCTGAAAGGGGTGGCCATTCATTTTGTCGTCGAAGCCACCATCGTGCGTGAACGCTGGTATTGGTATGACACGCGCCTCACCGGGGTGGCGCGCCACTACCGATTGGCCTACCAACCCCTGACACGCCGTTGGCGACTGACGCTGTCCAGCGAAGCCACCGGGGCGCCTGGATCGCCAGGCAGCTTGTCGCAGCATTTTGACGGCTTGCCAGAAGCCTTGTCGGCCATCCGGCGCAATTTGAATTGGAAAGTGGCCGAGGTGTCCGACATCGATCCCGATACGAAATACACCCTGAACTTCCAGTTCCGAATTGACACCTCGCAATTGCCACGACCTTTCCAAATCACCGCGGGCGGGCAAAACGAATGGAACCTGGGCCTGAGCCGAAACATGCGTTTGTCCAGCGATTTGGCGCGTTGAAATGAGCCGCCCGCGCCCTCTCTCCCTGCCCAGCCGTTTGAAGTCGTCGCCCAGTGTGCGCTGGATGGTGGGACTGGTCTCGGTGGTGATGGTCTTGATCGGCTTGTTGCTGTTGGTCTTGCTCACGCAAGCGACCAGCAACCGTGACTTGTACGACCAAAACTACGAAAAACTCTATATCGTCAACTGGGTGGTCGCCGCGTTCTTGTTGATCGGCATCGTGACGGGCTTGGTGCGGTTGCTCTTGCGCTTGCGTCGGGGCCAATTTGGCTCCCGTTTGCTGGTGAAATTGACGGCTATTTTTGCCCTGGTCGGCGTGGTGCCCGGTGGCGTGATTTATGTGGTTTCGTACCAATTCGTGTCGCGCTCCATTGAAAGTTGGTTCGACGTCAAGGTGGAAGGCGCACTGAACGCCGGATTGAACTTGGGCCGTGCCACGATCGACACCCTGAGTGCCGACTTGGCCAAACAATCCCGCTCGGCTTCACTGCAACTGTTGGAAGTGCCTGAGCCCAGTGCCGGCTTGGTGCTGGAGCGGATCAGCGAACAACTGGGCGCGAACGATGCCGTGCTCTGGACGGCAAAGGGGCGTTTGATTGCCAGTGCCGGGCAATCGCGATTTCAACTGCGGCCCGAGCGACCCAGTGCAGAGCAAATACGCAAAGTGCGCAGCAAACTCAGTGTCGAGTGGGTCGAGGGCTTGGAGGACAACCCGGTTGGCGCGCCCTCGGGGCGCATCAAAGTGCTGACCCTGGTGCCACAAAATAGTTTGAGCCTGCGCGATGACCCCTGGGTGCTGCAAATCACGCAAGAGTTGCCTAACACCTTGGTCGCCAACGCCCTCGACGTGCAAGCGGCGAACCGCGAATACCAAGAGCGGGCGCTGGCCCGCGATGGTTTACGCCGCATGTACATTGGCACCCTGACGCTCAGTTTGTTTTTGGCGGTGCTTGGCGCGGTGCTCTTGGCGGTGCTGTTGGGCAATCAGTTGGCGCAGCCATTGCTGCTGCTGGCACTGGGCATGCGGCAAGTGGCGGCTGGCGATTTGACGCCCAAAGTGGCCTTGCAAGGCAAAGATGAGTTGGGCGGATTGACCCGTTCTTTTGCCGACATGACGCAGCAACTCTCTGACGCCCGCTCCGCGGTGGAGCACAGCTTGGTGCAACTCGATGCAGCCCGCGGTAATCTGCAAACCATTTTGGACAACCTGACTGCCGGTGTGATCGTGCTCGATGCGGCCGGACGCATCCAATCGTCCAATCCGGGCGCGACACGCATCTTGCGTGTCCCGCTGGCGGCCCGCGAGCACACGCCCTTGCTGGCCTTGCCGGCCATGCAGTCGTTTGCGGCCGGCGTGCAGGAGCAGTTTGAACTGTTGAGCGCCGACAAAGACAACCATGAATTGGACCATTGGCAGAAATCGTTTGAAGTCCACGCTGCCGGCCAAGGCCTCGACGCGACCGCGGTGACCTTGATTGCCCGGGGCGCCGTCTTGCCCGATGGCATGCGGTTGCTGGTGTTTGACGACATTTCCGAAATTGTCTCGGCCCAGCGTGCCCAGGCCTGGGGCGAGGTGGCGCGCCGCTTGGCCCATGAGATCAAGAACCCGTTGACCCCCATCCAATTGTCGGCTGAGCGACTGGAGCGCAAGCTCGACGGCAAACTGGATGCACCCGATCAGGCCGTGCTGGTCAAATCCGTCAAGACCATCGTCGACCAGGTTGACGCTATGAAGCGCCTGGTGAATGAATTCAGAGACTATGCCCGCCTGCCTTCGGCCGATCTCAAGCCCCTCGACCTGAACGCGCTGATCCACGATGTCATGGGGCTGTACATGCAGGAGCCCACGGACGGCCCCAACCCAACGCCTATTGAGTTGGCCTTGGATGTGGACTGCCCCATGATCCAAGGCGATGAGCAGCAACTGCGCCAGGTCGTGCACAACTTGCTGCAAAACGCCCAAGACGCCTGTGAGGCCCAGAACCTCAAAGCCCTTCCTGGCGCACCCGTTGCGGGTGTGACTGTGAAGACCCAATGGAGTCCTGCACGGCAACGCGTTCGGTTCACCATCACCGATGGTGGGCCCGGTTTTTCGCCGAATATTCTGCAACGCGCCTTGGAACCCTACGTCACGACCAAAACCAAAGGCACGGGCTTGGGCCTGGCGGTGGTGAAGAAAATAGCGGATGAGCATGGCGCCCGGCTGGATATCAGTAATTTGATCGAAGACGAGCAGATCAAAGGGGCCCAAGTGTCGTTATCATTCAGCATCCCCAAGGGCAGCGTTGACCCGGCGGGTGTGACACATTCAATTTCCTAAGGCTTCACGGGCAACATGGCAAACATTTTGGTGGTCGATGACGAGTTGGGCATCCGAGATTTGCTCTCCGAAATCCTGAATGATGAAGGGCACACCGTCGAACTCGCAGAAAACGCAGCGCAAGCGCGTGAAATCCGCAGCCGCCTTCGCCCCGACTTGGTGTTGCTCGACATCTGGATGCCTGACACCGACGGCGTGACCTTGCTGAAAGAATGGTCCACCTCGGGCTTGCTCACCATGCCCGTGATCATGATGAGCGGCCATGCCACCATCGACACCGCGGTAGACGCTATCCGCATTGGTGCACAAGCGTTTTTAGAAAAACCCATCACCCTGCAAAAGTTGCTCAAAGCTGTGGAGCAGGGATTGGCCAGGGAGCAAGTGCGTCAGGCGGTCGCTGCACACCAAGAAGCGCAACGCCCCCCCGTGGTGGTTGCGCAGACTGCAGAAGATGCCGCTGTGGCGCCCGAGCCAGACTTGGGCCCCGCGGTTTCCCAAGTCTTCGACTTAGATCGCCCCTTGCGCGATGCGCGTGACAGCTTTGAAAAAGCCTATTTCGAATTTCACCTCAGCAATGAGGGCGGCTCCATGACCCGCGTCGCCGAAAAAACCGGTTTAGAACGCACCCACCTGTACCGCAAACTCAAGCAATTGGGCGTTGACGTGACGCGTAACAAGCGCAGCCATTGACAGCCTTGTAGCCCGAAAGCTTGGCGGCCAACCGCGGTTTTACTCTGCTATAATTTCTGTCTGCCCGGCCCGGTAGCTCAGTTGGTAGAGCAGCGGATTGAAAATCCGCGTGTCACTGGTTCGATTCCAGTCCAGGCCACCAATTAGAACCGTCGTTTTACGCTGTAGAACGGCGGTTTTTCTCATTGTGGCTAGCGTAAAACACTCTGCTGCCACGCAGTTCCTACTTGCTACACGCTGTGGTGCTTGCTAAATGACGCAGCCACCGCAACAGAGCCAGTATTTAGGCAGCCAGCGACACGCGGATGGGAAAAAGTCTGCGTTTCAAAAAACCACCCTCCGTTCGCTACTCACAGCCCTCCAACCCGCACAGCCCACAGCCATCTACCTACGCGACGGCGAAGTTGTCTTGTATCGCCGTAGCCGCAGTTTGCTGTACCAGTGTCGCTACCGACTGGCTGACGGCAGTTGGACGAGACAGACGACGGGCAAAGCCGCTTTAGAACACGCCATAGCCCGTGCTTGTGACATCTACGACGAAGCCAGATACAGACAACGGCTGGGTTTAGCACACCAAGCACACTCGTTCGCACAGATTGCCGCCCTCTGCTGTGCTGACTTGCGGCAGCAGATTGACGCCCGAGGCAAGAAGACGGCACTGAACGACTATCTCAGCATCATTGAACGCTACTTCGTGCCGTATTTTGGTGAACGGCAGTTGGAGTTGCTGACACACACGGATGTGCGTGAGTTTGAATTGTGGCGGGACAGGCAATTGGTGCGTAAGCCCAAAACATCAACACTCAACAACTTTACCAGTGCGTGGAGTCGTGTGATTGCCACTGCTGTAGAACGCGGCTACATCAGCGAACGGGTGCCAGTGCCCAAACTCACCAGCAAAGGCGAGAAAGGTAAAACACGCCCAGCGTTCAGCCGAGAAGAGATTGATGCGTTGTTGGCGTTTATGGTGGACTGGCAGCACAAGGGGCGTATGAGTGTTGAACGCGAGATACGCCCACTACTGCGTGACTATGTGGAGATGTTGCTTTACACGGGTATACGGCACGGCACAGAGGCTATGGGCATAAGGTGGCGGGACTTGGAGTGGCACACAAAGGATGGTGTGCGTTATCTGCGTGTGTGGGTTGATGGCAAAACGGGTGGGCGTTGGTTGATTGCCAAACACGCGGCAGTGGATGTGCTTAAGCGGCTACACGCAAGACAGAACGACATTGCCAGTGTGCCGTTTGAGGATTTGTTGGTGACACGAGTACCGCACCTGCTGTTCCGCTTCAGTGATGGACACCAGCCGCATAGTTTGGTTGGCACATTCCGTAGGCTGATGCGAGATTCGGGTTTGTTGGTTGATGGTGCGGGACAAACACGCACCTTGTATTCATTGCGACACACCTACGCCACTTTGGCATTGCTGGATGGCGGTGCTGACATACACACGCTGTCAAAGCAGATGGGTAACTCGGCTGCGATGATTGAACGGCACTACAGCAAGTTGACGGCCACGATGGCTGCTGATCGATTGGCGTAAGTGCGGGGGTTGATTGTTATTTTGAGATGTGTATGATAGTTAAGAGATGAAAAGCATTCCTCAAGACTTTTAACTATTAATGAAAAGGAAAGAGCAGTGAAAAAGATTATTGGTATCGTTGCTACTGCTGTTGCCTTGATTAGCGGGTGTGCCGAAACACAGCCTTTGTTCAAACCTACACCATTCAATAGCGAAAACATAGATAAGTTGCGGATTGGAATGCTTGCCAATGAAATCAAAGAAATATTTGGAGCACCCAACGAAGTAAGAACATCGACTTGCGGAACCGCAACGGGTAAATCGTGGGTTTGTGAAACTTGGCGGTATGAGCGTGACGGCTCAAATCGATATAAGACAAATGACTTTACATTCGATGTTGGATCAGGCGTGAAAGTACTGAACAACTGGAATGTGGGAAGATAAATCTTTTTCAAATATATCTACTGAAGAAAAGGAATTCAAATGAGCACAACACAACAACGACTGAACGAAATTGCCGAACAAGAGAAAAAACTTGCTGATGAAAAAAAGAAATTGCTGGCAGAGTCAAAAGATGCCGATCTAAAAACCGTGCGTGACTTGTGTAAGCAACACGGCTTCACAGCAACGCAACTTCGTGGCTCGTTGGCAACCAAAGGCAAGAAAAAAGCCGCAGGTGATGCTGCCACAACAAAGCCAGCGGCAAAGAAAACGGCTACCAAGAAAACAGCCAAAGCCAAGTAAAACTAACTTGATGTAGAACGAACAGCGTGGGCTAATAACTCACGCTGTTTTTTTATGCCTAAATTAGATGGAACACATATTGTTGGACGCTTGCGTGGGCGACTTGAAGAACTGCGTGAAGGTAAAGAAGTTGCCGCACGAGATTTGCGAGCGTTGCTAACAGCAAAACAAGTGGCTGAGATGGATGAGGCTTGGCTTCAACAGCAAGCACTGAGAAAGAAGAAACGGGCTAGGACGAAGGAAGAAGAAGTTGAGTTGGGTTGGAAGACCAAACGCGAGATACAGATTGAAGCGTATGAACGAGCCTACGATGAGGCTAGAGACAATGAAGTAAAGGCTTGGGAAAAACGGGTTCGTGATGTTCAAGTGCGACAGGCACGGATCTATATGGACTCGTACAGCAAGGCAAGAAAAGAAGGCCGTGAAGATTATGTTGCGGAAAATCTTGCCAACAATGACCTAACTCGAGCAGGGCTACAGCGTGTTGATGGGAAAAAGGTATGGCATCAAGACCCAAGAGATAAAGAAATATGGGAAATGGAACAACAAATACAGCAACGAGCACGAAGTGAAATGACGCCAGAAGAACTTGAGCAGATTGAAATATGGGAAGAGCACGAAAAGGCACTTGCCAAGAATCGTAAAAAACAAGGACTATAGGCTGGAAGCCGCTTGGCT
>CANFYZ010000079.1 GCA_947451385.1 Comamonadaceae bacterium | reverse complement strand
GAAACATCAAGCACGCAAAACACACCACCTGGCAGTCTGCGCACCAGAATATGGTGCCCTTGGCGGGAATCGGACCCGCGACCTCTCCCTTACCAAGGGAGTGCTCTACCACTGAGCCACAAGGGCAATCTCTGACCCAACACATCAACTTTTGGAGCGGGAGACGGGAATCGAACCCGTGTCATTAGCTTGGAAGGCTAAGGTTCTACCATTAAACTACACCCGCATTCAAATCAAGCTCTAAAGCGCTCATTTCTGATCGCTTCACAACTCGGTCTCATGCACGGAATTCCGTTCCAAACACTCGCCGCTGATGGCCGGTTTATTTTTTGCTGGTGGAGGAGACTGGATTCGAACCAGTGTAGGCGTAAGCCAACAGATTTACAGTCTGCCCCCTTTAGCCACTCGGGCACCCCTCCTCAGCGAATCTAGGATTATGCCACTTTTTTAGTGCACCCCCAAATAGGCATTTCTTTTTTTCACCAATTGATGGGCAGCTGGCCATTTTCTCGCAAAAAAGCGTTAGCGGCGCTGAAATGCCCACAGCCCAGGAAAGGGGTCGGCCCGCGCAAGGCGGACAAGGGTGAGGGGTGGTTGGCTTGCAAAACCCGGTGGCGCGCACCGGGGTCAGCCTCTCGGATCAACGCCAGCTTGGCTTGGGCGTGCGCGCCCCACAGCATGAACACCAGGGGCTGCTCGCGCTGCGCCAGGGCGGTGATCACCCGGTCTGTCCATTTCTCCCAACCCCATTGCGCGTGGCTGGCGGGCAAGCCCTCCTCCACCGTTAAAACCGTGTTGAGCAGCAGCACGCCTTGCGCGACCCAGCGGCCTAAATGCCCGCTGGCGGGCAGTGGCGTCTGTGACTCGCGCTGAATTTCTTTAAAAATATTGCGCAAACTGGGCGGTATTTTCACGCCCTCAGGCACCGAAAAAGCCAGCCCTTCAGCCTGACCCGGGCCGTGGTAAGGGTCTTGCCCCAAGATCACCACCCGCACCTCGGCCAAAGGCAAGTGCGCCCCCATGCGCAAAGGCTGGGGCGGGTAAATGCGGGCACCGGCCGCCAAGCGCTCACCCACGCGTTGGAACAAAGCCTGGCCCGCAGCACTGGCCGCAAAGGCAGACCAAAGTGCCTGCCAGTCAGCGGCCAGGGCCTGCCCATCCGGGGGCCAAACGCGCAAATTCAGCGCCACCGGCTGAGCCGGCGCATCGGCAAAGTCAAAAGTAGACTGCGTGCGGGGCGGCATCAGGCTTGTCCCCAAGCCCATGCCATCAGGCAAACAAAGTAGACAGGGCCTGGCCGGGATCGGCCGCCCGCATGAAAGCTTCGCCCACCAAAAAAGCATGGACCTGTGCATCGCGCATGCGCTGCACATCCTCTGAAGAGACAATGCCGCTTTCAGTCACCAGCAATCGGTCGGCGGGCACCGCGCTGCGAAGACTCAGCGTGGTCTCCAACGACACCTCGAAACTTCGCAAGTTGCGGTTGTTGATCCCGATCAGCGGTGTCTTGAGTTGGAGCGCCCTCTCCAACTCAGCGCGGTCGTGCACCTCTACCAAAACCGCCATGTCCAGACTGTGGGCGATGGCCTCCAGATCGGCCATTTGCGCGTCGTCCAAGCAAGCGGCAATCAACAAGATGCAGTCGGCCCCCACCACGCGCGACTCATAAATTTGGTAAGGCTCGACCATGAAGTCTTTGCGCAGCACGGGCAGTTCACAGCTGGCGCGGGCTTGCTTGAGAAAGTCATTGCAGCCCTGAAAGAACTGCTGGTCGGTCAACACCGACAAGCAGGCTGCGCCATGTTCGGCGTAGCTTTGCGCAATGTCGGCAGGCATGAAATCGGCCCGCAACACGCCTTTGGACGGGCTGGCCTTTTTGACTTCGGCAATCACCGCCGAGCGGCCCGCTGCGACCTGCGCGCGCATGGCCCCGACAAAGTCGCGAGTCAACACACGGCTCTCGGCATCGGCGCGCATGGCGGACAAGGATTTGCGTTGCAAACCTTGCGCCACCTCTTCGCGTTTCACGGCCACGATTTTGTTCAGGATATCGCTCATGCGGCTGCACTTTCTTGTTGGGTGAAGGCGACAAATTGCGCCAGCTTGGTCTGGGCGGCGCCCGATGCAATGGCCTGGCGCGCCAACTCCACACCCTCTTTCATGCTGGGCGCGACATTGGCGGCATACAGCGCAGCGCCGGCATTCAAGACCACGATGTCACGGGCCGGACCCGGCTCATTGGCCAAGACCCCTTTGAGCATGGCCATGGACTGCTCGGGCGTGTCTACCCGCAAAGCACGGTTGCTGGCCATGGCCATGCCAAAGTCTTCGGGGTGAATTTCATACTCGGTGATGTGGCCGTTTTTCAACTCGCCCACCAAGGTGGCCGCGCCCAGGCTGACTTCGTCCATGCCGTCGCGGCCATACACCACCACCGCGTGCTCCGCCCCCAGGCGTTGCAAAGCACGGATCTGAATGCCGACCAAGTCCGGGTGGAACACGCCCATCAAAATATTCGGCGCACCGGCCGGGTTGGTCAACGGCCCCAGGATGTTGAAGATGGTTCGGATGCCCAACTCTTTGCGCACCGGCGCCACATTTTTCATGGCCGGGTGGTGGTTCGGGGCAAACATGAAACCGATGCCCACCTGCTCAATCGACTGGGCGATGCGCTGCGGCGAGAGATGGATGTTGACCCCCAGGCTCTCTAATACATCGGCGCTGCCGGATTTGCTGCTGACGCTGCGGCCACCGTGTTTGGCGGTCTGCGCACCGGCCGCCGCCGCCACAAACATGGCGCAGGTGGAAATGTTGAAGGTGTGCGAGCCATCGCCACCGGTGCCGACAATGTCGACCAAGTGCCGCGCATCGGCCACATGCACCTTGGTCGAAAACTCACGCATCACCTGCGCCGCAGCCGTGATCTCGCCAATGGTTTCTTTCTTCACCCGCAGCCCGGTGATCAAGGCCGCCGTCATCACCGGCGAGAGTTCGCCTTGCATGATCATGCGCATGATTTTGAGCATTTCATCGTGAAAAATTTCGCGGTGCTCGATGGTTCTTTGCAGCGCTTCTTGAGGCGTGATCGGCATGAGAATGTCCTTGCGAGAAATGAGTGAGGCCGGGGTTGTGAGCGTCAGGGCCGCATGAGGAAGTTTTTCAGCATCGCGTGGCCGTGCTCGGTCAAAATCGATTCGGGGTGGAACTGCACACCTTCCACATCCAGCTCGGTGTGGCGCACGCCCATGATTTCACCATCGTCGGTCCAGGCGGTGATCTTCAAATCACTGGGGCAACTGGCCCGATCGATCGCCAGGGAGTGGTAGCGATTGACCGTGAACTGCGCTGGCAATCCCGCAAACACGCCTTCTTGCGCGGTGCTGATGACGCTGGTTTTGCCATGCATGAGTTCTTGCGCCCGCACAATGCGGCCACCAAAAGCCGCACCAATGCTTTGGTGCCCCAGGCACACACCCAAAATGGGCAGCTTGCCGGCAAAGTGCTGGATCGCTGCGACCGAGATGCCCGCCTCAGCCGGTGAGCAGGGGCCGGGCGAAATCACCAACCGGTCCGGCGCGCGCGCAGCAATGCCTTCGAGCGTGATTTCATCGTTGCGAAACACCTCGACCTCGGCGCCCAACTCGCCAAAATACTGCACGATGTTGAAGGTGAATGAGTCGTAGTTGTCGACCATCAGGAGTTTGATTTTTTTAGCCATGATCACTCCAAGCCTTCTTCCACCAACTCACAGGCACGCAGCAATGCGCGGGCTTTGTGTTCGGTTTCGCGCCATTCCATTTCCGGCACCGAGTCGGCCACCACACCGGCCGCAGCCTGCACATACAGCATCTGGTCTTTGATCACCGCGGTGCGAATGGCAATCGCCACATCCATGTCACCGGCATAGCTCAAGTAGCCGCAGGCCCCGCCATACAGGCCACGCTTGGTGGGCTCGAGCCGATCGATCAACTCCATGGCGTGTACTTTGGGAGCGCCAGTCAGTGTGCCCGCTGGGAAGGTCGCTTTGAGCACGTCCATATTGGTCATGCCCTCGTTCAGCAAGCCCTCGACGTTGCTGACGATGTGCATCACATGGCTGTAGCGCTCCACCACAAAAGCTTCGGTGACTTTGACCGAGCCGATCTGGGCGATGCGGCCGATGTCGTTGCGCGCCAAGTCAATCAGCATCACATGTTCAGCGCGCTCTTTGGGGTCGTTGATCAACTCCAACTCGGCGGCCTTGTCTTTCTCGGGCGTGGCCCCGCGCGGACGGGTGCCCGCCAAAGGCCGAATCGTGACCTTGGTGCCTTCGTCGGTGCGCTCCTGGCGGACCAATATTTCAGGGCTGGCGCCGACCACATGGAAGTCGCCGAAGTTGTAGAAATACATGTACGGGCTGGGATTCAGCGAGCGCAACGCACGGTACAGCGACAGCGGGCTTTCGGTATAGCGTTTTTTGATGCGCTGACCCACCTGCACCTGCATGAAGTCGCCCGCCGCAATCAACTCTTTGGCATGCACCACGGCGGCCAGGTAGTCTTCTTTGGCGAAATCACGCTCCGCCGGATAGGCCTGCGTGGGTTTGACCACGGGGGCACTGACCGAGTATTTGAGTTGCTCTTTCAATTCGCGCAAACGCTTTTTGGCCCGGGCATAGGCCTCGGGCGCTTGCGGGTCGGCATAAACGATCAGATACAGCTTGCCCGAGAGGTTGTCGATCACCGCCAACTCTTCGCACTGAAGCAGCAAAATATCGGGCGTGCCCAAGGTGTCTGGCGGACACGAGTTTTCGAGCTTTTTCTCGATGTAGCGCACCGCGTCATAACCAAAGTAGCCGGCCAAGCCGCCGCAAAATCGCGGCAACCCAGGCCGCAGGGCGACTTTGAAACGCTTTTGGTACTGCTCAATAAAGTCCAGCGGATTGCCCTGCGCGGTCTCGACCACCACGCCGTCTCGCACCACCTCTGACTTGGCCTGCGCCCCAAAGCCGGAAGCCCGAATGAAGGTCTGTACCGGCAAGCCAATGAAGCTGTAACGGCCAAAGCGCTCACCGCCCACCACAGATTCCAACAAAAAGCTGTAAGCGCCACCCCCGTCGCTGTGCGCCAGTTTGAGGTACAGCGACAAGGGGGTTTCCAGATCCGCAAAGGCTTCCAACATGAGGGGAATGCGGTTGAAGCCTTGGCTGGTCAGGCTTTTAAATTCCAATTCGGTGATCACGGCTATCGCCTCCATTGCGCTGTGCATCGGTACCTGAGTTGTGCAGCAGCTGTCATTCCATCCAAATGCCCGCGATTGTCGAGGGCGCTGACTGCGGCCAAAGGGCCGCGTTGCGATTCAATGGGTCAGACTGGCTTACGCCAGGGCCAGGCTCCCCGACCCGATGGGCCTGGCTGGCTGTGAATGCGCGAATAGGATGGAGTCCACATAGATGCACCAGTGTACCAAACGATTCCACCCGGTCGCTGGCGGGCTGTCATGCCGCCTGCCAAGCTTGGTACCACGCCTGCCACTGCGTCAGATCGTCCAGATGGCCATGGGCCTGCATCGCATCCACCGCCTGGCCGTGGTTGTAGCCATAGCGCAGCAACACCACAGGGCAGCCCGCCGCCCAGGCCGCTTGGGCGTCGTTGCTGGAGTCGCCCACCATCAGGGTTTGGGCTGGGAGCGTACCCAATGCCTCGCAGGTTTTGAGCAGCGGCAAGGGGTCTGGCTTTTTGCGCGCAAAGCTGTCACCGCCAAACAGGTGGGTGAAAAACGGCTGTAATCCCTTGCGCTCCAAGAGGGTGCGCGCGAACGCCAGCGGTTTGTTGGTCAAACAGGCCAGTTGCAATCCGACCGCCTGCATCTGTGCCAAACCCTGCGCCACGCCAGGGTAGACCTGGGCATATTCGCCGTTGATCGCCAGGTAATGGTGCTGGTAACGCTGCCACGCGGCTGGGTACAAGGACTGGGCGTTGCGTCCCTGGCAGGCGCCGACTTCGGGCAAGTCCAACTGGTGCTGCAATACCGACAGGATCAAATGCTCTGACCCTTTGCCCACGGTGCGCTCGACCAAGGCACGGCTGACACGGGGCAAATCCAGATCGGCCAGGGTCCGGTTCAAGGCTTCTTCGAAATCGCCCAGGGTGTCGACCATCGTGCCATCCAGGTCGACGATGGCGGCGACCAAACGCAAAGGTGACAAAGGCTGCAAAGGCGTTGCCATCAGCCCAAGGCCACACGCATTTGATCGATCACGGCTTTGTAATCGGGATGGCCAAAGATCGCGCTGCCGGCGACAAAGGTGTCAGCACCCGCGTCGGCCACGCGGCGAATGTTGTCAACCTTGATGCCGCCATCCACTTCGAGCCGGATGTCGCGGCCGCTGCGCTCAATCCATTGACGCGCCTGCTCGACTTTGCGCAGGGCAGAATCGATGAAGCTTTGTCCGCCAAAGCCCGGGTTGACGCTCATGATCAATATCAAATCAAGGTCTTCAATTGTCCACTCCAGCACATCCAAGGGCTCTGCCGGGTTGAACACGAGGCCGGCTTTCACACCCTGGCTTTTGATGGCCTGCACGCTGCGGTGCACATGGCCACTGGCGTCAGGGTGAAAACTGATCAGATCAGCTCCTGCTTGGGCAAACGAAGCGGCCAAGGCATCCACCGGGGAAACCATCAAATGCACATCGATCGGCACGGCGACGCCGGCAGCGGTGCGTGCATGGGGCTTCAGCGCCTGACAAATCATGGGGCCGAAGGTGAGGTTGGGCACGTAATGGTTGTCCATCACATCAAAGTGGATCCAGTCCGCGCCGGCGGCGATCACGCTCTTAACCTCATCGCCCAAACGGGCGAAATCAGCCGACAAAATAGAAGGGGCAATTCTGTAGGGGGTGCTCATGCCTTTATTGTCGCAGTTACGATGCACGCATGACGACCTACGCGTTCAAAATTGAAGCCACGCCCTCTTTTCTGTCTTCTTCTGATGAGGCCAGGGGGAGTCTCTACCATTTCGCCTACACGGTGACCGTCACCAACACCGGTACTGTGGCGGCGCAATTGATTGCCAGGCACTGGATCATCAGCGATGCCCAAGGTCACACCGATGAAGTCAAAGGTCTGGGCGTGATCGGTCAACAACCCCTGTTGCAACCGGGTGAGTCCTTCCAGTACGCCAGCGGCGCGCGTATACAGACGCCGCACGGCACCATGCATGGCAGTTTCTTTTTTGTTGCCACGGATGGCCACCGTTTCGATGTGCCCGTCCCCTTGTTCGTGCTGGAAGCTTCGGGGCCCTCCTCGCCCTCACGCACCCTGCACTGAGCGGCTGGCCGCGATGGGCTTTGCGGTTAAGCTTGCGCCATGGGTGAGTTTGATCTGATTGCACGTTACTTTAAGCGCCCCCCACGCCAGGCTGTTTTGGGTGTGGGCGATGACTGCGCCCTGCTCGCGGCGCAACCCGGAATGCATCTGGCCTTGTCCACCGACGCGCTGGTGGAAGGGCGGCATTTTCTGTCCACCGTCGACCCGGTGCGTTTGGGGCACAAAGCCTTGGCGGTGAATTTGAGTGATTTGGCCGCTTGCGGCGCCCAGCCCCGCGCCTTCATGCTGTCCTTGGCATTACCGCGAATCGATGAAGCCTGGCTGTCCGGTTTTGCGCAAGGGCTGTGGGCTCTGGCGGACGCCTACAGCTGCGACCTGATTGGGGGCGACACCACACAAGGGCCTCTGACCATCAACATCACCGTGCTGGGCGATGTCCCTGTCGGTCAAGCCTTGTTGCGCTCGGGTGCGCAGTCGGGCGACGATATTTATGTCAGTGGCACGCTGGGTGACGCGCGTGTGGCTTTGGAAGTTTTTCGCGGCCAGCTGTCGGTCCCCGAAACGGTGTTGGAAGCCAGCCGATTGCGCATGGAGCAACCTGTGCCCCGTGTCGCCTTGGGCATCGCCTTGCGGGGTGTGGCTTCGGCAGCGGCCGACATCAGCGACGGCTTGATCGGCGATCTGGGCCACATCCTCACCGCCAGCCAGTGCGGTGCCGACCTGCAGGCCGAATGGGCTTTGCCGCTGCTGGCTTGCGCGCCGGCCTTGAACTTAAGCCCGGCACAGCAATTGGCCTTCATCCTTTCAGGCGGCGACGACTACGAACTGGTCTTCACCGCGTCACCGGACCGCCGTGATGCGGTGCAGGCGGCCGCGCGTGCCAGCGAGACCTGCGTCACGCGCATCGGCACAGTCCGCGCAGGTGAAGGCGTTCGGGTGCTGGATGCCAAAGGTCACGCGCTGACACAACGCTTTACCTCGTTTGACCATTTCGCCTAGAGCTTGTCCATGCGGATCGCCCCAACATCCATCGCCACGGTCAACTCGCGTTTTTTGCTGGCCCATCCGGCCCATTTCATTGCCTTGGGTTTGGGCTCCGGCTTGAGCCCCAAGGCCCCTGGCACGGTCGGGACCCTCTGGTCTTGGCTGGCTTGGCTGATCTTGCAAAATTACTTGTCTGCCTTTGAACTGGGGGGCTTGATTGTGTGCGCCACCTTGCTCGGCTGGTGGGCCGCGAAAGTGACCACACAGCACATGGGCATCGCTGATCCGGGTGCGATTGTGTGGGACGAAATCGTCGCCTTTTGGTTGGTGCTGTGGTTGCTGATGCCCACCAGTTTCACGCTGCAAGTCATCGCTTTTGTGTTGTTCCGATTTTTCGATGCCGTCAAACCGCCGCCTGTCGGCTGGGCCGATCAGGTGTTCAAAGGCTTTGGCTGGCGCGGCGCGTGGGGCATTTATTTTGACGATTTTGTTGCAGCGTTTTGCACGCTGCTGGTGATGTCCATTGGCTTGAGAGTTTTTACATGAACACAACCCACGACCTCTGCCAAGCGCTGGCCAAACAGTTACGCCAACGCGGCTTCATGCTGAGCACCGCCGAAAGCTGTACCGGCGGTTTGATTGCAGCCGCATGCACCGATCTCGCCGGCTCCAGTGACTGGTTCGAACGCGGCTTTGTGACCTATTCCAACCACGCCAAAACAGAACAATTGTCCGTGCCCGCGGACCTGATCCGTGTCCACGGTGCGGTGAGTGAGCCGGTGGTGCGTTGCATGGCGCAGGGGGCTTTGAGTCATGCTCGCTCACAGGTCGCCGTGGCTGTGACGGGCATTGCGGGCCCCACCGGTGGCTCAGCTGAAAAACCCGTGGGCACCGTCTGGTTGGGCTGGGCCTTGCCCGAGGGGCAGGTGGTCTCTGAATGCCAGCACTTTGAAGGCGATCGTTCACAGGTCCGTGCAGCCACAGTGCGGTATGCGTTACAAAGGCTTTTAACGCTGTTGCAGACCACGGCTTAGCGCGTCACTGAGAAGCTCTTTCGAAGCGCTTTCGGCGCTTTTTCGGATCGTCACCGCTGAATTTGGCGCAAAAAAAAAGTCCACTCATGTGGACTTTTGATCAATCGGCACGAATGCCAGATTTGGTTGCGGGGGCCGGATTTGAACCAACGACCTTTGGGTTATGAGCCCAACGAGCTACCAGACTGCTCCACCCCGCGGTAAGAGTGTGATTGTACCTTATTCAGCCGCAGTTGGGGCAGAAACTTCAGCGCGATCGACCAATTCAACCAATGCCATCGGCGCGTTGTCACCCACACGGAAACCCATTTTCAGGATACGTGTGTAGCCACCTGGACGCGACGCAGAGCGAGGGCCCAAAACGTTGAACAACTTGGTGACGCTGTCGCGGTCACGCAAACGGTTGAAAGCCAAACGGCGGTTGGACAATGAGTCCACTTTGGCCAAGGTGATCATGGGTTCGATCACGCGGCGCAGTTCTTTGGCCTTAGGCACGGTGGTTTTGATGACTTCATGCTCGATGAGCGAGTTCATCATGTTTTGCAGCATCGCCAGGCGATGCGAGCTGGTGCGATTGAGTTTACGAAGTCCTTGTCCGTGACGCATGGTGCTTTCCTTTCTTTATTAAACAAGCAGCCGTATCAGGTACTGCCCGTGCACGCCCACCCGAAGGCGGGACTGTTTTTTAGCGCTTTTCCAAACCGGCCGGTGGCCAGCTTTCCAGCTTCATACCCAAAGTCAAACCACGCGAAGCCAAGACTTCCTTGATTTCGTTGAGTGACTTGCGACCCAGGTTAGGGGTCTTGAGCAATTCATTTTCGGTGCGCTGAATCAGGTCACCGATGTAATAAATGTTTTCTGCTTTGAGGCAGTTCGCGGAACGAACCGTGAGCTCCAACTCGTCCACAGGGCGCAGCAAGATCGGATCGAAGCTGCCTGCACCACCGCGCTGAGAAGGCGCATCAAAGGCAGACAATTCGCTGCCTTCAAGCTGTGCAAACACAGCCAGTTGTTCAACCAAAATCTTGGCCGAAGCGCGCACTGCGTCTTCTGCGGTGATGGCGCCGTTGGTCTCGATTTCGATGACCAGTTTGTCCAGATCGGTACGCTGCTCAACGCGGGCGCTCTCTACCGTGTAGCTCACGCGCTTCACTGGAGAAAAAGACGCATCCAAGACAATGCGGCCAACCGACTTGGTCGGCTCGTCTGCAAAACGACGCATGGTGCCGGGCACATAACCACGGCCTTTTTCAATCTTGATTTGCATGTCGATTTTGCCACCGTGTGACAAATTAGCGATCACATGCTCAGGATTAACGATTTCGACATCGTGTGGGGTTTGAATGTCGGCCGCAGTGACAGGGCCTTCACCGTCTTTGCGCAAGCTCAAAGTCACTTCATCGCGGTTGTGCAACTTGAACACCACACCTTTGAGGTTCAACAAAATGTTGACCACATCTTCTTGAACGCCATCGATGGAGGAGTACTCGTGCAAGACGCCAGCAATGGTCACTTCAGTGGCGGAATAACCCACCATAGAAGACAACAACACGCGACGCAAAGCATTACCCAGAGTGTGTCCATAACCACGCTCAAAGGGTTCCAGAGTCACTTTGGCGCGGTTAGCGGCCAATTGTTCAACTTGGATGGCTTTAGGTTTCAACAGATTAGTTTGCATTCAGACTTCCTCTCAATACCCTCGGTACGTTACACCGGTAAGGCTGATGAAGCACCCGGCCCTGCGATGCACCACAGGGCGGGAACGATTGAAACAATAACGAGATTAACGTGAATACAATTCAACGATCAGCGATTCGTTGATGTCTGCACCGAATTCGTCGCGATCAGGCACTTTCTTGAAGATGCCTTCGGCTTTTTCGATATTCACTTCGACCCAAGCAGGGATGCCCACTTGCTGTGCCAGTTGCAAAGCTTCAACCACACGGTTTTGCTTTTTCGACTTTTCACGCACGGCCACCACATCACCGGCTTTCACCAGGTAAGAAGGGATGTTCACCGGCTGACCATTCACGGTCACAGCCTTGTGCGACACCAGCTGACGAGATTCAGCGCGTGTCGAGCCAAAGCCCATGCGGTAAGTCACGTTGTCCAAACGGCACTCCAGCAAGGCCAACAGGTTAGAACCTGTGTTGCCTTTGCGACGGTCAGCTTCAGCAAAATAGCGGCGGAATTGTTTTTCCAAAATGCCGTACATGCGTTTGACTTTTTGCTTTTCACGCAATTGCAAGCCAAAGTCGGAGGTGCGCTGACCCGAAGTGCGACCGTGTTGGCCGGGCTTGGTATCGAATTTCGACTTGTCAGCGATCGAGCGGCGAGCGCTCTTCAAAAACAGGTCGGTGCCTTCACGGCGTGAGAGTTTGGCCTTGGGGCCGAGGTAACGTGCCACTTGATCTTCCTTTTATGTCATCTGCTGCGCTCACGCGCAGGAGCCATTGCCGAAAAGGCAATGGCGGTGGGCTTGGTTAAATTAGATACGACGACGCTTTTGAGGGCGGCAACCGTTGTGTGGCATCGGTGTCACATCGGCAATCGAAGTGATGCGGATACCCAAGGCGCCCAGCGCACGAACCGAAGATTCACGGCCAGGGCCGGGACCTTTGATTTCGACGTCCAGGTTTTTGATGCCTTGTTCAATGGCTGCACGACCGGCGACCTCAGAAGCAACCTGGGCTGCAAATGGGGTGGACTTGCGTGAGCCTTTGAAACCTTGACCACCCGACGAAGCCCAAGACAAGGCGTTGCCTTGGCGATCGGTGATCGTGATGATGGTGTTGTTGAAAGAGGCATGCACGTGTGCGATGCCGTCAGCAACGTTTTTACGGACTTTTTTGCGAACGCGTTGTGCGGCGCTATTTGACGGGGCTTTTGCCATAGTGATCTCTCAGTCCCTGTTATTTCTTCAAAGCGGCAGCACCTTTGCGCGGACCCTTGCGAGTACGTGCGTTGGTACGTGTACGCTGACCGCGCATGGGCAAGCCACGGCGATGGCGGAAGCCACGGTAGCAACCGATG
>CANFYZ010000078.1 GCA_947451385.1 Comamonadaceae bacterium | reverse complement strand
TGGCCAACAAGAATGTCAAAGGCATTTTGGTCAACATCTTCGGCGGCATCATGAAGTGCGACACCATCGCCAGCGGCGTGATCTCGGCGTGCAAAGCCGTGAACCTGTCCGTGCCTTTGGTGGTGCGCATGAAAGGCACCAACGACGAGCTGGGCAAGAAGATGCTGGCCGACTCCGGTCTGCCCATCATCTCTGCTGACACCATGGCCGAAGCCGCAACGTCCATCGTTGCTGCAGTTAAATAATGACTTTGGGGACAGAGCTTTCGCTCTGTCCTCAGCTGATTAGGAACAAACATGTCCATCTACATCAATAAAGACACCAAAGTCATCACCCAAGGCATCACCGGTAAAACCGGTCAGTTCCACACTGAAAAATGCCAGGAATACGCGAACGGCAAAAACTGCTTCGTCGCCGGTGTGAACCCCAAGAAGGCGGGCGAGTCCATCTTCAACATCCCCATTTATTCCACCGTCAAAGAAGCCGCCCACCAAACCGGCGCGACCGTGTCCGTGATTTATGTGCCGCCCGCAGGCGCCGCTGCGGCCATCTGGGAAGCGGTGGAAGCCGACCTGGACCTGGCCATCTGTATCACCGAAGGCATTCCGGTCAAAGACATGCTGGAAGTGCGCAACCGCATGAAGGCCAAAGAAGCCGCTGGCGGCAAGAAGACCTTGTTGCTCGGCCCCAACTGCCCTGGCCTGATTACCCCTGACGAAATCAAGATCGGCATCATGCCCGGTCACATCCACCGCAAAGGCCGCATCGGCGTGGTGTCCCGCTCGGGCACTTTGACTTATGAAGCCGTGGCCATGTTGACCGAAGTGGGCCTGGGCCAGTCCAGCGCCGTCGGTATCGGTGGTGACCCGATCAACGGCTTGAAGCACATCGACGTGATGAAGGCCTTCAACGACGATCCCGACACCGATGCCGTGATCATGATCGGTGAAATCGGCGGACCGGACGAAGCCGAAGCCGCGCAGTGGTGCAAAGCCAACATGAAAAAGCCCATCGTCGGCTTCATCGCCGGTGTCACCGCCCCTCCCGGCAAGCGCATGGGCCACGCCGGCGCCTTGATCTCCGGTGGTGCCGACACGGCCGATGCCAAGCTGGCCATCATGGAAGAGTGCGGCTTCATCGTCACACGCAACCCGTCTGAACTGGGCAAATTGCTCAAAGCCCAACTGAAGTAAGCACAACTACGGACCCGGCGGAGAACGCTCCCCGCTAGAATAAAGGTCCAGATCTGAAAGCGCTGGCGATGAAAATTGTCAGCGCTTTTTATTTATTGAGTTATCGGAGAGAGAGACATGGAATTTACGCTTAGCCCGGATTTTTGGATCGGCCTGCTGAAGATCATCTGGATCAACATCATTTTGTCGGGAGACAACGCCGTGGTGATCGCTTTGGCCGCACGCTCCTTGCCACCCGAGCAACAGCGCAAAGCCATCATGATCGGCTCGGGCGCCGCCGTGGTGCTGCGCATTGTCTTGACCGTGGTGGCGGCCAAATTGCTGGCCATGCCGTATTTGCAAATCATTGGTGGTTTGTTGTTGCTGTGGATCGGCGTTCAGCTGCTGAGCGAAGAAGAGGGCGATGACGACGGTGAGCCCAATGCCGCGAACCTGATGACCGCGGTGCGCACCATTTTGATCGCCGATCTGGTGATGAGCTTGGACAACGTGATTGGCGTGGCCGCCGCCGCCAAGGGCGACGAAGTGCTGCTGATGATTGGTTTGGCCATCAGCATTCCCTTGGTGATTTTTGGCAGCTCGATGATGATCAAAATGATGGAACGCTTCCCCGTCATTGTGGTTTTTGGCGCCGGCCTGATCGGCTGGGTCGCTGGTGAGACCATCACCAGCGACGTGGCATTGAAAGAAGTTCTTTTGGAAAATGCCTGGTTGCACTACGCGGCCGCCGCCGCCGGCGCAGCGTTTGTGGTGGGGGTTGGAAAGTTCTTACAGTCCAAACACGCTGCTGAACCTAAAGCCAGCGAATAAACCTCCCCCCGCTCTGCGGGTAATTGGCCTCCAACGCGCTCTGCCATGCATCAGAGCTTGCATTGGAGGCCAATTGTTTTAAAATTATAGAAATAAAGGGGATTTAGAACTATGAAAACTATGCGCCAACCTGCTCAGGGATTTACATTGATCGAATTGATGATCGTGCTTGCGATCATCGGCATCTTGGGTGCCATTGCACTCCCGCAATACCAGGACTACACCGTCCGCACCAAAGTGTCAGAGATGCTGCTGGCGGCAACCAGTTGCAAAACCGCCGTCACCGAAACCGTGACCACCGCTTCACAGGCCGATGTCTCGGCCTTGCTGCCCAAGGCCTGCGAAACCCAAAGCTCTCAGTACGTGGCCAGCGTCACGGCCGATGCCAACGGCGTGATCACGGTGGTGGGCAATCCGGCCACCTTGCGCGGCAGCACCAGCGACACCGCGAAAGCGATTTCGCTCACCCCCTTGCAAACCGGCAGCACCAAGCTGGTAGGCAGCAGCGATGGCGGCAAATCGATTGCCGGATGGACCTGCGGACCCGCGAGCACCAATGGCTTAGAGGCGAAATATTTGCCTTCGTCGTGCAAGACGACCAACTAACCTACTTCTCCCCCACCCAATGCCCCGACTTGCCGCCTTGCTTTTCTAACAGCTTCACGCCGGTCATGACCATGCCGCGGTCGGCGGCTTTGCACATGTCGTAGATGGTCAGCAAGGCCACTTGGACTGCGGTGAGGGCTTCCATTTCAACCCCTGTGGGGCCCACGGTTTCAGCCGTGACGGTGCACTGCACCTGGGGGACGGGCGCTTCCTGCATCTCAAAGCTGACCGCCACTCGCGACAGCGCCAAGGGGTGACACAAGGGAATCAAGTCGCTGGTTTTTTTGGCCGCTTGGATCGCGGCAATGCGGGCAATGCCCAACACATCGCCCTTTTTCGCTGTCCCCGAAGCAATCAAATGCCAGGTGGCCGACTGCATCTGAATGCAGCCGGTGGCCACGGCCAAGCGGTGGGTGGCGGCTTTGGCCCCGACGTCAACCATGTGCGCTTGGCCTTGGGCATCAAAATGGGTGAAAGGTGAAGTGGTGCTCATAAGATGGGACTGGAAGGACTGCGGGTTAGCGTGAGGATTTACACTGGCTTGACAGGTTTCGCGAACGAAACGGGCATGATACGGTCGCTCACAGAATGGGAACTCGGTTGAAGTTATTGGCATTGTCTCGCAAACCCCTGGCCAAGCTGGTCACCTGGGTCGCAGCTTGTCTGTTGATCCCGGCCTGGGCCCAGGCCCCTGCTTTGCCGGGTGCAGGCAACGGCCCATCGGCCTTGCCGAGTTTGGGTGACGGCTCAGAAATCACCTTGAATGCAGAGCGCAGCATCGGTGATCGGATCGCGCGGGAGCTGTACCGTGACCCGGACTTCATTGAAGACCCGATTCTGGACGAGTACATCCAAAGTCTGTGGCGTCCCCTGGTCGCCAGTGCGCTGGCGCGCGGCGAATTGAGCCCCGAAATGCAGGAGCGCTTTGCCTGGAAAATTTTGCTCGGCAAGGACCGCTCCGTCAACGCCTTTGCCTTGCCCGGTGGCTACTTGGGTGTGCATTTGGGCTTGATCAGCGTGGTAGCCAGCCGCGATGAATTGGCCTCGGTCATGGCACACGAACTCAGTCACGTCTCCCAAAGGCACATTGCGCGTTCCATGAGCGCGCAGTCGCGCATGACGCCGCTCATGATTGGCACCATGATTTTGGGTCTGCTGGCCGCCAGCAAGAACCCTCAAAGCGCACAAGCATTGATTGTCGGGGGCCAAGCCATAGCCATCCAAAACCAGCTGAGCTTTTCACGCGACATGGAGCGTGAGGCCGACCGGGTGGGCTACAGCGTCATGACCGACGCCGGCTTTGACCCGCAGGGCTTTGTCAGCATGTTTGGCAAGCTGCAACAGGCTGCGGCCTTGAACGACAACGGCTCGTTTCCTTATTTGCGCTCGCATCCGATGACCACCGAGCGCATGGCCGACATGCAAGGGCGCCAGCAACTGCTGACCGTGCGCCCGGCCCTGGAACGGCCCGATTTGGAGCACATCCTCATGACGGCACGCGCCAAAGTGCTGTCTCAACCAGGCGTGGACCTGCTGCGCAGCTGGACCGAGGAAGCGGCAGACCCTCAGCTGTCGCGGCAACCCTTGGTCAAACAAGTCAGTGTGCTTTACACAGCGGCTGTGGCGCAAATGGCGTTGCGTGATCCGCAACTCGCGCAGCGTTTGCTGCTGCGGTTGTCACCTCTGGTGCAAAACGATGCCAAAGCCTTTCGGCTGTTGCAATTACTCAAAGCCGAATTGGCCGAAAAAGCGGGCGACATGCCCGCGGTGCTGTCCGCCTTGTCCGCCATACCGGCCAGCAACGCGGTGCGCCGGCCTGAGCTGTTGGCCGCTGTCCGCGCACGCAGCCGACTCGCGCCCTCAACGGCTTTGAATGAGGACCTGGTCCAGTTGCGCAATTGGCTGCAAGAACAACCCAGCGATGGCCTGGCTTGGCAAACGCTGGCCGCGGGTTGGATGACACAGGGACGGCCGCTGCAGTCTCTGCGCGCCGAGGGCGAAGCGCAACTGGCACGGATGGACTACAGCGGCGCGATTGACCGCTTCAAAGCGGCACAAAATTGGGCACGTCAACAGCCCCTGCAAGGCGCCGAGCACATTGAAGCCTCGATTGTGGATGCACGTTTGCGTCTGGTTCAGTCACTGTGGCGGGAACAATTGCTCGAGCGCTGAGTCAATCAACGCGGCTTCAAAGCCCGCCACAGCAAAGCCGTCCAGCAGACCCCGGGTCAGGCTTTTTCTGGCGCTTGTTTGGTGCGGCTCAACCACCAGCCGCCACCGCACACACCGAAAACACAGGCGAGGGTCACCCACCACTGCAGAGACGCGTCGGATTCAAAAAATGTGCCGAGCAAGGGCTCATCAACGATCATCTTGCCGGCCGTGAAAGCCAACACCGCGGCCCCCAATTGAATGATGAGGGGGTAACGCTCGACCAACTTGAGCACCACCGAACTGCCAAACACCACGATCGGCACGCTGACCAGCAAGCCAATGATCACCAGGTCCATGGCGCCATGGGCTGCACCTGCCACGCCCAGCACGTTGTCCACCCCCATCAGCGCGTCAGCCACCACAATGGTTTTCATGGCGCCCCAAAAAGTGGTCACGACAGGCCCGTCATGCTCGGCCGCATCCTGGTCGACCAGCAACTTGAAGGCAATCCACAGCAGCCCCAGGCCGCCCACCAGCATCAAGCCGGGGATTTGCAACAACCAGACCACGCCCACCGTCATCACCGCGCGCACGCCAATCGCGCCCACCGTGCCCCAGAGAATGGCTTTCTTTTGCAATTCGGGCGACAAGTTGCGCGCAGCCAGGGCAATCACAATGGCGTTGTCGCCGGCCAAAACGAGATCAATCAAAACGATCGCCAGCAAAGCCGACCACCATGGGGCAGATAAAAATTCCATGTTTTTTTCCTTCGAGGTTGAATGTCAAGCCTTGCGGCTCGTTCTCGAAGGTCTCACTCAGCCCGCGCGCGGCACAGGCCCAATCCACCGGAGGCAATGCGCCTTGCGGGCGCTCACTTCGTATTGACGGCGTTTTGATTTAGCGAGTCATGCATCGAAACCTGGCCATGCCCGCAGTGGGAGTTACTCCCCTTCAAGACGAAATTAAACCTGTAACTCAAAAACCCTGCATTTTTTGCGGCCATCTGCGCATCACGGGCTATGATCGCTCTCCCTCAGAGCACAGATCATGGCTGGTATTCACATCACCGACATCGAAGCCGCCATCAACTACTGGCGCGCCAAAAATCCTTCTCCCGACGGCATCACCTTGCCCCGGGAGTTGCGTGCTTTGGCCGAGGTGTATGCCTTGATGGTCTACCACCACGAAGACACCGCGGACGAATTCAGCCTGCCGGTGTCCGCCGCCGAGGCTTGGCAGGCATGGTACGCCAGCACGCCAGACACGCCGTGCATTGCCATTTGCTCGACCAGCCAAGGCGACGAAATGTGCAAAGGCTGTGGTCGCACTTTTGAAGAGGTGCAGTTGTGGACCGAAATGACGCCGGGTGAGAAGCGCGGCGTGTGGCAGCGCATCACCGTGGAAGGCAACTCTTGGCGCTTTAACCGTTATGCCGAACGCGCCGCCCAGGAGCGGGATTGGGCTAAGGCGGCGGCCGAGGCGCAAATTTCTCTGCTCTGAGTTGGGCGCGCTGCTTACTTCCAGCGCACCGGCTCGATGTGCACGCTGCCCTGGTTGCTGCTGAAGGTGACCGAGTTTTCTTGCACCGTGGCTTGCATTTGCATGCTGCGCTCGGCCAATTTGGCCAGCTCTTGCGAGCCCTCGGTGGGGACGCGCCAGACCTGCAATTTGTCCATCCGGCTGAGCTTGTTTTCAATGCCCTTCCACCAGACCTCGGCGGCATGGTTGAAGGCGTAGACCCGCACCGCGTCTGATTTTTGGCACGCCTTGTTCAGCGGTTTGTCCTCGGGCTGGCCCACCTCCACCCACAAGCGGGTGCGGCCCGTGAAGTCACGCAAATACAGGTCCGGATCGTCCGGGTCCGACAAGCCCGCGCCAAAGCCCAAGGTGCCATCGCCGTGACAGACACTGTGCAGCTCATGCGCGTGAATGGCCAGGGCCAGGAGGCGGATCATCATCCGCTCGTCGGTCTCGCTCGGGTGCCGCGCCAGGGTCAGCGCGTGGTCGGCGTAATAGTTGTGGTCAATGTCGGCGATCGACAGATTGACTTTGTAGATGGTCGATTTGAGGGCCATCCGCTTACACCCGCCGTGCCAACTCGGCCGCTTTGCCCACATAGCTGCCCGGCGTCATGGCGAGCAAGCGGTCTTTGTCGGCTTGCGGAATATCGAGTGCCGCAATCAGGCCGTGCAGATCGGCCGCCGACACGGTTTTACCGCGCGTGACTTCCTTGAGCTTTTCGTAGGCGCCTTGCACGCCATACCGCCGCATCACGGTCTGGATCGGTTCGGCCAGCACTTCCCAAGCCGCGTCCAAATCCGCCGCCAAGGCGTCTTCGTTGAGCTCAAGTTTGTTCAAACCGGTCATGAGCGAGGCATAGGCCAGTGTCGAATAACCCAGGCCCACGCCCATGTTGCGCAGCACCGTGGAGTCGGTCAAGTCGCGCTGCCAGCGGCTGATCGGCAGTTTTTCAGACAGGTGTTTGAGCACCGCGTTGGCCAAGCCCAAATTGCCTTCGGCGTTTTCAAAATCAATGGGATTGACCTTGTGCGGCATGGTCGACGAACCAATCTCGCCCGCCTTCAAGCGCTGCTTGAAATAGCCCAGCGAGACATAACCCCAAATGTCTCGCGACAAATCAATCAACACGGTATTGGTGCGGGCCACGGCGTCAAATAACTCGGCCATGTAGTCGTGCGGCTCGATCTGGATGCTGTAGGGCTGGAAGGTCAAGCCCAGGCCCCACTGGGTGGCGCCATCCGCTTCGCCGAACTCCGGCGTCTCGATCACACGCTGCGCAAAGGCCTCCCAGTCAAACGTTGGCCAGGCCGACAAATGGGCGTTGAAGTTGCCCACCGCGCCGTTCATCTTGCCCATCAGTTTCACCGCGGCGATGTGGTCCCGGCAACCGCGCAAGCGCATCACCACGTTCGCCAGTTCTTTGCCCACGGTGGTGGGGCTGGCCGTTTGGCCATGGGTGCGGCTGAGCATCGGCACATCCGCAAATTGGTGCGCCATGCTGCGCAGCTTGTCGATCAAACCGTCCAAAGCAGGCAACAAGACTTGGGCACGCGCGCCCTTGAGCTGCAGCGCATGGCTGGTGTTATTGATGTCTTCACTGGTGCAGGCAAAGTGCACAAACTCTGCGGCATTTTCCAGCTCAGGGCGGTCTTTGAATTTGGATTTAATCCAGTACTCCACCGCCTTCACATCGTGGTTGGTGGTTTTTTCAATTTCTTTGATGGCCAGTGCATCGGCCTCAGAAAAGTTTTTCACCAAACTCGTCAAATAACTGCGCGCGCCGGGCGTCAAGGGTTTGAACTCGTCAAAGCCGGCATCTGACATTGCCGTGAACCACGCCAGCTCCACCTGCACGCGGCGGTGCATATAGCCTTGTTCACTCATCAAAGGGCGAAGGGCGTTGAGTTTGCTGGCGTAGCGGCCGTCCAGCGGCGAAAGGGCAGAGATCGGAGAAAAAGTCATCCCCCGATTGTAGGTCGTCACCTAGAATGGCAGCTCTTTGAAGTTGCCTCCTGCATAATTGCGTATATGAAACTTATCGGTGCCGTGACCAGTCCTTATGTGCGCAAAGTTCGCATGGTGTTGTCAGAGAAAAAGCTGGACTACCAGTTCGTCACCGAAAACGTCTGGTCCGAGCAGACCGAAATTCACAACGCCAACCCGCTGGGCAAAGTGCCTTGTCTGGTCATGGAGGGCGGCGAAGCGGTGTTTGATTCGCGGGTCATCGTGGAGTATTTAGACACCTTGTCGCCGGTCGGCAAATTGATTCCAACCTCCGGCCGAGAGCGCGCCGAAGTCAAAACCTGGGAAGCCCTGGCCGATGGCCTGCTGGACGCCGCCATCCTGGCGCGCCTGGAGGCCACCTGGGCCGGTCGCACCGAGGCCCAGCGCAGCCCGGCCTGGATCGCGCGCCAAATGAACAAAGTTGAACTGGCCCTGCAGGCCATGGAGCGCGGCTTGGGCGACAAAGCTTTTTGCTCCGGCATTCACATGAGCTTGTCTGACATCGCGGTCGTTTGCGCGGTCAGTTACTTGGACTTTCGGTTTCCTGAATTTGACTGGCGCAGCAACCAGCCGCAACTGCATAAGTTGCACGACAAACTGGCGCAGCGTGCCAGCTTCATCGACACCCGACCCCAATAAGGGGCTTCGCGTTCAGCTGTTGGCCCGCGCTTTCAGCCACCGCATCGCGCCCCCCAACAAGGGTAATTTTTCATACAACTCTTCAGCCGCATCCCAATAGTCACGGTGCAGGCTGATCAGGCCTTGCGCGTTGAACTGCAAGTGCGTGCCACCCCGCACAGTTTGAAGGGTGTGGGTGTCAAAGCGCTTGAACTTGAACTTGAATTCCCAAGTCAAAAATGCCTCTGACCCGTCCACCAAACTGCGGGTGATGACAAAGTGCGGGGCCTCCAATGCCACGTACATGTGTTCGAACACCTGGGTGATGGCCTGCAGGCCTTGAACCTCGTTGAACGGGTCTTTGAAGCAGGCATCTGGCGCGTAAAACTCCGCGAGCTGCGTCACGCTGGCCGGCGAGAGGGTGGCAAAAAATTCAGCCACCGCAGCCGTGCGTTCTCTGTAATCAGGCGTATGCGCTGTGGCTGGGTTCATCACAATCCTGTAAAGCGGCGCACCACCCCAAAGTACCAGCGGTAAGGCAGCAAGCGCAACAGTTTGAGCCAAAGCGTAAAGCGTTTCGGAAAGTGAATGTCAAACTCGCCCTGCGCCCAACCCTTGAGCATGGCCGTGGCGGCCTGATCGGGGCTGATCAAAGCGGGCATTTCGAAATTGTTTTTTGCAGTCAATGGCGTGGCCACAAAACCGGGATTGATCACGCTCACGCCAATGCCCTGGTCTTGCAAATCCAGGTACAGCGATTCGGACAAGTGGGTCAAAGCGGCCTTGGTGGGCCCATAGGCCAGGCCGTTGGGCAAGCCACGCCATCCGGCCACACTGCTGACCAAGCTGATGTGGCCCTGGCCTTGCGCCAACAACAGGGGCAACACGGCGTCGAGTACCCGCAATGCGCCGGTGTAGTTGACCTCTTGGTGGCGCAGCATGTCGGCCAAATCAAAGTTGGTGGCGCGTTGGGGGTGGTAATGGCCGGCGCAATAGACCACCAAATCCAGCGGGCCGCCCCCTGTGGGGTGCTGCAGCAAGGTGCGTTGCACCGTTTCGACGGCGCTTTGCACACTCTCGGCTTGGGTCACGTCCATGGCCACCGGCTGGATGTTCGGCTGGTTCGGAACCTGCTGCACTTGCCGCGCCGACACCACCACTTGCGCGCCCGCGCGGGCCAAGGCGATGGCGCAAGCCTGGCCAATGCCGCTGGACGCGCCAATCAACCAAACCCGCTTGCCCGCCCACTGGGCCATGGGGGCATTCATCGGAGCGCCCCAGGTTCGGGCAGCGACGGGCTTGGCCACAGACGGCAACTGCACGGGCGGGGCGGTAGGAGAAAAATTGGTGCTCATGTGTCGCTCCTCATCGCTTGGTGAACGACAGGGTGACTTCACCCAAGCGCACACCCCATTTGCTCATCACCGCTTTGTTCAACATCACGCGTTGGTCCATCAGGTACATCCAATCGTCAAACTGCACCTCCCACACGCGTCCGTCCACCGGCAAAGCCAAGGTGTATTGCCAGCGCAAGGCGTTGCCACTGGCTTGACCCTGGGCCTCACCCACCACGTCGTCGGCGCGGCCGATGTAGCGGCCGTCTGGCAGGGCTTGAAGACGCCAAACCCGACGTTGCAGCGTGCCATCGCTGTAAGTGAAGGCTTCGTCGAGCACACCGTCGTTACCTTGCCAGCTGCACTGCATGACCACGGTGAAACGCTTGACCACTTTGCCGCTGCGGTCGGTGAACACGCCCCAAGCGTCAACCGTGCCATTGAAATACTGGCGCAGATCCAGCACCGGTTTTTCTTGCGCGTAATCGGCGGGCTGCGGTCCTGCGCAACCACTGAGCAAGGTGGCGGCGCCACCTGCAGAGACCGCAGAGACAGCAGACCAGCTGCCCATGCGCTTTAAAACCAAACGTCGATTCATACAAGGCTCCTCGGCCGGACGAAAAAAACATACAACCCCAGTGCTGCACACAACTTGAGCGCACAGGGCAACAACACATAAGCCCAGGTCAAAGCTTGCAAAGCGGCAGGCGCCTGGTTTCCTGGGGCATAGCCCCACCAACCCAGCAAGGGCAAGGCCGTGCCTGCCGCCAGGGCCAAATTCAATTTGCTCGCCAAGCTCCACCAACCCAAAAATGCGCCTTCGGCGCGGGCACGAAAACCCAACTCGTCAATCAAACCATTCAGCAGCGCCCCGGGCACCGCCAGATCAGCGCCCAGGGCCAGGCCCGAGCACACACAAGCCCAGGCAAAGCCGGTGGTATCGCCCACACCCAAGACACTCACGCCGCCAAAGGTCATGACCGATAAACCCATGCCCGCAAACCAGGCGCGGGCCAAACCGATGCGGCGAATGCACGCCAACCACAAGGGCAAGGACAAGGCACCGCCTGCAAAATACAAAGTCAAAAACCAAGGGGCCATGTCTGCAGACGCTTGAATTTGATCTTGAACAAAAAACAGCACCAAGGTGGCCGGCACCGCGCTGGCCACCCCATTGAGCAAGAACACCGTCATCAGCCGCCTGAAAGCAGCAAAGCGCCAAGGCAGGGTCAAGTTGACAGCGGGCGCGGTCGACGCAGCCCCGCTGCGCGTGTCCGGCTGGATGCTGCGCAACCAAACCCACAAACCCAGTCCCAAGGTACAAGCCAGCACGCCCGTCGTGCCGGCCATGCCCACCAGCGTGGGCAACGCACCCGCCAACAACACGCCCGCCAAGCCCCAGCCTTCGCGCCAACTGACCAAACGACTCCGCTGCACCGCATCGCCCCCCAGCAGCGCCGCCCACGACTGGTGCAAGATGCCCAAGGCGCTGTAGGCCAGATGGCTGAGCGTCAGCATGGCGGCCACCCACCACAACAAACCCTCAGCCTGCCCAGGCTCGCGCCATGGCGCAGGCGGAAAAAACAAACCGGTAAACCCCAGGACCAGACCGCAGGCCGCGAACAGCGCCGCCCACCTGACCGCCGACACTGAGCGCGCATACAAACGGTCACTGAGCCGACCCATCCACGGATCGATGAGGGCATCGGTCAAGCGACTCAACAACAACACCATGCCCAGCGCCGCCAAAGGCACGCCATAGTGGGTGGCGTACCAGTGCGGTAAATGCACATACAACGGCAGGGCCACAAACGCCAACGGCAAGCCGAGCCCGCCCGCCGCCGCGCTGTTGGCATGGCTGAAAGCAGTGAGCTGGGCAGGGACGGTCATGGGGCCAGCGGTCTGGTTTAAGGCCAACGCGCCAGTAACGACTTGCGCAAATCAGGCGCAGAAGTTTGTGGCGATAACCAAATCCCAAAGAACAGTTGCGCAAACTGCATGTCGTTCACCAGGCCCACCAGACGGTCGTTCACCCAAAATTCGACGCCCTGCTCGGGTTTGTGCACGCCGGTAATGCGGTCCCCTTTTTTCACATCAGGAAACAGACCTTGCATGGTTTTTAACCACGCTTGGCTTTGCTGCTCATTCATCGGCCCTTGGCGTTTCATTTCGTCGAGCGAGGTCTGGGCAATGGTTCCGCCTTTCAGGCCGCGCAGGTACTGCAATTCCAGCGCAAAAGGGTGGCGCCCATATTGCGCTGGCGCAAAGTCTGGACGGGCCCAGAGTTTGGCGTCGTACACCTCAAAACCCCACACCGTCATGCGCACCGGCGCGGTGGCGACGGCGCCGGGCAAAGAAGATTCGAACGCCTGGGCCGCGCCAAACCACAGCATCCCCAACAGGGCCCCCAGCAACCCAGCGCTGGCCACTTGCCACGGAGAACGACGTTTTTGCTGCATGTCGTCCTTAAGCCGGTTTGCGCAAGGTGAACTGCATCACGTCGATGTTTTGTTCATCGAACGCGGCTTCGCAGTACGCCAGATAAAACTCCCACAGGTGGATGAAACGGTCGTCAAAACCAAGTTGCCGAACCGTGGTCAGTTGCGCCATGAAATCATGCCGCCAGCGGCGCAAGGTTTCGGCGTAATCGGGGCCAAATTTCAGTTCATCCTCCACCTGCAAACCGGCGAGTTGGGCTTGCTTGCGGAACTCGCTCGGACTCGGCAAGCAGCCGCCCGGGAAAATGTACTGCTGAATGAAATCGGTCGA
>CANFYZ010000077.1 GCA_947451385.1 Comamonadaceae bacterium | reverse complement strand
GTTTGTGATTGAACCTAAACCTAACAAGATCGACAGAATGTCTTCACAAACCTCCATCGTCATCGTGCCCGGTTGGCGCGATTCTGGTCCCGGCCATTGGCAAAGCCTCTGGGCTGAGTCGCTGCCTGGCGCTGCGCGGGTGGTGCAAGACGACTGGGTCTCGCCTGTGAAAACCGCTTGGGTGGCGGCCATTGGACGCACCATCTTGGCCCAGCCCGGCCCGGTGGTGGTCGCCGCGCACAGTCTGGGCTGCATCGCCATCAGCCATTTGCCCAGCGAGGTCGCGCGGAACATTCAAGGCGCCTTGCTGGTTGCCCCGGCCGATCCCGAGCGACGCGGTGTGCTGGCCGACTTTGCCCCTGTGCCTTACCAGCCCCTGCCTTACCGCAGCATTGTGGTGGCCAGCAACAACGACCCGTTTTGCCCGATTCGCACCGCGGGCGCTTATGCCCGTTCTTGGGGGAGTGAGTTGGTTAGGCTGCAAAATGCGGGGCACATTAACATCGAAGCCGGCTTTGGCGCGTGGCCTTTAGGCCTGGCCTTGCTGCAGTCCCTGACCGAGGCATTGCCTTGGACAGGCGCTGCATCTTCACAACCTGTATTGGAAACCGTATGAACCGAATTTTTCGCTGGATGGGCGTGACTGCTTTGACCTTGACGGCCGCGGCCGTCAGTGCCCAGACTTTGCTCAACGCGTCGTATGACGTTGCGCGCGAGTTTTACAAAGACTACAACGTTGCTTTTGCCGCCCATTACAAAAAAACCACTGGCAAAGACGTGAAGATCGACCAGGCCCATGGTGGCTCCAGCGCACAAGCGCGCGCCGTGAATGATGGCTTGGACGCCGATGTGGTGACCATGAACACCACCACCGATGTCGACTTTTTGGCCAGCACCGGCTTGGTGGCCAAAGACTGGAGCAAACGTTTTGCCTTCAACGCCTCGCCAACTTCTTCGACCATGTTGTTTTTGACCCGCAATGGCAATCCCAAGGGCATCAAGGACTGGGACGATTTGGTCAAGCCCGGCATCAAAGTGATCGTCGTCAACCCCAAAACCGGTGGCAATGGCCGCATGGCCTATTTGGCCGCTTGGGGTTATGTGAAAAAGAAGGGCGGCTCGGACGCTGACGCGGCTGAATTTGTGAGCAAGCTTTACAAGAATGTGCCGGTCTTGGCCAAAGGGGGGCGCGATGCCACCACCATCTTTTTGCAGCGCAATATTGGCGATGTGCTGGTGACCTTTGAATCCGAAGTGGTTTCGGTGGACCGCGAGTTTGGCGAAGGCAAGGTCGATGCCGTGCATCCGTCCATCAGTATCGTGGCGGAAAACCCGGTGGCTGTGGTGGAGCGCACCGTGGCCAAGAAGGGGACAGCCGAGTTGGCCAAGGCCTACTTGGATTACCTGTATTCAGAAGAAGCCCAGGAAATCGCGGCCAAGCATGCGCTGCGCCCCCGTTCGCCAACGGTACTCAAAAAATACAGCAACACGTTCAAGCCTTTGCAGTTGTTCACAGTGAACGAGGTGTTTGGCTCACTCGCTGATGCCCAAAAAGTGCATTTCAACGACGGTGGTCAGTTCGACAAGATCTACACCGTCAAATAAGTTTTTTCCCTCATGACCGCATTGCCTCATGCGGCGCCTGCCAAACGGCGGGCGCCAGCCAAAGTGTTGCCCGGGTTCAATTTGACCCTGGGTTTCACGATTTTTTACCTGAGCCTGATCGTTCTGATCCCTCTGTCGGCGCTGGTCTTCAAAACCTTCACCTTGACCTGGGACCAGTTTGTTTCGGCCGTCACGGGTCCGCGGGTCTTGGCTTCTTACCGACTGACTTTTGGTGCTTCGCTGATTGCGGCCCTGGTCAACGTTTTTTTCGGCTTGCTGGTGGCTTGGGTGCTGGTGCGGTACGACTTTTTGGGCAAAAAGATGGTCGATGCCTTGGTGGACTTGCCGTTTGCATTGCCTACGGCAGTGGCCGGTATTTCGCTGACCGCACTGTTGGCGGGCAATGGCTGGGTGGGTCAATACCTGGAACCGATGGGCATTCAACTCGCCTTCAATCCCAACGGGGTGGTGATTGCGCTGATTTTCATTGGCCTGCCCTTTGTGGTGCGCACCGTACAGCCTGTGCTGGAGGATGCTGAAAAAGAGCTCGAAGAAGCCGCCACTTGCCTGGGCGCCACGCGCTGGCAGACGTTCACCAAAGTGATCTTCCCGTCGATCGCACCCGCGTTGCTCACAGGTTTTGCCATGGCGTTTGCGCGGGCCATTGGTGAATACGGCTCGGTCATTTTCATCGCCGGCAACATGCCCATGATTTCTGAGATCACCCCCCTCATCATCATCGGCAAGCTCGAGCAGTACGACTACGCTGGGGCCACGGCGGTGGCATTGGTCATGCTGGTCTTTTCTTTTGTGTTGCTGTTGATCATCAACGCCTTGCAAACCTGGCAGCGCCGCCGTTCAGGAGCCCCCGTATGAGCACCGCCATGACCTCCAAGAAAGTTCAGGCAGGCACCAGCGAGGCGCGTTGGATCCGCTACAGCCTGATCGGGCTGGCCCTGACCTTCATGTTTTTATTCCTGGTCTTGCCCTTGGCCGCGGTGTTCACCGAAGCCTTGCGCAAAGGCCTGGAGGCCTACCTGGAAGCCCTCAAAGAGCCCGACGCCTGGTCCGCCATCCGATTGACCTTGATCACCGCCGCCATTGCGGTGCCCATGAACCTGGTGTTCGGTGTGGCGGCTGCTTGGGCCATTGCCAAATACGAGTTCAAAGGTAAATCGGTGTTGACCACCCTGGTGGACTTGCCATTTTCGGTCTCACCTGTGGTGGCGGGCCTGATTTATGTGCTGATGTTTGGTGCCCAGGGCTGGTTTGGGCCCTGGTTGCAGGCGCATGACATCAAGATCATTTTTGCCGTGCCCGGCATCATTTTGGCCACGGTCTTTGTGACCTTTCCGTTCATTGCCCGCGAGCTGATTCCGCTCATGCAAGCGCAAGGCAATGACGAAGAACAAGCCGCCATCGTGCTCGGCGCCACAGGCTGGCAGACCTTTTGGTATGTGACGCTGCCCAACATCAAGTGGGGCCTGATATACGGCGTCATCTTGTGTAATGCGCGGGCCATGGGGGAGTTTGGCGCGGTGTCGGTGGTCTCGGGCCACATCCGGGGCCAGACCAACACCATGCCACTGCATGTGGAAATTCTGTACAACGAATACCAGTCCGTGGCCGCATTCGCCGTCGCGTCTTTGCTGGCCTTGCTGGCGCTGGTCACTTTGGTCATCAAGTCGGTGATCGAGTGGCAGCACGAAAAAGACATGCAGGCCGCAGCCGACACGCCACCTGAGCGTCCTTTGGCACCGACCGCTGACGCCCTCGTCTGACCCCGATGGAAAGCCTTTGAACCATGAGTATTGAAATCCGCAATGTCCATAAGCAGTTTGGCGACTTCACCGCGCTGAACAACGTCAGTCTTGACATCGAGTCCGGCGAACTGGTCGCTTTGCTGGGCCCATCGGGTTGCGGTAAGACCACGCTGCTGCGCATCATCGCGGGCTTGGAAACGGCCGACCAAGGCAGTATCGCTTTCAGTGGCGCCGACACCACCCATGTGCATGTGCGCGAACGCCAAGTGGGCTTTGTGTTCCAGCATTACGCGCTGTTCCGTCACATGACGGTATTTGAGAATGTGGCCTTTGGCTTGCGCGTCAAGCCGCGCAACCAGCGCCCACCAGAAGCCGAAATCAAACGCAAAGTGCACGAGTTGCTGGGCTTGGTGCAGCTCGATTGGTTGGCTGACCGCTACCCTTCGCAGCTGTCGGGCGGGCAGCGCCAGCGCATTGCCTTGGCCCGCGCCTTGGCGGTGGAGCCCAAGGTGTTGTTGTTGGACGAGCCCTTTGGCGCGCTTGACGCCAAGGTGCGCAAAGAGCTGCGCCGTTGGTTGCGTCGCCTGCATGACGAGTTGCATGTGACCAGCATTTTTGTCACCCATGACCAGGAAGAAGCACTGGAAGTGGCCGACCGTGTGGTGCTGATGAACAAAGGCAACATCGAGCAAATCGGCTCGCCGCAAGATGTATGGGATCACCCGGCCAGCCCCTTTGTGTATGGCTTTTTGGGCGATGTGAATTTGTTCCATGGGCGTGCGCACGAAGGCGAAATGCTGATCGGTGCCGATCAGCACGCCGTGCGCTTGGACACCCCTGAACACGGCCAGGTGCAAGATGCCAAAGCGTTTGCCTATGTGCGCCCGCATGACTTGGATGTGAGCCGGTATCAAGCGGGACAAGCCCAAACCGGCATTGTGGCCAAGTTGACCCGTGCTATCGTGGTCGGGCCAGTCGCCCGTTTGGAGCTGGAGCCCGTCGAGTCCCACTTTGGCAAAGATGCCATCATCGAGGCGCAGTTGTCTGCTTCGCAATACCGCCAGCAAGACTTTAAAGAGGGCGAGATCTTGGTCCTGACACCGCGCAAGGCGCGGGTCTTTGTCGAAGGCTGAACCTTTGGCTCGATTGCCTCTAACATCACACCCTTCAAGGAGTCTCTATGAAATTCAAAATTTTCCCAGCGGTTTTGTGCTGGACGCTGGCGACCACGGCCTACGCCCAAGCCCCCTCCGCAGCGCAAGCGCGCAATTGGGCTGCTTCTTGCGCCGCCTGCCACGGCACCAACGGTCAGGCCCAGCCCGGCATGATCTCTTTGGCCGGTGTGCCGCAAGAAGTGATTGCCCAAAAAATGCTGGATTTCAAAGCCGGTCGGTTGCCAGCGGCGACGATCATGCATCAGTTGGCCAAAGGCTATACCGATGACGAGATCAACGCCATCGCCGCGCACTTTGCTGCGCAAAAAAAATAAGGAGTCTCTTTCATGCAACGTCGTCATTTATTGCAAACCGGCTCCGCTTTGGGGGCCCTGGGCCTGATCTCGGGCTGTGCCAGCTCTGCCGGCAAGGGGCCGCGCGTCGTGGTCATTGGCGCCGGGTATGCGGGCGCCACTGCGGCCAAGTACATCCGCCTGTGGTCGGACTATGGCATTCAGGTGACCTTGGTCGAACCCAACCCCGCCTTTGTTTCTTGTCCTTTGTCCAACCTGGTGCTGGGCGGTAGCAAGTCGATGGCGGACATCACCACACCGTATGACAACCTGGTCAAACGCCATGGTGTGCAATGGGTGCAAGACCGGGTCAGTCGCATCGATGTCGAACGGCGTACCGTCATCTTGGCCAGCGGCAGCGAATTGTCTTATGACCGTCTGGTGGTTTCGCCTGGTGTGGACTTCATGTATGAAAGTTTGCCCGGCATGCAAAAAGCCGGCGCGCAAGACCAGGTGCTGCATGCCTGGAAGGCCGGCGCACAAACGCTGGCGCTGCGCAAACAACTGGAAGCCCTGCCCGACGGCGGCGTGTTCGCCATGTCGATTCCTTTGGCACCCTACCGCTGCCCACCCGGACCTTACGAGCGCGCATGCCAAGTGGCCGACTACTTCCGCCAGTCCAAACCGAAAAGCAAGGTGCTGATTCTGGACGCGAATGACGACGTGACCTCCAAGGGTGCCTTGTTCAAAAAAGCCTGGGCTGAACGTTACCAAGGCATCATCGAGTACCGTCCTAAACACAATGTGATCGACGTCGATGTGGCCACCAAAACCTTGAAGTTTGATTTCAACGACGACCTGAAGGCCGATATATTGAACGTGATCCCGCCCATGCGTGCGGGCGACGTGGCGGTGAAAGCCGGTTTGGCCACCGCCAACCAGCGCTGGTGCGAGGTGGACTTTTTGACCTTCGAGTCCAAGGCTGCCAAGAACGTTCATGTGCTGGGGGATGCGATCCAAATTGCACCGGCCATGCCCAAGTCAGGTCACATGGCCAACCAGCACGGCAAGACCTGCGCGGCGGCGGTGGTGGCCTTGTTGACCGGCCAGAGCGTGAACCCCACGCCGGTCTACAACAACACGTGCTACAGCTTTGTCAGTGCCAAAGACGTGGTGCATGTGTCCAGCGTGCACCGTTACGACGCCGATAAAAAAACCATGCTCACCGTGCCGGGTTCGGGCGGACTCTCTGCCGCGGCCAATGAACTCGAAGGCTATTACGCCTTGGGTTGGGCCCGCAATATCTGGGCCGACACCCTGGCGTGAGGCGTCACACTGGCCAGCCCATGGCGCGGTGTGCGCGCCAGGCCAGGCCAGCGCCAAGCCAAATGGTGATCAAGGTCAACCAGGCAGTCAATGCAAACATGGCACCCCCGGCCATGGCTGCACCCACGGTGCAGCCCACGGCCAGCACGGCGCCCAGACCCATCAGCAGCGCGCCAACGAGGTAATGCCCCAATTTGTGCTCTTTCTGAAAACTCTGCCATTGAAAGTCGCCGCCCATCAAAGCGCCGACCCAGGCACCCAAGAAAGTAGCGGGCAGCATCCCCGCGTCAAAAGAAAAGCGGGGTGCATTGCCGGTGGACAGGACACGCATCAGCCATTCGGCCGAGGCGCTGCTGAAGCTGATGCTTTGAATCTTGACCGCCTCAAAAGATTGCGAGGCGATGGCTTGCGTCAGTCCCCAGCCCGCGGCCACACACAAGCCCGCCGTGATGGCACCCAGCGCCAAAGCCCAACGACCGGGCAGATTGCGCGCACAGAGCCATGCGGCGCTGACAAAAGCCAATACCGCCAGCGCCAAGCCGCCCGAGCGGCCGATGCCTGTGATCTGCAACAGGTCGCGACCGGGCCCACCATCGATGGGCCACCATGCGGCCACGGCCAAGCGCGTCGGCGCCAACCAACCAGATATGCTCGCTTGCACCGCGAGCGCAAAGACCACGATCGTGATCAAGGCGCGCAGGTTGCCCGTGGCCGACAAAATCAGCAGCCGGCCTGCGCAGCCCCGCGTCATGATCATGCCGACACCGAAAAGCAGGCCACCGATCAGTGCACCCGAGACACTGCCCAAGGGGGCGATGAAGCGGGACGTCTGCGGTTGCAACGCGCCCGCAAAGACCAAGGCTTGCACGCCGAGCAAGCAAGCACTGAAGCCCAGCCACCAGACCGCGAACCGGTCACCGAGCTGACCTTGGCAAGTTTCAATCACGGCGGCCCGAGTGCAAAACCGGCTGCGCTGTGCGGCCAGGCCAAAGACGAAGCCCACCAAAGCCCCGGCCGCGGCCAAGACATTCGTGTCGCCCCAGGTTTCCAATAAACTAGCGAGATCCACCAGTGTCTCCTTGCTGTTGTCTCATGTTGCTGTGTCCGTGCCTTGACAAAGCCATCGATTGTCCACGTTTTGCCAACGGATGCATCCTTTGTGCTCTTGTTGGGTTATTCGCCTAAGATCACCCCCTTATTCAAGGAGATTCCCCATGTCCACCCGTCGCGAGACATTAAAACGCAGTGCGGCTGTCGCGAGTTTGCTGGCCGCAGCGGGCTTTCCGCAATTTGCGCAAGCGGCGTTCAATAAATCCGCGTTTGAGGCCAAGTCGGTCAAAGACGCGATCAAGGCCGCTGGCGGTGCGTCGCTGGTGGAAAGCAAAGACGTGATTTTGACCGCCCCCGACGTCGCAGAAAACGGGGCCGTGGTGCCCATGGGCATGAGTACGGCATTGCCCGGTGTGAAAGCCATGCTGCTCTTGGTAGAAAAAAATGCACTCGCTTTGGCGGCTATTTTTCACAGCTCTGAAGCGCTAGACAACAACTTCGCCACCCGCATCAAGATGGGCCAAACCTCGGACGTGTATGCCGTGGCCTTGATGGCTGACGGCAAAGCCTTGTGGGCCAAAAAAGAAGTCAAAGTCACCTTGGGTGGGTGCGGCGATTGAGCCCCCATTCGCACACACAAACAACATTTCCCATTAGGAGTTCAGCATGGCCGATCCGATGCGCATTCGCGCCCAAGCCGCTGGCGACAAAGCCACGGTGCGCGTTTTGATGAGTCACGAAATGGAAACCGGGCTGCGCAAAGATGCCGCCGGCAAAATCGTGCCCGCCTGGCACATTCAAGAAGTCACCGCCACCCACAACGGCAAACTGGTTTTGTCTGCCGAGTGGGGGCATTCAATGTCCAAGAATCCGTTCATGCAATTTGCCATCAAAGGCGCCAAAGCAGGCGACAAAATTGCGGTGACCTGGAAAGACAACAAAGGTGACAGCCGCACCGACGAAGCCATTGTGCTTTGAGCTGTTCAACCCAGGCCGTCGCTTGGGCTTTTTCTGGTTTTGATCCCGTTCCAGCTCACGCTGGTTTTTTGGGGGGGTGAACAGGCTGAGAAGAGATCGGCCCCCACGGCGTCCAGTACATCGCCAAGCCTGAGGCCAGGCCATACACGCCCATGGCCACGCCCACCAGGGTGAAGATGTCGGTGGCACCTGCGCCGTGGTGCAGCAACCACCAACCGCCGACGGCCACGATCAACAAACGGATGGTGCCTGCCAAGACAGGGCCGAGGACTTTGCCCGAACCTTGTGAGGCAAAGTACAAACACAGACCAAAGCCAAACAAACTGTACCAAGGGCCAACCCACTGGAAGTAGCTGCGGGCAAAGGCTTGAACCGTGGCGGAATCGCTGAACAGGCTGCTCCACAGGTTGGGGTTGACCGCGGCGATGGTGCCGACCACGCCGATCATCAGGGCCGCCAGCGTGCTGCCCGTCCAAGCCACTTGGCGCGCGCGCTGCACCAGACCCGCGCCAATGGCCACGCCCACCATGGGCACGCAGGCCACACCGATGGCGAAGGTGATGGGGATGAGTAAAAACTCCAGCCGGGTGCCAATGCCATAACCGGCCAAGGCCTCGGTGCCAAACTGCGATACCAGGCGGGTCAAAATCAAAATCGTCAGCACGGTTTGGATCGAAGAGATGCTGGAGATACCGCCCACTTTCAAGATGTCATAAAAGTCGGCCCAGCGCAGCGGCCCTTTGAACACCAGGCGCACCCGGCTGGCCGGTGAATGCAGGTAAAACCCGAGAAACAAAGCCCCTCCCGTGAAGGCAATCAGTTGCCCCATGGCCACGCCGACCATGCCCAGCCGGGGCACAGGCCCCCAACCCAGGCCCAAGCTGCCGCCCAGCACGATCTGAAACACGGACACCGTGAGCAGCACCGCAGAAGGCGTTTTCATATTGCCTGAACCGCGAATCACCGAGGCAAAGGCATTGGTCAACCAGATACTCACCGAGCCTGAAAAAGCCACAGCGGCATACAGAGAGGCTTGGTTCAGCGCTTCGCCTTGGCCGCCAATGGCTTGCAACATGTCGATGCGAAAAGCCCCGAACAACAGCGTGAAGAACAGGCCCAAGACCAGCGCAATCACGCTGGCATGCAGCGCCAAAGATTGCGCTCTTTCTTCGTTGCCCGCCCCCAGAGCCCGACTGACGGCCGACGAAATGCCACCGCCCATGGAGCCGGTAGACAGCATTTGTTGCAACATGACCAAGGGAAAGACCAAGGCCATACCGGCCAAGGGCGCTGTGCCCAGCTGACCGACATAGGTGGTCTCGGCAATGGTGACCAAAGCCGCGGCCATCATGGCCACCATGTTCGGCACGCTGAGGCGCCAAATGGTCGGCAAGATGGGCGCGTTCAGCAGCGGATGAGAGGATTGCATGCGGCATCGTAGGCGCAGGCACGCCAGGGCGCTGTCGCCTTGGTGAGTGGGTGGGCGCAGGTCGCGCACACCCACTCGTAATTACATTTGCGCGACCACGCGGCCGAGCACCGTGCCCGCTTTGAGCCGGTCCAGCACTTCAGAGATTTGGTCCATGCCGCAAGTGGCGATAGGGATGGATTTGAGTTTTCCGGTTTGCGCCAGCGCCACGACTTCACGCAACTCCTGCAACGAGCCCACATAGGAGCCTTGGATTGAGATGGCGCGCTGCGCCATGGTCACCAACGAAACCGGGATTTCGCCGCCAAACAAACCCACCACCACATAACGGCCACCTTTGCGCAGGGCGGCAATACCCAGGGTCGCCGTGCTTTGCGCGCCGACCAGGTCCATCACGCCCCAGACCCCGCCGGGCAGGGCCTGCAACTGACTCAGTGCGTTGTCTTGGCTGGGGTTGAAGGTCTCCAGCGCACCCATCTCGCGGGCAGCGGCCCATTTGCTCTCGTCAATTTCGCACACAGCAATGCGTTCGTGTCCCATGGCTTTGAGCATGGCGACCGCCATCAGGCCCAGGCCGCCCGCGCCCATGATCACGATCCAGTCTTGCGGCTTGCAAGGCATCAGCTTGCGCGCGGCACTGTAGGTGGTGAGGCCCGAGCAGGCCAAAATTGGCGCAAAGCTGGGCTCGATGCCCGTGGCGTCCAGCAGGTAGCGGGCATGCGGCACCAGCAGATGGTCGGCGTAGCCCCCCGAGGCTTGGATGCCGATGAAGCGTGGCGTCGGGCACCAGTTGTCCACGCCGTCCAGGCAACGGTCACATTGGCCGCAACCTGTCCATGGATACACCAAGCGGTCTTCGCCGATGGGCAGCTCACCGGCCTGCGGGCCGCCTGAGATCACTGTGCCGTAGGGTTCATGGCCCATGGTGACCGGTGGCTTCATGCCGCGCTCGGACATCTGGAATTTGCGCCCGCCACCCAGGTCAAAATAACCGTCGCGGATGTGCACATCGGAGTGGCAAACGCCACAGTACTTCACCTTGACCAACACTTGCGTGCCCTGCGGGGTGGGAGTTTCACGCAATGCTTGCTGCAGGGGCTTGCCCCACTCAACGACGTCTTGGGAGATCATGATCAGTCCATCTCAAAGTTAGGGGCAAACTATAGGGAATTTGGGGAATCCGTCAATGGTGCCGCCGACAGGAATCGAACCTGTATTTAGCGCTTAGGAGGCACTCGTTCTATCCATTGAACTACGGCGACAGACCGCTGGCTATTGTATGCACACGTCGCGCCAAACTTGGGCACAATCGGGTTTTTCACACCAGAGGTCCTCATGTCGGTTCATACATTGCCCCGTGCCACCGCCCCCGAACCCCTTCACCAAGCCAAGGTGCATTTGGCCGCCTCATTGCGGATGGCGGTGCTGGATGAATTGGAAGAAGGCATTGACAACCACTTCACCATGAAAGTGCCCGGCGTGGAAGGGCAGTATCTGGTCTTGCCCTTTGGCTTGCATTGGTCCGAGGCTCGGGCCAGCGACATGATTGTTTTTGATGAAGCAGGCCACACCTTGGAAGGACGCGGGGTGGTGGAGTTGTCGGCGCAATGCATCCATGCGCCGCTGCACCGCATCACTGGGGCCAATGTGGTGTTGCACACACACCAGCATTGGGCCATGGCTTTGAACATGCTGCAAGACAACCGCCTGATTTCAGCCAGCCAGACGGCGGCCTTCTTTGACGGACAAATTGCCTACGACGACCATTACCAAGGCCTGGCCAGCAGTTTGGAAGAAGGCGAGCGACTGGCGGCTTGCCTGGGCAACAAGCCGATTTTGTTCATGAAAAACCACGGCGTGGTGGTGACCGGCGAGACCGTGGCCCAAGCGTACCGCCGCCTCTACAAGCTTGAGCGCGTGTGCCGCGCGCAGGTGATGGCTTTGTCCACGGGGCAGCCGATTGAAGTGCTCAGCCCGGAGGTGGTGGCGCGGGTCAAAACACCCTCGGTGCACGACCGCCATCCGCGCGCTGAACGTGAGCGCCTGTTCTTTGAAGCCCGCATGCGGGTGTTGGACCGCGAGCTGCCCGGCTACGCCGATTGAAGCGGCTGGCCGGAGGGGGCTGTCGCTGGGTGCGGCAGCTTACATGCCATCCGGCTTGATGCTGGCGCGCGCAATCACGGGCTTCCAGCGCGCTTGTTCCAATTTGATGAAGGCTTCAAATTCGGTCTTCGTGTTGCCGATGGCCAGCGCGGTGTCTTGGCTGAGTTTGTCATGCACCACCGGCGTCCGCGTCGCCGCCATGGCTTCTTTTTCCAACTTGTCCACATTCGACTTGGCCATTTTGCTCGGCGACATCAGGCCGTACCACTGCGTCATCTCAAAGCCTTTGTAGCCTTGTTCGGCCACCGTTGCGACATCGGGCAATTGCGGCAGGCGCGTGGTGGTGCCGGTGGCGATGCAGCGCAGGCGGCCTGCTTTGATGAACTGCAGCAAGGCCGGCGCGCCCACGGCGGCGGCTTGCAGACGGCCCGCCATCAGGTCGGTCAACATCGGACCGGTGCCGCGATAAGGCACATGCAGCATGAAGGTTTCGGTGGCCATCTTGAGGTATTCAAACGCCAAATGGCCTGCGCTGCCATTGCCCGCCGAACCGTAATTGAGTTGGCCGGGTCGGGCTTTGGCATAGGCCACAAAGTCTTTCAGATTCTTCACCGGCAGATCGGGGTGCACCACGTACAAGCTGGGCACTTTGGCAATCAGCGTGATGGGTGTGAAATCTTTGATCGGGTCGTAAGGCAGTTTGGCAAAGATGAAGGGGTTCACCGCCAAGGTGCCAATGTGTCCCAAAATGAGGGTGTGTTCATCCGTGGCGTTGGCAACTTCTTGCATCGCAATATTGCCTGCCCCGCCCGGCTTGTTCTCGACAAACACATTTTGGCCGATGGTTTTGGCCATCTCCCCTGCCAAGGCGCGCGCCACAATTTCAGAGCTTCCGCCCGGCGCAAAGGGGACCACCAGGCGGAGTGGCTTGTTGGGCCACGCATCGGCATGTGAGAAGGCTGGCGACAGGCCCCAGGCTGCGGCGGCCGCGCCCTGAAGCCAGTCACGGCGTGTCAGGGCCATGCCCAGGGTGGGATGCAAAGGGCTGTGATGGGTGTGGTTCATGTGGTCATTCTGGCTGCCGACCTTGCAGGCGACAGCATGGATCCCCCAGTGCCGCAGCGCCGGGTGGGTTATTTGCTGAGCATGCGCATCGCATCTTCCAGACCTTTCAAGGTCAACGGGAACATGCGCTGACTCATCAACTGCTGGATGATGGCAATGCTTTGGCGGTATTGCCAAACGCCTTGCGGCTCGGGGTTGATCCAAGCGAACTTGGGGAAGGTGTGGGTGAGCCGCTGCAGCCATTCGGCACCGGGTTCTTCGTTGTTGTATTCCACGCTGCCGCCGGTTTGCAAAATCTCGTAAGGGCTCATGGTGGCGTCGCCAATGAAGATGAGCTTGTAGTCTTTGT
>CANFYZ010000076.1 GCA_947451385.1 Comamonadaceae bacterium | reverse complement strand
TTGACCGGGGCGGGTGACAAAGCCTTTTGCGCCGGCGGCGATTTGCAGCCCGGCCAAAGCTTTGCGTTTGATTTTTCCAAACCCAATGTGGCCTATGCCGATTTGCTGCGCCAGGCGCAAAACGCCACTTTGCCCATCATCGCCCGCATCAACGGCACCTGCATGGCCGGAGGCATGGGTCTGCTGTGCATGGCCGACTTTGCGGTGGCCGCCGACCATGCGTTGTTTGGCCTGCCCGAGGTCAAAGTTGGCGTGTTCCCGATGCAGGTGATGAGCTTGCTGCAAGACCTGGTGCCGCGCCGCATCGTGCGCGAGTGGGCGTTGACCGGCGAGCCGTTTTCAGCGCAAGAAGCGCAAAGCGCCGGGCTGGTGAACCACGTCGTCCCGGCCGCCGAGCTGGATGCCAAAACCCAGTGGCTGATCGAGCGCATCGCCGACAAATCGCCCACCGCCATCCGGCGCGGCAAATACGCCATGAAGGCCATCGCCGACATGACATTTGAGCAAGCCATTGCCTACACCGAAAGCCAGATCGCCATGCTCGCCATGACCGAAGACGCCCGCGAGGGCTTAGCAGCGTTCAACGAGAAGCGCAAGCCGGTGTGGCCGGGGCGGTGAGTCCGCGTCATGGGTTGCAAAAATCGCATTGACCGGGAGGAGCCCATTGGCCGGCGTTGATCGGGCGCCGCTCTGCATGTGCACACTGCGGGCATGACCAAAGTTCGGCCACGGCCAACTGGGTCGGTTTTTGGCAGGCTTTGCAAAGCCTGCCGGACTCACGCTTGCGCAGCCAGTAACCTGGGGCTTGGCAATGCGGGCAAAACGACCCGAGCTTGCGCACCAGATCTTCCCCCGCTTGCCGAATGAGACCCTGTCTTGTGGGGTTGCAAAATGCGCGCAGGTCGTTTTCAACAAAAACCTGGCCTTGCGGCGAAACCGCTTGAGCCGCGTGAAATGCAGCCAAGAGGCTGTTCGCGTCAGCCAGGCCTTTGTAAATTTGTGGATGCTCGGGGTGGTCGGGACGCAGTACCAAATGGTGTTCAGGAAACAAAGCCTCGTTGGCAAAACGCATGAGTTCGTCCGCCGTCATGACGGTGTTTTGCATGCTTTGCGCCGGACCCTGCGCCAGGCCCGTCACCTCTGTGCCCTGCCGAGAATCTACCCACAGCACCATTTCGGTGTTCCAAGGCATCAGTCCAGCAAAGGGGTCCGGGCCAAAAGCGCCTTCGCTGGCAATGCCGACAGCGGCATCGGTCAGCGTCATACCGATGCGGGCTTTTCTGCGACAGGCCTCCAGCTGTGAGCCCGCGCGTGCGACATCTTGTGTGAAGGTGCCCAGCAAATCGGTATCGAAGCCGTCGGTGTGGACGAGCTGGCAACCCAGGCCCGACTCCAAAACAGACCGCAGCACGTGCTGCTTGCCATGTTGCGTCAGCAGCGAAACACGCAGGCCGGCATAGGTGGAGTGGGCAGAGTGGGCAGTACAGGGCATCGCAGTCTCACGAGAGAACGGCTTGGGCGAAGCCGACATAAGCAGGGATACCCAACAGAATATTCAAAGGGAAGGTCACACCCAGACTCAAGCCAAAGTACAGCGAAGGACTTGCCTCCGGCAGGGCAAATCTGAGTACCGCAGGGACGGCGATGTAGGACGCGCTGGCCGCCAAGGTCATGAGCAGGGCCGCGTCGCCTGTGGGCAGCTTGAGCAGCATCGCCATCCCCAAGGCCAAGGCCGCATGCGCGACCGGCCCCAGCACCGCGTAAGCCATCAACAGGGGTGATTGCCCTTTCACCTGAGGCAGATTGCGAGCCGCCATCAAGCCCATGTCCAGTAAAAAGAAGGCCAACATGCCCTTGAACAGGTCGCCAGAGAAGGGTTCCATGGCCGTCTTGCCGGACTCGCCTGTGACCATGCCCACGACCATGGCGCCCAACAACAGCAACTGCGCACCATCGGTGAATGATTCGTACAAGATTTTGCCGACAGAGACCCCCGCTTTGTTTGGAGCGTCCTGCAAATCGGCTGAGCCATGGCGGTTCTGCGGCAGACCGGGGGGGCTGGTTTGGCGCAAATGGTTGGCCAAAATGACCGCCATGATGATGGCGGGCGACTCCATCAATGCCATCGCAGCCGCCATGTGGCCACCGTAGGCGATGTGTTGATTTTCCAAATACTGCACAGCGGTGACAAAGGTCACCGCACTGACAGAGCCATAAGTGGCTGCGACAGCCGCCGCATCAAAACCGGAGACGATGCGCCGCAGCAGTCCATACCCCAGCCAAGGAATAACCAGGGCCAACGCCACGGCTGCGCCCAGGCTGAGCCCGACGTCAGCAGTCAGCCCCGACTCAGAAAGGGCGAAGCCTCCTTTCAGGCCCAGGGCCATGAGCAGGTAAAGCGAGAGGAATCGAGAGATTGCCGGCGGGATTTCCAGATTGGATTTGATGGCGCCAGCCAATGCGCCGATGACAAAAAAAAGAATGGCGGGGTCGAGAAGGTTGTGCATGAGAGTGTCCCTGGGCGCTGATCCTAGGTCGACACCGTCATCTTGTAAAATCGATTCTCATGCGGCTGTGTATAGATAAAAATCGATGAACATCACATTTCGGCAGTTGCGATTGTTTTTGGCGTTGGCCGACACGGGCAGCGTCAGCGCGGCCGCCAAGCGGATGCATGTGACACAGCCCACGGCCTCGATGCAATTGAAAGAGGTGACGCAGTCCGTGGGCTTGCCGTTGTACGAAGTGGTCAGCAAAAAAATCTACCTCACCGAGGTGGGCAAAGACTTGGCGGCAACCGCGCGTACCATGTCACAAGCGTGGGACAACTTTGAGCAACAGGTGGACGCGACCAAGGGCTTGTCGCGCGGCAAACTGCATGTCTCGGTGGTGAGTACGGCCAAGTACTTCATGCCGCGCTTGATTGGCAGCTTTTGCAAACGGTATCCGGAAATTGATGTGGCGCTGCACATCCTCAACCGAGACGGCGTGGTGCAACGTTTACGGGACAACCTGGACGATTTGTACATCATGTCCATGCCGCCCGCCGACATGGATTTGGGTGATGAGGTGTTGATGCCCAATCCGATTGTGTTGATCGCACCCACCAAAGACCCACTCGCCAAACGCAAAGCCGTCCCTTTGAGCGAACTGGCCGAGCGACGCTTCATCCTGCGCGAAAAAGGCTCGGGCACGCGCATGACCGGCGATCAGTTTTTTCGCAAATTGAAGTTCAGGCCGGACATCCGCTTGGAGCTGGGCAGCAACGAGGCACTCAAGGAATCGGTGGCCGGGGGACTGGGCTTGGGACTGGTCTCACGCCATGCTTTGCATGGGCTGGAGAAAGAACATGGTGTGAAAGTGATCGATGTAGCCGGTTTTCCCTTGCCTTCGGCCTGGCACATTGTGCATCCCGCCAGCAAGAAACTCGCGCCTTTGGCCTTGGCTTTCAAGCAGCATTTGATCGATGCCGCCAGCGGTCACTTTCGGGTTTGAATGGCCGGCCTGTCCAGTCTGTGGGGGCAAGCGGCTGACGTCCTTGATTCAGTGGGCGGCTCGGAGGGTCATGCCATCAATGCGGGTCCGAGGGTGCGCCCACCTTAATTTGAATGCGATGAAACGGCTTGCGGCCGGCGTCTGGGAAATTCTTAAATTCCACATAAGCACTCGTCAGGTTGCCTAAATAGTGATCGCCCATGTCGTGCGACCCCGTGGCGGTGGGCACATACATGGCATCAGACAAGCGGCGGCGCAGTTGCGAGAAAAGCTGCCAGTAATGTTTGAAGTCATGCACGATGAACCTTCCACTTTTAAGAAACGATGTAAACAGTTTACATCGTTTAGCGACTTGTGCAATAGGTGTTTACATCCCGTCACAAAATGGGAACGATGGACGTCAAGCGCCGCGCGTCATCTGCTGCGCGGCCTGAACAATGGCTTCCACGCCCACCCGGGCTTGGGCTTCCAACACTGGCGCATAGCCCACCGGGATGCGCGGCGCGCCCAGGCGTTTGACCTTGCAGGGCAAGTGTTCGGCCACGGTGGCGACGATTTCCGCGCCAAAGCCTGCAGCCTGAATCGCTTCATGCACCACCAGCAAGCGCTTAGTTTTGGTGCACGACTGCAACACAGCTTCGCGGTCCCAGGGCCAGATGGTGCGCAAATCGATCAGCTCCACCGCAATGCCCAGCGCGGCCAGTTGCTCACAGGCTTGCGCACACACATGGACTTGCCGGCTCCAGCTCACCAGCGTCAGGTCGGCCCCGGTGCGCAGTGTCGCGGCGCGGCTCAGGGGGATCTCCAGGTCGGCGTCGACCGGGCCTTCCACACCCCACAGGGTTTTGTGTTCCATGTAGACCACCGGGTCGTCACTTTGCATGGCCGCGCGCAGCAGGCTGTAGTTGTCTTGGGCGCTGGAGGGGCAGACCACCACCACGCCAGGCAGATGCGCGAACCAGGCTTCCAGCGACTGCGAGTGCTGCGCGGCCGAGGCATCCCAAATGCCCGAGGGCATGCGCGCCACCAAGGGCACGCGGCCTTGGCCGCCAAACATGTAGCGGTTTTTGGCGGCCTGGTTGACGATCTCGTCCATGCCGCACAGCGCAAAGTCCACCACCCGCATTTCCACCACCGGGCGCAGCCCGGCCAGCGCCATGCCCACGCCGCTGCCCATGATGGCGGCTTCGCTGATGGGGGTGTCGATCACCCGCTCACGGCCAAACGCTTCTTGCAAGCCCTTGTACTGGCCAAAGATGCCGCCGCGGCCGACGTCCTCGCCCATCACCACCACGCGGGGGTCGGCGCTCATTTCGCGCTGCACCGCCAACACGGCGGCTTGCGCGTAGCTCATGTTCAAAACCATTGGCCCGCTCCTGTGGTCTGGATGTCGGTGAACGCGCTCTCAGCGGCTGGCCAAGGGTCGCTGCCGGCGGTGGCCAGTGCGGCTTGCACTTCGTCGCGCGCGGCTTGTTCGATCGCGTCCAGCTGCGTCAAGTCGCCGCCTTGCTCGGTAAAGCGCTGGCGCGCCCGGGCAATCGGGTCGGTCAACAGCGCCGCAGCCAGCTCGGCCGGTTCGCGGTAAGCGGCCAGGTCCACTGAAACATGGCCTTTGACGCGGTAAGTGATGGCATGCAACAAGCGCGGGCCCTGCCCGGCGCGTACGGTGGCGACCAGCGCCTGCGCCGCGCGCCAGACGGCTTCGACGTCGTTGCCATCGACCGGTGTGGACGCGATCCCCAAACTCTCGGCGCGGGCCGATGCCCCCGCGCCGCCGATCATCGGGCCGCTGGCGGTGGTGGCGCTCCAGCGGTTGTCTTCGCACACAAACAACACCGGCAGTTGGTAAATCTGGGCCCAGTTCAGGGCTTCTAAAAACGGGCCGCGGTTGATCGCACCATCGCCAAAAATGCACACCGTGATGCCGCCTTGGCCACGCAGTTTTTGGGCATGGGCCGCGCCGGTGGCAATCGGCAAGCCGGCGGCCACCACGCCATTGGCACCCAACATGCCGACCGAAAAGTCGGCGATGTGCATCGAGCCGCCCTTGCCGCCGTTGAAGCCGGTGGCCTTGCCAAACAGCTCGCACATCATGCGCGTCAGGTCTGCGCCCTTGGCCAGGGTGTGGCCATGGCCGCGGTGGGTGGATGTGAGGTAGTCGCTGGCATGCAGGTGCGCGCACACGCCGGTGGCCACCGCCTCTTGCCCGGTGGACAAATGCAAAGGCCCTTTGACTTTGGCGGTGCCGTCCGACGACTTGCCGTAGGCGCTGACCCCCCCTTGGCTGGCCACCTCGGCGGCGTCTTCAAAGGCGCGGATGCGCACCATCATGCGGTACAAATCCAGCAGCGGCGGCACGGCTGTGGCGGTGACATCTGATGTCAATTGGAGCTCCTGAGGAGACGAGTCAAAACCTCATGGTAACAAGCGTGCGTGCGCCGCGGTGCGACTTTTGCACCCAGGCGACACTGTCACTGAGGTGGACGACAAGGGCGTTGGGCTGCCGCATCATGCGCGTCATGACTTCATCTCATCGCTCTGAAACTTCACTGTTTACACGCCATGTCGGGCTTGCCCTGATCGAGCGCTCGGCCGGCCGCAGCCGGTGGGCTCTGGACTTGCAGCCGGTGCACATGAACACGCACGGCGTGGTGCATGGTGGCGCCTTGTTCACCCTGGCCGACACCGCCATGGGCGCGGCCCTGTTTGGCGCACTGCAGCCGGGGCAAATCTGCGCCACCATCAACATCAAAATCAATTATTTCAAACCGGTGTTCGGCGGGCGGGTGGTGTGCGACAGCGTGGTCCTGAATCAAGGCAAAAACGTTGCCCATCTGGACGCCAGCCTGTATGTGGACGATGTGCTGGTGGCCCGCGCCAACGGCGACTTTGCGATTTTCAAACGCAAGCCAGAGGCCGCGGCGGCATGAGCGCACAGCCTGCAGGCCCCATGAAAAAACCGCCCGAGGGCGGTTCTTCTTTGGCTGACTTCAAACTCAATCGAGCTTGTAATAGTCGGAGATGATTTTCCATTTGCCGTCTTGGATCTGCGACAAGCGTGACTTGTTCGAACCCAAATGCTTGGTCGCCGTGAAGGTGCCTTCGGGGCTGCCAAAAATGTCCGCAGGGAAGGTGATCTTGTCCATGGTGGCAATGAAGCTGTCGCTGGTCAGGTTCGGGCCTGCTTTTTGTGCGGCTTGGATGAAGGAGTCCAAAATCACGTAACCGTAGACCGAGAACACGGTCGGGTCTTCGGTGAACTTGGTCTTGTACTTGTTGGCCCAAAAGCGGATCGGGTTAGAGGCTTCGTCCAGGTAAGGGTGGGGCACGGTCATGGTGGCGTACATGCCGTCCATGGCTTTGCCACCGAGCTTGTGGATCAAGTCGGTGTAGGCAGCGCTCGAGCCGATGAACAGCGGGTTGAAGCCGGTCTTGCGTGCTTCGGCAATGGTGCCCACGGTTTCGCGGATGATGGTGCCCAGCACCACCATTTCACAGCCTGCGCCTTTCATGCGCGCCACTTGTGAAGAGAAATCGGTCGCGCCGCGCTTGTAGGAGGTTTTCTCCACAAAATCCAGATTGATCGTCTTCAGACTGGCTTCAGCCCCACGCAGCACCTCCAGGCCAAATTCGTCGTCCTGGTAAATCGCGCAAACCTTGCTCACCTTTTTTTCTTTGGCCAGCGCCGCCACGGAGGCGCGCATTTGGTCGAAATAAGTGGCGAACAGCGCGTACTTGAATTTGCTCAGGGGTTCGTACATTTCGCGCGCGGCAGTCACCGGCATGAAGTTGACGATCTTCTTTTCAATCTGCACCGGCATGGCGGCGTTGTTTTGTGCCGTCCCAATGTGTCCGGCCATGATGAAAATCTTGTCTTGGTTCACCAGCTTTTGCGCGGCCAGCACGGCGCGCTTGGGGTCGTACCCCGAGTCTTCGGTGATCAGCTTGATCTTGCGGCCATGCACGCCGCCTTGCTCGTTCAGCTCGTCAATGCGCAGCAGCATGCCGTTGCGCACCGCTTTGCCGTAACCGGCCAGGGGCCCAGACAAGTCCTGGATGGTGCCCACCGTGATTTCGGTTTTGCTCACGCCTTGCTGGGCGAGCGCGGCACCGCTCACGGCCAGGGCCGCCAGGGTGGTGATCAGTGACAGTTTCATACGGGAGTCTCCTTGGGTAATGGGTGGTCGCAGTGCGGGGTAGAAGTTTTCAGTGGCTGTACATCGACTCGATCATGGCGCTGTATTTTTGTTCCACAAATTTCCGTTTGAGTTTCATGGTCGGCGTCAGCTCGTCGTCTTCGGCGGTCAGTTGCGTGTCGAGCAAGCGGAACTGCTTGATTTGCTCAACCCGTGCAAACTTCTTGTTCACGGTGTCGATTTCTTCTTGAATCCGGGCCAAAACTTCGGGCGCGCGGGTCAGGCTGGCGTAGTTGGAAAACGGCACATCGTTGTCTTGCGCAAACTTTTCCACGTTCTCCAAATCGATCATGATGATGACGCTCAAATACGGGCGCCGGTCGCCGATCACCACCGCATCGGTGACGAAAGGCGAGAACTTGAGCTCGTTTTCCCACTCGCTCGGGGTGATGTTCTTGCCGCCTGCGGTGATGATGATGTCTTTCATCCGATCGGTAATCCGGAAAAACCCTTCGTCGTCCACCGTGCCCACATCGCCGGTGTGCAGCCAGCCATCGGCGTCGATGGTCTCGGCGGTTTTCTCGGGCAGGTTCAGGTAGCCCATGAAGACGTTGGGGCCGCGCACCAGCAGCTCCTGTGTCACCGGGTCCAGGCGCACTTCATTGAAGGGCGCGGCCGGGCCAATCAAACCGGCTTTGATGCGGTCGGCCGGCATCACAGTGGCCGCGCCGCAGGATTCGGTCATGCCCCAGGCTTCGATCATGGGCACACCCAACGCCAGGTACCAGCGCACCAAATCAGGCGAGATGGGGGCGGCCCCGGTGACCAGCACTTTGGCTTTGTGGATGCCGATCATGCGCCGCACATTGTCCAGCGCCAACCAACGGCCGATGTAAAAACAGGCTTTCAGCCACAGCGGCACGGCTTGGCCATGCGTGACTTTGTCGCTCACTTTGTAGCCTATGCCCAGCGCCCAGTGGTACATCACTTGCTGGAGCCGGTCGGACTCGGAAATGGCGATAGTCACCGCCGAGTAAAACTTCTCCCACACGCGGGGCACGGCGGTGAAGGTGGTGGGCGCGATCTCGCGCACGTTCTCGGGCACGGTGTCGGGGTTTTCGACAAAGTTCAAGATCGTGCCGGTGTAGATCGAAAAATACTGCCCACCCAATCGCTCGGCCACGTGGCACAGCGGCAAGAACAGCATGCGCTCATCGGTGTCGTCTTGCACGATCACCTGGTTGTAGCCATGGCACATGTAGACCAGGGCGCGGTGGTTGTGCATGGCGCCTTTGGGCTTGCCGGTGGTGCCTGAGGTGTAAATCAAAATGGCCAGATCTTCGGGGCGGCGGTTTTTGCGCAGCAAATCAAACAGCCCGGGCATGGCCAGGTCATGGGCGCGGCCCAATTCACGCAAGGCGTCCAGGCTGATCACCATCGGGTCGCTGTAGCGCGTCAGCCCTTCCATGTCGATCACCACGATCTTGCGCAACAAGGGCAGGTGGGCGCGTGCGGTCAACGCCTTGTCCAGCTGTTCTTCGTCTTCCACAAACAGCACCACGGTGGACGAATCTTCACACAGGTACTGCACCTGCGAGGCCGAGTCGGTGGGGTAAATGCCGTTAGACACGCCCCCCGCGCTGAGCACGGCCAGATCGGCCAGCACCCACTCGAGGCGCGTGCTGGCCAAGATCGAGGCGCATTGCCCCGGCTCGAACCCCAGCGACGCCAGACCCATGGCAATTTCGCGCACGGCGGTGCCGCTTTGCGTCCAGCTCCAGCCTTGCCAGATGCCGAATTTTTTCTCCCGCATCATCAGCTTGTCGCCGCGCGCGGCCACGCCGTTCCAGAACATGTCGGGAATGGTGTGGCCTGGCATCACCACCTCGTTTTGGCCTTTCAGTGCAGTCGTATCCCAGAGGACGGTCATGGCTTATCTCCAGGTCTTTTTCTTTTTCCAGCGGCGCTCGGCGCGTGCGCCGTCTTCTTTCATGCCGAGGTAAAACTCTTTGATGTCGTCTTTTTCGCGCAGCGCCGCACAGGTGTCTTCCATGACGATGCGGCCCGACTCCAGCACAAAGCCGTAGTCGGCCACGTTCAGTGCCATGTTGGCGTTTTGTTCTACCAGCAGCATGGTGGTGCCACGCTCGCGGTTGATGCGCACCACGATTTCAAAAATCTCTTTGGTCAGCTTGGGCGACAGGCCCAGGCTGGGCTCGTCCAGCAAGATCAGATCGGGCTGCGCCATCAGCGCGCGCGAGATCGCCAGCATTTGCTGTTGTCCGCCCGAGAGCAAGCCCGCGTCTTGTGCGGCGCGCTCTTTGAGGATAGGAAAGTAGCTGTACACCGCCTCCATGTCGCGGGCTACGCCGTCGCGGTCGCTGCGGGTGTAGGCCCCCATCAGCAAGTTGTCTTTGATGGACAGCAGCGGAAACACCTCGCGTCCTTCGGGCACATGCGCCAGGCCGCGCTGCACGATCAGCGAGGGGTCCATGGCGGTGATGTTCTCGCCCTTGAACTCGACCGATCCTTTGCGCGGATCGATGATGCCGGAGATGGTTTTCAGGGTGGTGGTTTTGCCCGCGCCGTTGGAGCCCAGGATGGTGGCGATCTGGCCGCGTTGCACGCTAAGGCTGACGCCGCGAATGGCGCGGATCGGGCCATAGGCGCTTTCCACGTTGAGTAATTTGAGCAGCGGGGTGGTGTCAGTCATGTCCTGCTCCTCAAGCCGCACGGCGCAGGCTGGTGGCATCGTCGGCCCCGCCCAAATACGCTTCAATCACGGCCGGGTCGGCCTGCACCTGCGCCGGTGAGCCCAGCGCCAGCACCTCGCCCTGGTTCATGGCCAGCACCCGGTCCGAAACTTTAGAGACCAGGCTCATGTCGTGCTCCACCATCAACACGGTGATGCCCAGGTCGTGCTGAATGTCTTGGATCCAAAACGCCATGTCGCTGGTTTCTTCCACGTTCAGGCCCGACGACGGTTCGTCCAACAGCAGCAACTTGGGCTCGGTGGCCAGGGCGCGGGCCAGCTCCACCACTTTGCGCACGCCATAGGGCAGACCGGCCACCAGGGTGTCGCGGTAGTGCTGCAGGTCGAGAAAATCAATCACCTCTTCGACCTTGCGGCGCGTGGCCAACTCGGCCTCGTGCACGCTGCTGGTGAAAAGCAGCTGCTGCCAAAAACCGGTGCGGTTGTGCACATGGCGACCGATCAACAGGTTTTGCAGCACCGTGGCGTGTTCGAACAATTCAATGTTCTGAAACGTGCGGGCAATGCCCAGCGCCGCCACCGCGTGCGCCGGCACCTGGGTCAGGGCCTGGCCCTGAAAGTCGATGTGGCCGGTGGTCGGCGTGTAGATGCGGCTGATCAGGTTGAACACCGTGGTCTTGCCCGCGCCGTTGGGGCCGATCAGGGTGAAGACCTCGCCGCGTCGAACATCGAAGCTGACGTTGTTCACGGCCAGCACGCCGCCAAAGCGCACCGACAGGTTGTGGGCTGAAAGCAGGGTGTCGCTCATTTCAGTCGATCCGATTTCTGGAAGCTCTTTTGCCGCTTGAACATGCCTTTGCGGTAGAACGGGAACAGCTGGAACCAGGTGCGCACCTTCAGCCAGCGGCCATACAGCCCCATGGGCTCAAACATGACAAAGGCGATCAACACCAGGCCGTAGACCACGCCTTGCAAGCCGGGCGCCTGGCCAATGAAGGCGGGCAAAAAGTCTTTGCCCAGCGAAATCAGCTGCGGCATGGTGATCAAAAAGATGGCCCCCAAAAACGCGCCGTGGATCGAGCCCAGGCCGCCGATCACCACCAACAGCAGCAGGTCCACCGACTGCAAAATATTGAACTGGTCTGGGCTGATGAACTGCAGCTTGTGTGCGTACAAAGCCCCACCCACACCGGCCAGCGCAGCCGAGATCATGAACGACAGGGTTTTGTAGCGCGCCAGATGGATGCCCATGCTTTGCGCCGAAATTTCAGAATCGCGAATCGCCACAAAGGCCCGGCCGGTGCTGCTGCGCAGCAGGTTCATCACCGCCAGGGTGGACAACACGGTGACCACCAAACACACGCCGTAAAACGCTTCGTTGCTGCTGGCCTCCAGGCCGAACAGGTTGACCGCTTTGACGTGCATGCCCGCGTTGCCACCGGTCACGCTCTCCCAGCGGGCCAGGCCTTCTTCGACAATGAAGCCAAACGACAGGGTGGCAATGCCCAGGTAAATGCCTTTCACGCGCAGTGCAGGCAGGCCCACCACCGCGCCCACCGCCGCCGACAGGCCCGCCGCCACCGCCAGCGACACCGGGAAGGGCCAGCCCTTGGCCGCCAGCACCGCCTCGGTGTAGGCCCCCACGCCCAAAAAGGCGGCGTGCCCCATGGAGAACAAACCCGTATAGCCGGCCAAGAGCATCAAGCCCAGACCGACCACGCCGTAGATCATGACAAAGGTCATTTGCGCCAGCCAGTACTCTTCAATCAGCCAGGGTGCAGCGATCAAAAAAGCCAGCAACAAGCCGTACCAAAACACATGCCCGCCGTGTTTGAACAGGCGAATGTCTTGGTCGTAGTCGGTTTTGAAAATGAACCGCATGGATCAGACCTTTTTCCGCAGTTTTTCACCGAACAGGCCGTTCGGTTTGAGCACCAGCATCAGCAGCACCACGATGTAGGCGGCGATGTCTTTGAAGCCTTCGGGCAGCCAGAATCCGGCCAGTGCCTCGACTACGCCAATGATCACGCCGCCGACAATCGCGCCGGGCAGGCTGCCAAAGCCGCCGACCACCGCCGCCGGAAAGGCTTTGAGGCCAATGAAGCCCATGTTGGCATGCACAAAGGTGATCGGTGCCAGCAGCAATCCGGCCACCGCCGCCACCGCTGCGGCCAAGGCCCAGACCAAGCCGTTCAGGCGTTTGACGGGAATGCCCATGTAGTACGCGGCCAATTGGTTTTGTGAGGCCGCTTGCATAGCGATGCCCACGCGCGAGTAACGGAACACCAGATACAAGAGCGCGCTCAAGGCGGCGGTGGCCAGCACCACCACCACCTGTGTGGCACCGAGCACCACACCGCCCAGGTTGAACACCGTGTCTTTGTAAGGCACTGGAAACGCCAGCGTCTCGGTGCCGATGTCAGGGATCATGGTGATCAGCCCGCGCGCCACATAGCCAATGCCGATGGTCAGCATGACGATGGAAAACGCCGGTTGACCCAACACCGGCCGAATCACCACCCGCTCGGTCAGCCAGCCCAGTACGGCCATGGCCAACATGGCGGCAGGGATGGCCAGCCAGTAAGGCAAGCCCAGCATGCTGACGCAGCCCAGACCACAAAAAGCGCCCAGCATCATCAACTCGCCCTGGGCAAAGCTGACGGTTTCGGTGGCTTTGTAGATCAGCACAAAACCCAGTGCGATCAGGCCGTAAATACAGCCCTGTGCGATCCCGCTGAAAATGACCTGCAGTTCCTGCATCTTGTGCGCTTTCCTCGGCGTTGGAGAAGGTGTGGGTGCATTGACAGATGTGACGCATCGACTATCATGGCCAAACCAAGCACTTGCTTTCTATCTTAGAGGCAAGCACCCTCAACGCAATTTGGGGAAACCCTAGGCCATGTCTGCCCCTTCGGCCCGCCGCTCATTGCCCGACCTGCCTGATGAGGTCAATCGCCGCCAGGCATTGATTCGCGAGTCGGCGCGGCTGTTTCGCGAAAAAGGTTTTGATGCCACCACCGTGCGCGACATCGCAGCCGCAGTGGGCATGCGCTCGGGCAGTCCTTTCTACCACTTCAAAAACAAGCAAGAAATTTTGAAAGCGGTGATGGACGAGGGTCTGTACCAGGGCTATGAACGCACTGTGGCGGCCCTGGCGCAGGCCCGCAATTTGCGTGAGCGCTTTCGCGCTTTGGTACGCACCCATTACGGCATCTTGCACGACGAAGGCAGTGAGTTCATTGCGGTGCTGCTGTACGACTGGCGCAGCTTGCCGCCCGAATACAAGCAAGACATCATTGATGTCAAAGACCGCTATGACGCGCTGTGGCAACCCACGCTGCAAGAACTGCTGCAAGCCGGTTGGTTGGGGGCCAACTCGGCCCGTGACCAGGCGGCGGCGGACGATGTGAAAATGGCCCGCTTGATGGTCATGGGGGCCATCAACTTCACCGCCACTTGGTACAAGCAGCAGGCCGAAAAGCCAAACCCGGGCCAGCGCGGTGCCAAAGCCGCGCCTGCCTACATGGACTTGGACGCTTTGGCCGACCGCACCGTGCGGTTTTTCATGCAGAGCGACAATGACTGACATCACAGCCCCCCGGCCCTTCGGGTGGCAGCGCAAAGGCTTCTGAAGATGATCAACAAATTTGTACCCAGCGTGGCCGAGGCGCTGGCCGATACCCGCGATGGCGCCACCATCTTGATCGGTGGTTTTGGCACGGCCGGCATTCCCGATGAGTTGATCGACGGCTTGTTGGCACAAGGCGCACGCGACCTGACCCTGGTCAACAACAACGCCGGCAACGGCGAGCAGGGGATTGCGGCTTTGCTCAAAGCCGGGCGGGTGCGCAAGATGGTGTGCAGCTTTCCCCGCCAAGCCGACTCCTATGTGTTTGATGGCTTGTACCGTTCCGGCCAGGTGGAGTTGGAGCTGGTGCCGCAGGGCAATTTGGCCGAGCGCATTCGCGCGGCGGGGGCCGGCATTGGTGGGTTTTTCACGCCCACAGCGTATGGCACCGAGCTGGCCAAAAATGCCGACGGCACCGCCAAAGAAACCCGCAAAATCAACGGCCGCATGTATGTGTATGAAACGCCCATCCATGCCGATCTGGCCTTGATCCGCGCCGAGCGCGGTGACCGCTGGGGCAATCTCACTTACCGCAAGGCGGCGCGCAATTTTGGCCCGGTGATGGCCATGGCGGCGCGCAAAACCGTGGCCACGGTGTACGCCCAAGCCGAGCTGGGAGAGATCGA
>CANFYZ010000075.1 GCA_947451385.1 Comamonadaceae bacterium | reverse complement strand
TCGGTGTACAGCGTGGACCATTTGGCACCGCTCTTGCAGCCCTGGAAGCAAAAGCCCAGTTGCATGCAGCGACCGCGCTTGTCGCGGGGTTGGCTGTTGATCGCCATATTGCCGGTGTGCACCTCTTTGTAGCCCAGCTTGGTGGCCCCGTGGTGCATGATCTTGAAGTTGTTATTGCCTGGCAAACCCGGAATGCCGTTGGTACGCGTCACGCCCATTTTGTTTTCGGCTTTGGCGTAGTAAGGCTCCAAGTCCTTGTAGGTGATGGGCCAGTCCAGCAAATTGGCCCCTTTGACCTCGCCATACACCGTGCGGGTTTTGAACTCATGCTCCTGAAAGCGCAAAGAAGCACCGGCCCAGTGTGTCGTGGTGCCGCCCACGGTTTTACAGATCCACGCAGGCAGGCCTGAGAAGTCCTTGGCGACACGCCAGGTGCCGGATGTGGTGCGCTTGTCGAGCCAGGCCAATTGACTGAATGACTTCCATTCGTCATTGATGAAGCTCGCATTCGATTGCTTGCCACCGGCCTCCAGTGCCACCACTTTGATGCCTTTTTGGCACAACTCATTGGCAAGCGTACCGCCGCCTGCGCCTGAACCGATGATGACGACCACCGAGTCGTCGCTGTGATCAAACTTAGCCATTGAAATCTCCAGAATTTCGAAAATAAATACGAACGCTTAACCGAGGTAAGGCGCAGGGCTGGCCGACGCGGGCGGATTGGGCAACCACTTCAGATCCTGGAAGCCGCGTGTGATGTAGCCGCCCTTCTCCCAGGCCGAACCGGGGTAGCCGAGTGCGGCATACGCCATTTCGTTGTCGTACAAAGACACCACGCATTTGCCGCGCACGGTGTTGAAAAACGGCTGCCCTTCAATCGCCTTGACCACTTCCAGGCGGCGTGCGGCATTGAGTTTGAGAAAGTTGCCGCCGGCCAGGTAGTTGAGCGAGGCAATGCCGTCGCGCAGCAGCTTGGCGGTGCCTGCATCGGCGCTGGCGTCTGCGTCCAGGTCTTTGGCCAGCAAGGCATAAACCGCATCGGGCAGTTTTTTGTGGGGAAACAGCACCTGGCCCAAGCGCAACAAGGTTTCGCCTTCGGTTTGTGTCAGGGTTTTCAATTCAACCGCCCAAGCGGTGGACGGAGCCAACAACGCCAGGGTACTGCCTGCGGTCAATGAACCGAACAAAATGCCCGAACCTTTGAGCATGTCGCGACGGGTGAGTGCCAGTTTCTGTGGCACTTCGGTGGGGTCCTGATGGACCTTGATGGGAAATGATTGCACGATGATCGCCTCCAGAGTGTTGAGTAAAGGTCAGCACCTGACCTGGGCATGAACTGTAAAAATGTCTGCACGCTTTGGGGTCATAGCCGCTTACCTACAGGGAAATCCCCGATCTGCATCGGGTGCGTGCAATTGAATTGACTACAATCGAATTCATCAATTACTTGATATATTTGACAAAATTAAATTGCACGCAATTGAATTGTTGCCAATTTCCTTTTTCACCACTGTCAACCTGGAGACTCACGCGTGCCCCCCTCACAAGCGAACCTCATGCTGGACCAGCAACTGTGCTTTGCGCTGTACTCCGCCTCGCTGGCCATGAGCAAAACCTATAAACCGCACCTGGATGCCCTGGGCCTGACCTACCCCCAGTACCTGGTGATGCTGGTGTTGTGGGAACAAGAAGAGTTGTCGGTTTCCGACATTGGCGAGCGCCTGTTCCTGGATTCAGGCACCTTGACGCCGCTGCTCAAACGCCTGGAAACCAACGGTTATGTCGCACGCGCAAGAGATGCGCAAGACGAACGCCGCGTGCGGGTGTCGCTCACGACCGAAGGCCGGCAATTGCGCAAAAAAGTCAATCCCCTGCCCAGCAAAGTGCTGTCGGCCACGCAGTGCTCGCACCAGGAAGCCATGCGCTTGGCCAAAGATTTGCACGCGCTGCGCAAAAATCTGAAAACGACAGACTGAGTCCACCTGGGCACAGCGCCGCGGTTTCGGGCTAAGCTTTGGGCTGTGTGAAACCTTCTCATTCTTTGACCCATGATTGACCATCTGGACCACTTGGTATTGACCACCTTCAACGAAGAGGCCTGTGTCGATTTCTACACCCGCGTGCTGGGCATGCGCTTGGAGAGCTTTGTCGGCGGGACACCGCCGGTCACGCGCAAAGCGTTTCTCTTTGGCCAGCAAAAAATCAATTTGCATGTGCGTGGCAAAGAGTTTGAGCCCAAGGCCCATCTGCCCGTTCCCGGTGCATTGGACCTGTGCTTCTTGGCCAGTGTGCCGCTAGAAGAGGTGATCGCGCGCCTCAATGCCGCGTCATGGCCCATCATTGAAGGGCCGGTGCTGCGCACCGGCGCCGTGCACAAGATCCGCTCGGTCTATGTGCGCGACCCGGACCTGAATCTGATCGAGATTTCAGAACCCGCTTGAGGCCGGTTCAAAGCCCTCTCAAGCAGGGGGCCGAGTGCATCAATCGGCGTACACGCCTGCAGAGCGAATCACCGGTCCCCATTTGTTGATTTCAGACTGCAGCCAGGTGCGCAAGCCCTCGGGGGTTTGTTTGCTCTCCGGCACGATTTCGGCTCCCAGCTCCGCCATGCGCCCCGCAAACCCGGGGTCTTTCAAAGCGGCGCGCACTGCACTGCCAAATTTGTCGACCACGGCAGCGGGTGTGCCTTTGGGAGCGTAGATGCCGTGCCAGACGATGACCTCAAAATCTTTGAGTCCGCCCTCGGACAAGGTGGGCGCGTCGGGCAAGGCGCGAATGCGCTGTTTGGTCGTCACCCCATAGAGCTTGACCGTACCGGCCTTGATGTGCTGCGTGGTTTGGGTGGTCTGGTCACACAACAACTCCACCTGCCCGCCGAGCAAGGCATTGAGCGCAGGGGCTGTGCCCGAAAACGGCACGGTGGTCAGGTCCACGCCCATGGCTTGTTGAAACAACATGCCGCACAGGTGCGAAACCGCGCCCAAGCCCGCATTGGCCAGGTTGATGGACTTGGCATTGGCTTTCACATACGCGCTCAGCTCTTGCATGTTTTTGGGGGGCAAGTCTTTGCGGGCAATCAAGGTCATGGGCACGTCCACGGCTTGACTCACGTATTCAAAGTCCGTCATCGGGTTGAATGCCAGCTTGCGGTACAACGCGGGTGCGGTGGACATGCCGTTGTGGTGAATCAAAAAGGTGTAGCCATCGGGGTTGGCCTTGGCCACATAGCCCGCGGCCAAGGTGCCGCCTGCGCCGAGTTTGTTTTCCACCACCACGGTTTGGCCGAGTGTCTTGGCCATGGTGGCGGCCAGGGTGCGCGCCACAATGTCGGTGGGGCCACCCGCCGCAAAGGGCACAACCAAGGTGATGGGTTTGGTGGGGTAGGTTTGGGCCTGGGCCAAGCCGCTGGCCAGAGCGCCCAGGCTGAGCAAGGCCAAAGAGGTGAATCGGCGCAAGGGGCTGCGGATCATGGTCTGTCCTTTCGGTTCTGAATTTGTGCCATTGCATCGTGAGGGAAACCGGCTCAAAGCGCCATGGGAGCTTCCCCTACCTCGCGCCTGTGGCGTATTGAATGCCAAAGTAGTCGCCGCACTTCAGGCGCGGGGATCGCCACCCGGACCCCAAATCGACACCGGCCGCGTCGCCACGGGCCTCTCAAAATTTTTGCCCTCACGCACCTGGGCCAGAAAATCGGCCAGCAATTGGTTGAACAACAACGGCTCCTCCAGGTTGATGGCATGACCACTGCCGGGCAACACCGCCAGCACCGAGGTGGTGATGGTGCGTTTCAGCAACAGCGAGGGCTCCAGACAGGGTTCGTCCTCATCGCCGGTCATGATCAGGGTCGGCACATTGATCCGGGCGATCTGCTCAGTCAAGGCATACAAGCTGGGGCGCTCGCCCTGGTAGCCCGAAGAGGTTCGGGCTGACCCCAGAGCGGAATGCTGGGCCAGATGCCGGTTAAATTCATCGTAACCCCGCGGGTCTTTGGCTTTGAATTGCAAACGCGACGGCCCCATGCCGTAGGTGTTGGCCAAATGCTCGGCACCCAGGGTTTCAATGTCATGGGCCAAGACTTTGGATTGCGCTTTGAAATCTTCATACACCGCCGGATGCGAGCCGGTGCCACAGCCCGCCAGGGTCAATGACAAAGCCCTGGACGCAAGGCCTTGGGTCGCATGGTGCAAGCCAAAGTGCAAACAGGCAAAGGCCCCCATCGACAGGCCCACCAAGTGCGCCTTGTCCAGGTTCAACTGGTCCATCAGGCAACGCAGGTCTTGCCAAACTCTCTCTTGAGAATAGTTGCCAGCCTCTGGCACCTCCGATGGCGGATAACCCCGGGCGCTGTAAACAATGCACCGGTAGCGCCTGGCAAAGAAGCGGATTTGCGGTTCCCAGCTGCGGTGATCCCCGGCAAATTCATGGACAAAAACCATGGGAGTACCTGTTCCGGCTTCTTCAAAGTAAAGCCGTACGCCATCGTCAGTGGTTACAAAAGGCATGCTGTCACCTGGCTAAAAAATAAAACCTCAGTATAGGCAGCGACGGGTCCATGCCTGTCGCCACCGTGATTTTCTACAGCGCAACTGAAACTGGAGAGATGACTTCTTTCTGATTTAATAAACCGACCGCCAAGCTTTACAGTGAAGCCGATTCGAGTCCCGTCTATTTTTGCAACCGAGGTGCACCATGAAACACGCCGCCATGCGGTCAATTTCAAGTTCTGTCACCCTTTTCTGATTTACAGCACATCAAAGGCATCTATGACCCAGCCCAATTTCTCTGCATTCCACGCCGCCATGCAAGCGCAGGTGGACCAAGAATTTCTGCCCTGCGTGTCCACCGCTCTGCTGAAAAATGGCCAACTGGTGGACACCTTTTGCACCGGCTTCGCGGACAGAGAAGCGGGCATTGCGCTGCGCGAGGATCATATTTTTCGGATGTTTTCCAGCACCAAACTGGTGACATCGTGTGCCGTGATCATGCTGGTTGAAGAGGGTCGCATTCGCTGGGACGATCCTGTGGAGGCCTTTATCCCCGAACTCGGTTCGCGGTCTGTTTTAAAGCCGGGAGCGCGCAGCCTAGATGACGTTGAGCCGGCTAACGGACCGATCACCATTCGACATTTGATGACGCACACCTCCGGTTTGTCTTACGGCATTTTTGATCCCGGCACGCTGATGTTCAGCGCCTACAACCAGGCCGGGGTCATGCACCCAGGAAAAAATTTAGCTGAAATGATGAAGGTTCTTTCGCAGCTGCCGCTTTCCTTTCACCCCGGCACCCAATGGGAATATTCGGTCGCCACCGATGTCCTGGGCCGCGTGGTGGAAGTGGTGTCGGGCGAATCCTTTGGCGCATTTCTGGCACGGCGCATTTTTCAGCCCTTGGGCATGCACGATACTGATTTTTGGGTTCCTCCAGCCAAACAAGACCGCCTTTGCAAAATGTATGTGGGCGTGGATTTACTCGATCCGCGCAAACCCGGACTTTTGCCCGCAGAAAACAAGCCCCACCCCGGCGCTTATCTGCAACCCGTGCAACGCGAATCTGGCGGTGGGGGCCTGGTCTCGACGCTGGGTGACACCATCAAATTCATCCAAAGTCTGCTGCCCGGTGGCCCGGCTTTGCTGAAACCCGAATCGATTGCGCAAATGTGTAGCAACCAACTGCCGCCAGGCCTGTGCGTGCAATTCCCCAATCTGCCGCGCTTGGAAAGCAAGGGGTTTGGTCTGGGCTCTTCGGTCACTACAGGCACGAGCCCGCTGGAGCCCCAAGCGGTGGTTGGCGAAGTCGGTTGGGGCGGCTTGGCTGGAACCATCTGGTGGATCAACCCGCGCATCGGTATCGCAGGGATCTTGATGACCCAGCGGTATTTTGGCTTTGGCAACCCCTATTCATTTGAGTTCAAGCGCCAAGCCTACCAAGCCTTGGGCTTCGATTGATTGCGATAAAAACCCTGCTGCAGTTGCCGCCACATGATCAAAAAAACATTCCTATTTTTACTGTCCATTTTGGTCTTGCTGGCCGGTGTATTGGGCGTCAATACCTGGCGCCAGGGTTCACGCCAAATCCAGGTGGCGCCGATCCCTCCCATCTCGCTTGACGAAAATGCGGTCGCCGCCCGTTTGGCGTCAGCAGTCCAATTGCAAACCATCTCGTCCCGAACCGATCCGCTGTTGAACGCGGATCAGTTCAAGGCCTTTCACCAACTGCTTGAAATCCAATTTCCCAAAGTCCACGCCAACTTGAAACGAGAAATCATTGGCGACTTGAGCCTGCTTTACACCTGGCAAGGAAGCGACCCGCAGGCGGCACCGGTACTTTTATTGGCGCACCAAGACGTGGTGCCCGTGGCGCCGGGCACAGAGACTGACTGGAAAGAGCCGCCCTTTTCTGGCGCGGTCAAAGAGGGTTTTGTCTGGGGCCGAGGCTCTTGGGACAACAAGGGCAATTTGATGGCACAAATGGAGTCGGTCGAAGCGCTGATTGCCCAAGGCTTCAAACCGCAGCGCACGGTGTATTTTGCTTATGGCGCCGATGAGGAAGTTAGCGGCGCACGGGGGGCCGCGCAAATAGCCGCCACATTGAAAGCCCGAGGCGTTCATCTGGACTTTGTCATGGACGAAGGTTTGCTCATTCTGCAAGGGGTGATGCCGGGTATGGTCCAACCCACAGCGCTGATAGGCATTGCCGAAAAAGGCTACTTGAGCGTGCAACTCACCAGCAAGGCCACGCCTGGCCATTCTTCAATGCCTTCGGCTCACGGCGGTGGGGCCATCAGCATGATGGCGACGGCCTTGAAACGCCTGGACGACGAGCAGCTGCCGGCAGGGATTCGGGGCGTGGCGGGCGAGATGTTTGAAACCCTGGCCCCTGAAATGTCGGGTTTGTCGAGGGTCGCCTTGTCTAACCTGTGGCTGATGCGGCCGTTGGTGCAAAAACAACTGGAAGCGTCCGCCAGTACCAACGCCATGCTGCGAACCACGACGGCCTTGACGATCGTGAATGCCGGGAACAAAGAAAACGTGCTGCCTGGCAAAGCCGAGGCCACGGTGAATTTCAGGCTCTTACCCGGTGACACCGTCGACCATGTGATGCACCATGTCCAAGAAAAAGTTGCAGCCCAGGCCGATCGATTTGAGATCAAGGCTCTGCCTGGGGCCGTCAATGCCTCCAAAGTAGCGCCCACGGATTCAGCCCAATACAAGACGCTGAACACCACGATTCGCGAAATTTTCCCCGATGCCTTGGTCGCCCCCGGTTTGATGATCGCCGCCACAGACTCTGTTCACTACAGTGAGATCAGCGATCACATTTTCAAATTTTCGCCCGTGCGCGCTGACGCCGAGGATTTGAAACGCTTTCATGGCACCAATGAACGCCTGAAGATTTCTAACTACGCCGATGCCATACGTTTTTACCAACGCTTGGTGAGTCAAATTTCCCGTCGCTGAACGCACTGAAAACAGGTGGACTGAGATGATCAACGACTTCGTTCAAGCCATCCTGTTGTCTTTGCTGTTGGGCTCGGTGATTGGCTTGGAGCGCCAATGGCACCGTCGGCTGCTCGATCTCAAAACCAATGCCTTGGTCTCATTGGGCGCGTGTTTGTTCATGCTGGTGACCCAAATCGACACAGAGTTTCATGATTTCGTGCGCATGGCGGGTCAAATTGTGGTGGGCGTGGGTTTCATTGGCGGCGGCCTGTTGTTCCGCGAAGGAGCGCAAACCCGGGGCATCAATACCGCGGCCACACTGTGGTGTTGCGCAGCCGTGGGCATTCTGTGCGGTATCGACCGTGGCACCGAAGCGGCCATCGCCACGTTCACCATCGTGGCTGCCAATACGCTGCTACGCCAAATCGCGCAATTTTTGAATCTCAAAATGGGCGCGAGTGACAGTCTGACCGAGTCGGTACAAATCCATTTGAAATGCACGCTACAGGACCTGCCCAGGGTGCAGAACCACATCACCGCATCGCTGCGAGCGCATCACATTGAAGTCAAAGCGGCCACGTCAGAATCGCTCGACAACGCGGTGGTTCACATCAGCTACACACTGCTGATGGAACACGGGCAATACAGCCAAGGGGGGACAGCGCTTCTGCAAAACCTGCAACCCCCTGGCGTACTGAGTTTTTCATGGTCTTTGATATGACTACGCCGCAGACCGGCCCTGCAATTGGGCTTGAATGACCGGGTCATAGTTGCCATCGACCAAGACAAACAGCATGCGGCAAGTTGTGTCTGAGCGGTTCGCCCAAGCGTGGTTGGTGCCGCGCTGAATCACCACAGCACCCGGCTTCAAGGGGACTTCAGAGTCGTCCAACACCAGCACGATGTCGCCTTCGATCACCACGCCGTAGTCCACTGTCTCGGTGCGGTGCATCAGCGGGTGCGGTGAGTCCCCCTTGGCGGTGGACGCGGCAGCGTCGCCGATCTCGGCAAACGCCGCTTGCGTGCTGTGCACCCCATCGCGCAAGAATTCGGTGGTGTCAGGCGGAATGTCGACAAAGCGGATGCGCGTGCCCTGGGCGGGCGGCGGCAGCATCAAAGCGCCCAGCGTGGGGTCCGCGCCATTGCTCACCAGGCAGGGTGCGCCCTGGGTGCTCCAGACCTCATGAAACACCGTGCCGGGCAAGGCCGTCAACTCCACCACCGTGGGCAGCGCACCGTTGTGCGTCACCACCGCCTTGCCATTCGCATCGTGGCCGGTGACCACGCGTTGGATTGTGGGCAGGCCCGCGCTCATGCGGCGATCGAGGGCAAGACCTCGCCTCGGCATTCGCCAAAACCAATGCGCACCGCGCCCGCGCGTTCGCATACACCGCGCAAGACCACCGCGTCACCATCGCTCAAGAAAGCACGGGTCTCGCCCGAGGCCAAGGCGATCGGTTTTTGCCCGGCCTGCGCCAACTCGATGATGGCCCCCGCCTCTTCGGGCGTGGGGCCCGAGATCGTGCCCGTGCCCAGCACATCGCCCGCATGCAGATTGCAGCCGCCCACGGTGTGCTGCACCAGCATTTGCGACACACACCAATGCTGGTGTTTGAAGTTGGTGCGCGAGATTTCTTGCGCCGCCTGGCCCTGACTGCGCATCTGCGCGGTTTGCAGGGACACGCTCAAATTCACGTCGATGCCGCCGTGTCCGCGCAAGGCTTCGCCGTCCAGATAGGCCAGCGGCTGCGGATGCGCCGCATCGCGGGCAAAGGGCAAGCGGAACGGGGCCAGGGCCTCTAAGGTGACGATCCAAGGCGAGAGCGAGGTGGCAAAGTTTTTGCCTTGAAACGGACCGAGCGGGGCCATCTCCCAAAACTGAATGTCACGCGCCGACCAGTCGTTGAGCAAGCCCATGCCAAAAATATGCGACTCGGCCTGCGCCATGGACACCGGCTGGCCCCAGGCATTGTCTTGGCCCACATAAATCGCCATTTCCAATTCGTAGTCCAGGCGCTGGCATGGGCCATACACCGGTTGGGTTTGCCCGGGAGCCACGGCCTGGCCCATGGGGCGGTGCAAGGCCTGGTTCACGCCCAGGCTGGAGGCGCGGCCATGGTAAGCAATCGGCATCCAGAAAAAATTGGGGGCCACGTCACTGCCCCGCCCCACTGCGATGCCCACATTGCGCGCATGGTAGTAGGACGTATAAAAGTCGGTGTACTCACCCACCTGCACGGCCGTGCCCAGCGCCACCGTGTTCACCGCATGCAGCGCAGAACCGACTTCGTGTTGCACCGCGGCACTGGCATCCGAGCGCAGAGCCAAGAACAAGGCGACGCGCAAAGCATGCCAAGCGTCTGGCCCCAAGCGCATCAGATCGCGCAGGTCCTGCGCTGCCGCCTGGGCCGCGCGTGTCGCCAAGGCGGTGTTCACGCCGGGGGCCTGCAGCCACTGGGGCTGGCTGGCCAGGTGCACCAGGTCCAGCACCTGGTCGCCCACCGCCACGCCGCAGCGCCAAGCCTCTGAGGGCTGAGAGCGAAAGCGCCCATAGGGCAGGTTTTGAATGGGAAAGTCGCTGCCATTGGCGCTGGCCAGCCAGCTGGGACTTTGCGGGTCATGGGTCAGATTGAGTGCAGGGTGTGTCATGGCTCGATCCTTTACACCGAAGCCATCAAGGCATCGTCAAAAATTGCCACAGCCCGCGTCCAACCGGCTGATGCGCCGCGAATTTTGTGCGGGAAGCAGCTGATGAAAAAGCCGGTCGGCGGCAAGGCTTCCAGGTTGTGCAACTTTTCAATATGGCAGTAACCAATGTCGCGCCCGGCTTTGTGGCCTTCCCAAATCAGCGAAGCGTCTTTGGACTCGCCGTATTTTTGCGCGGTGTGCACAAAGGGCGCGTCCCAACTCCAGGCGTCGGTGCCGGTCAGTCGCACGCCGCGTTCGAGCAAATACATGGTGGCCTCGTAGCCCATGCCGCAGCCACTGGCGACGTAATTGGCATGGCCGTAGCGCATGCCGGCGGCGGTGTTGACCACCACGATTTCCAGCGGCTTCAAGGTGTGGCCAATGCGCTCCAGTTCGGCTTGCACATCGGCGGCGGTCACCACATAGCCATCGGCAAAATGGCGGAAGTCCAGCTTCACCCCGGGCTGAAAGCACCACTCCAGCGGCACATCGTGGATGGCGATCGCTGGTTTTTTCTCGCCCAGGGCTTTGTCCATGGTGGAGTGAAAGTGGTACGGCGCATCCAGGTGCGTGCCGTTGTGGGTAGACAGTTGCACCATCTCGACCGCCCAACCCTCGCCGTCGGGCAGGTCTTGTTTTTTCAAGCCCGGGAAAAACGGCTCGATCTGCTCAAAGGTGTTTTCGTGCGTGAAGTACTCGATCTTGGGCGCAAACGCCGGGGGGTCGCTGAGCACATCGTTTTCCAGATAAATCGACAGGTCTACAAATTTACGCGTCATATCAGTCTCCTTTGGTTCGGTGAATAAGCGGGTGAAAAATCAAGGGCGCTGCCAACGCAGCAAACGGTGCTCCAGGCTGGCCAGCAAGGCATTGCTGAGAAAACCCAAAGCCCCCAACAGCACAATGCCAGCAAACAACTCACTGGCACGAAAGGACCGTGCGGCCAGCAAGATGGCTTGGCCCAGGCCCGGTTGCGAGGCAATCATCTCGCCCACCACGGCCACAATCAAGGACACCGTCATCGACAAGCGCATGCCGGCCAAGATGTCGGGCAAGGTGGACGGCAAACCGATCTTCCAGGCAAAGGCCAGACGCGACAACTGCAAACCTGCGGCCACCTCTTTGAGGCGCGGCTCCACCTGCGCCAGGCCTTGCACCGTGGCCAAGAGCACCGGCCACATGGCACCAAACGACACCACAAACAAGACCATGCCCGCGCTCAGCCCAAACAGGGAGATGGCCAAGGGCAAGACCGCTGAAGCCGGCAAGGGCCGCAAAAACTCCAGGGTGGGTGCGATCCAATCGCGCGCCATGGGCGACATGCCGATCAATGCGCCCAAGGCCACGCCCATCAGCGAGGCCAAACCCCAGCCGACAAACATGCGAACAAAGGTCTGTCCACTGGCCTGGCGCAGGTCCGCTGCGTCCACACCCGGTTCGGCAGAAAAGCCTTGGACCAAACTCGCCCAGGTGGCCTCCGGCGTGGGCAAAAACACACGGCTGATCCAGTCGCCGTGGCTGGCCAGCCACCACAGCGCCAGGCACAGGGCCAGTACAGCCAGCGACTCCCACCAAAGCAGACAGCGGCGCAGCGCAGACAGCCAGATATTCATACGCCCATCCTGTTTGCGTCCATGGCGCCGCCGCCCATGCGGTGATGCACCCACACCTGGGCGCGCAATGTCAACCCATTGATGAGCGTGCCCACCACACCGATCCAAAACAACCAAGCCAGCATGCGGGCGGGCTCCATGCTTTGCTGCGCGATCATCATGGCGTAGCCCATGCCGTTGGGATTGGCCGCTATCTCCACCGTCACCGCCACCACCAGGGCCACGGCAACACCCAAGCGCAGGGCCACAAACAAACGCGGCACCATGGCGGGCAAGACGATCCACCAGGTCCGCTGCCAGGCGGTCAGGCCCAAAGCGGCCGACACCTCCAGCAAGCGTGGCTCCACCTGCCGCGCTGCGGCCTGCGTCAAAATCAACAGCGGCCAAAAGGTGGCGAAGGCCACCACGCTCAACTCCATGCGCACACCAAAGCCGAACACCAGCATGGCCAAGGGAATCAAGGCCACCGAGGGGATCGGGCGCAGCACCTCCACGCTCAAAAAACCCATGCGCGCCGCGCGCGGTGACAAACCCAGCAACAAGCCCAACAGCAGCCCGCCACTGGCGCCCACCATCAAACCCAGCGCGGCCGTGCCCAAGGTGAAGGCGGTGACCCGCCACAGGCCTTCGTCTGAATTCAACCAAAGCAAGTCCCACCAGGCGCGGGCGGCTTGGGTGGGCGTGGCCAGGGCATCGCTGCTGCCCGCCACGCTGACCACCGCCCACTCCAACACAGCGAGCACCAGCAGAGGGAACACCCAAGGGCGCAGACGTTTCAACATCTCAGCCATGCCCCAGGTAGTGGTAGAGCTCGCGGCGCAGGCGCAAAAATTCGGGGTGTTCTTTCACACTCAGTTGATCACGCGGATGCGCAATCGGCACCTCGATCATGGCCGCCACACTGGGCAATTCGGGCGTCGGGTGGGTGCGCAGGGCGATGACGCGGTCGCCCAGGTAAATCGCTTCTTCTAAATCGTGGGTGACAAACAACACGGTCAAGCCCTGTTCGCGCACCAGCCGGGCCAGCTCGTCTTGCAAGGCCTCGCGCGTCATGGCATCGAGCGCGCCAAAGGGCTCGTCCATCATCAGCACATCGGGCGACTGCGCCAGGCAACGCGCAATCTGCACCCGTTGCTGCATCCCGCCTGAGAGCTGCACCGGGTATTTGTGCCGGTGTTCTTGCAGGTTCACCGTCTGCAGCACCTGCTGCACGCGCGCGGCCCGCTCGGACACCGGCACTTGCGCGGCCTCCAGGGCCAGCAGCACATTGCCCTCGACCGTGCGCCATGGCAACAAGGCGCGGGTGTAGTCTTGAAACACAAAAGCCACCTCGCGCGAGGGCTTGAGTACCTTGTGGCCCTGCCGCAGCACGGACCCGCTGCTGGGCTGCACCAATCCCGCCGCGGCCCGCAGCAAAGTGGTTTTACCGCAGCCTGAGGGGCCGATGATGCAGACAAACTCTCCCCGCGCCACCTCGAACGAGGTGGGCGAGAGAATCTCGCGGCCGCCCAGGTGAATGCCCAGGCCTTCAAAAGACAACAAGGCCATGGCCGCTGCGATTACTTGGCTAGCAAGGTGGGCACGTTGGGGGTCGCCTTCAACATTTTCTGGTCGTTCATCATGTCCACCCAGTAGGTCAACTGCTTTTCCACAATCACGGGAGAAGGTGGGCTGAGTTGCATGCTGGCCAAAATTTCAGGGGGCAGTTTGATGAACTTGCCAATGTGCCCCCGGACCGCCGCGTCGTTGGCTGGCTTTTTGATGAAGTTGGCCGCCTCGATGATGGCCTCTTGAAAGGCTTTGACTGCGGCGCCATTTTTCGCCACCCAGTCGCGCCGCGCGGTGTACAAAATGGTGGGCATGCCATCGGGCTGGAAGGTGGTGTAGTACGAAGCCACATAGCCCGTGCCGCTGGCCAGAATGCGCGCCATGAAAGGGTCGCCAGTCACCACGCCGTCGATCGATCCGGCGCGCAACAAGTCGCTGTGCTGCGGGAACGAGGCTTCAATGAAATTGACCTTGGCCGGGTCCACCTTGTTCAGTTTGAGCCAAGCGCGAAAGCTCACATGCAAATACGCGCCCAAGCCCGGCACGCCGATCTTGCGGCCCACGCAGTCTTGCGCCGTGCGGATGCCGCTGCCTGCGCGCGCCACAAAACCCACACCGGTCAGGCTCTTGCTGGTCATGCCACCGCCGCCCACCACCACATGGTCCAGGCCGCCATCCACCGCCTGCAAATACACCGACGGCGTGGGCCCGCCCATTTGCAACGAGTCCGATTGAATGGCCGCCGGAATCGACGGGTTCAAGGGAATGAACTTGGGCTCCACGTCCAAGCCGCGCTTGCTGAAATAGCCCTCCTCTTTGGCGACGAACACTGACGCAAAATCATTCACCGCCGTGAAGCCGAAAACGATTTTGGTCGGGCTTTGTGCCTGCACCGGCAGGGTGGCCGCGCCGACAGCGGCGGCCGACCAGTTGAGCACCTGACGGCGGGAAAAATTGTGCGATGAGGTCATGACGGTCTCCTTTTTTTGACGGGGGGATGAAACGAGTGCACGGCACCCCGAATGCCGTGCACGATGAACTGGATGAGGTGCGGCTGCACCTGGCTGTCGTTGGGCAGGCATTGCCCGTGCGACAAGCGCGCCACGCGTTGGTCGCCCAGATGGTGCAGCAGCACCCCCAGGCTGAATTGGTAGCACCAAGCGGCGGTGCCCCGCGTGACTTTGGCCTCGGGGTTTTCTTGCTGCAAGGTGGCGTTAATGGCGGTGACGTAGGCCTGCGCCATGGGGTCAAAAAAATCACGCAAGACCCGGTCTGACTCGTCGCTTTGCGGGCTCAAGCCCTTGGTCATCAGCAAGGCATAGGCTTCGCCCTCGGGGCTGGCGCGCAAGCGGATCACGGGCGCCACAAAGGCCTCCACAATGCGC
>CANFYZ010000074.1 GCA_947451385.1 Comamonadaceae bacterium | reverse complement strand
GCTGATCGTTTGGCCGTGATGTACGCCGGGCGCTTGGTGGAGATGGGTGATGTGGCCCAAGTGGTGCAACAGCCATTGCACCCCTATACACGCGGCTTGTTGGCATCCACCGTCAGCGCCGAAAGCAGAGGCCAACCTTTGCAGGCCGTGCCTGGCTCACCGCCCAATCTGGCCAACCTACCCCCGGGTTGCAGCTTTGCACCGCGTTGCGCACATGCCACTGCCCAGTGCCACCGCGAGGCGCCACCCACGTTGCTGCGGGGTGCATCGGCCTTGGCGTGTTGGCAACCCGTGTCAGAAGGACAGGTGTGGTGATGCATTTGGCTGAATCCACAGGCACCCCGGATTCACCACGGGCCCCGGCACGCAGTCGCGGCGGCTTGGCCGATGAGGTGAGTCGCAAGCTGGCCGACGACATCGCCCTGGGCGTGTTTTTGCCAGGTGAACGTTTGGATGAAACCACCTTGGCAGCGCGGTTTAAGGTGTCACGCACGCCCGTGCGCGAAGCCTTGAAACAGCTGGCCATCACCGGTCTGGTGGCGTACCGACCTAATCGCGGATCGACAGTGGCTGATCTGTCGCCGCTGCAGATTGACCAGATGTTTGAAGCCATGGGTGAGATCGAGGCCACCTGTGCCCGCCACGCCGTGGTGCGCATGACCGAGGTGGAGCGTAACCGCCTGTCAGAACTGCACGCGCTGAGCCGCACTGCGATTCAAAACGGCGACGCCGATGCCTATGACCACATCAACCGTGATTTTCATTTGGTCATCATCCATGGCGCTCACAACCCGGTTTTGATCGACATGGCCTTAGGCCTTCGACATAAAATATCCACCTTCCGGCGCACGCAGTTTCGTAATCTGGAGCGCATGTCCGCTTCGTTTGAAGAACACTCGGTGATCGTCGAAGCCATGTTGGCGCGCGATGTGGTGACCTGTTATCGCGAAATGCGCGCCCATCTTTTATCTGCCCGCAGCGCAGCTGCACGCGTATCCCCTAATTGGAGCAACTCATGAACCCCATTCTCGGTCGCCGCGGCGCCGTCGTCGCCCCACACGCCTTGGCTGCCCAAGCGGGCTTGGATATCTTGCGCGAGGGTGGCAACGCCATCGAAGCCACCATCGCCGTAGCCTCCACCTTGGCGGTGGTGTATCCGCACATGACCGGCATTGGGGGCGACGGCTTTTGGCTGATGCACGCCCCCGGTCAGGCCATGCAGTCGATCGACGCTTGCGGCGCGGCCGGTAGCGGCGTGAAGCGCGAAGTGTATGGTGACCTGGCTGCCATTCCTTGGCGGGGCCCTTTGGCCGCCAACACCGTGGCCGGTACGGTCTCTGGCTGGGGCGCGGCCTACGCCTACAGCCAAGCGCATTGGGGTGGCAAATTGCCATTTGCGCGCTTACTGGAGAGCGCTATCTTTTACGCCCGTGAAGGCTTCCCGGTGACGCACAGCCAAGAGGCCAACACGCGCAATAAATTGGCCGAGCTCCAACACCAGCCTGGATTTGCCAACGCTTTTTTAAATCCGCAAGGTCAAGTGCCCAGCTATGGTGATCGCCACACTTTCCCACAATTGGCTGCGACGCTGACGCAGTTGGCAAAAGCCGGGACTGACGACTTTTACCGTGGCGCCTTGGCAGAGCAAATTGCCCGTGATCTGGCCGCCGTGGGCAGCCTCATCACGGCGGCCGATCTGGCCCAGCATCAAGCCGTGGTCAAAGCGCCTTTGTCGCTCAGACTGTCTGACGCCACGGTTTACAACATGGCGCCCCCCACACAGGGCTTGGCGTCCTTGTTGATTTTGGGTGTGTACGAGCGCATTCAAAAAGCCGGCTGGAACCCCGATAACGTGGAAGGCATCCATGCCCTGGTCGAAGCCACCAAACAAGCGTTCATCGTGCGCGATCGTTATGTCACCGACCCTGACCACATGGCGGTCGACCCGGTCACCTTGCTGACGCCTGAGGTGATTCAGCTCCTGGCTGCAGCCGTGCCTTTGGAGCAAGCCAGTCCTTGGCCTGCGCCCAACTCGGACGGCGACACCACGTGGATGGGCGTGGTAGACAACCAGGGCCGCGCGGTGAGCATGATCCAAAGTATTTATTTTGAATTTGGCAGCGGTGTGGTGTTGCCTGAGAGCGGCTTTTGGTGGCAAAACCGCGGTTGCTCTTTTGACCTGCAGCCCGGCAAATTGCGTAGCCTGGAACCTGGTCGTAAACCCTTTCACACGCTGAACCCGGCCATGGCCCAAATGGACGATGGCCGCCTGCTGGTCTACGGCACCATGGGCGGTGAAGGCCAACCGCAAACCCAAGCAGCGGTGTTTTCGCGCTACGTTTGGGGCGGGCACAACGTGCGTTCAGCGGTGGCCGCGCCGCGCTGGTTGCTGGGCCGCACTTGGGCCGAGCAAAGCACCACACTGAAACTGGAATCGCGCTATTCAACAGAGGTCATCGATGGCCTCAAAGCACTGGGGCACCCGGTAGAAGTTGTGTCTGACTTTGACGAACGGATGGGCCATGCGGGGGCGCTGGTGTTACACCCCACTGGCTGGATCGAAGGCGGTGAAGACCCGCGCAGCGACGGCGCTGTTGCTGCTTGGTAAATCGGTCAGCCCAGTGAATTTCGATGGCTTCATCTGAGACAGGCTGGGCATGACGGTGGTTCTCCAAAAACACGGGCCTCAGGCGTGCCCCTGGCGCAATGGATGTTGGGGGCCCGACCCATGCATGGACCCATTTTGAAGGCGAGCAAAAATCCAGTCGATGACTGGTGCCGATGACCAATGCCGATAGTTCAAGATGAGATAGCTTGGATCAGCACTTGAGAAGTGCAAGTCCAACCCACAATGGCGGCTTGCGCTGTCACCATGGCCAAGGTCGCTGCTTTGAATTCAGGAAAATAACTGGCCGTCGCGTCTTCAACCAACAGGCAATCAAAACCGCGGTCATTGGCCTCTCGCAGGGTGGATTGAACACACACTTCGGTCGTCACACCCATGACCACCAATTGCCGAATATGGTTCTGCTTCAAGATCTCATGTAGCGCCGTGCCGTAAAAAGCGCCTTTACCGGGTTTATCAATCACCACTTCATGCTGCAGGGGGGTCAACTCCGGCACGATTTGATTGCCTGGTTCATCGCGTATGAGGATACGGCCCATCGGGCCCAGATCGCCGATACGCAGGCTGGGATTGCCTCTGAGTAATTTGGCTTCAGGGCAATCACTTAAATCTGGCAAATGCGACTCTCTGGTGTGGACAACCAATTTCTCAGTCAACCGCCAAGCCTCTAAGACCTTTTTGACCGTCGGCACAATGGATTGCAGCGGTTCCACTTGGTTACCCAGGGATTCACCAAAACCTCCGGGTTCTACAAAATCACGCTGCATGTCAATGATCAATAGCGCGGCTCTTTCTAAATCCAACTCGAAGGGGAATGGTTGAGCGTGGACACGCATCATGCTGCTATCTCCTGTTCTACACCACCTGCCATGTAACTGCCGAGCAATTGGCGATCGGCTTTGTGAGCATCCACACTGTGGACGATATGTCCCTCACTCAAGATAGCCACGTGATCTGCAAGTTGCAAGATTTCATCCAAATCTTCACTGATCAACAAAATGGCTGTCCCTCGGGCCCGTGCTTGGCGCAATTTTGTATGTACATCTGCAGAGGCAGCAAAATCCAATCCAAATGTTGGATTGCTGACCAATAACAAATCAGCCTCGACCGAGAGCTCTCGAGCCAAAACAGTTCTTTGGATGTTCCCGCCAGACAAGGACTCGATCGCGGCATGCTCTCCTTGTGATTTAACCTTGTAGGCGTCCATCCATTGGATTGAATTTTTTTGCAAAGCAGACCACTTGACCCAACCCCATGTGCAGTAGGCGGGGTTATCAAAATCACGCAAACTCATGTTTTGTGTCACGCTCATGCCAGGAACGCAGGCATTCAGCAAGGGTTCTTCGGGCAGACTTCGGACAGCCAGCAGGTTGTTTTCATGTCGCGTACCGTGAAAAACTTGGTCCTTGACAGTGATTTTTCCACCGGTCAATTTGCGCTGCCCCGTTAGGACTTGCATCAATTCCTTCTGACCGTTGCCAGACACGCCAGCGATGCCCAATAGCTGCCCGGCTTCAACTTTGAAACTCAGCTGATTCAGTGCCATTTGACCTCGATCGCCGATGGCACATAAGTCCTCAGCGCAGAGCACGACTTGTTGTTTCTTGGAGACCAATGCAGGCTCGGGATTGACCGATGCAGCCACCGTCGCCATGCCTGAAGATCCGATCATTGCACTGGCCAAAAGCTCTGATGTTGTATCGGAAACAGAGCCGCTGAACACCAACTGGCCTTGACGCAAGACAGACACATCATCGGCATAAGCATGAACTTCCCTGAATTTGTGGGTAATCATCAATACCGTACATTCACCACGGTGCGCACGATCGCGCAATGCGCCCAACACTTCATCGGCCTCTTGTGGTGTCAAAACGGATGTGGGCTCGTCCAATATCAAGAGTTTCGGGTTGAGTAATAACTGCTTGAGTATTTCAAGTTTCTGCTTTTGACCAGCAGACAAATCCATGGGCAACGCATCCAAAGGCAATTGAAATGGTGCGTTGGCCATGAAATTTTCTAATTCATGAACAGCACTTTTCCAATCAATGACCGCCGGTAATTTACCGCGCGCCAGAAGCAGGTTCTCTGCAATCGTCATTCCAGGGACCACCGTGAAATGCTGGTAAACCATGCCAATGCCTAATTGACGTGCCACCATGGGGGAATCGATCACTTGCTCACGCTGATCAATCAGTACAGAACCTTCATCGGGTCGGTAGTAACCCACCAAGCATTTAACAAAGGTACTTTTTCCCGCGCCATTTTCACCAAGCAGCGCATGGACTGTGCCTGGTTTGATTTGGACAGAGACTTGATCCAAGGCTGTGAACGCACCAAACCTTTTGGTGAGCTGAATGCTTTCTACTCGAAGGGCGTGCATAACGATGGACTCACTGTCACATGCTGGCCAAAGCATTCAGCACGGCAACTGAATCGGACACGGCACCAAATACACCACCTTGCATCTTGATCATTTTTAAAGCAGCTTCATGATTACCAAAATCAGTCGCCCCAGTGCAATCACTCAGAACCATGCACTCAAAACCACGGTCATTGGCCTCACGCAGAGTGGTATGAACGCATACATCGGTCGTGATGCCAGTCAAAATCAAATTGCGGATGCCACGGGTATGCAGCAACAGCTCCAAATCTGTGGCACAAAATGACCCTTTGCCCGGTTTGTCAATGATCGGCTCACCCGGAAGGGGTGCAAGTTCAGAAATGATTTCCCAACCCGGTTCGCCGCGGACTAATATTCTTCCGCAAGGCCCAGGGTCACCAATCCCTGCACCTATGCGTTGCGAGCGCCATCTTTTGTTTTCAGGCAAATCGGATAAATCGGGTCGATGTCCTTCACGGGTATGAATCACGTGCATTCCCTTTTTTCGCGCCATGTCCAACACTTTGCGAATGGGTTCGATGGGGGCTCTGGTGAGGGACAGGTCATAGCCCATGGCATCAACATAACCGCCCACCCCACAAAAGTCGGTTTGCATATCAATGATGACCAAAGCCGTGTTTTGGGCGAACAACTGCCCATTGAAAGGCCACGGATAGGGGTCTGCATTCACGAACAATGACATTCACGACTCCTTTTATTTTTCTAATAAATTAGGCCGTTCACCGATATAGACACGACCGGGTGGTGCAAACCCACACGAACTTCCGTCTTTGTGAACGACATTGGCTTCCCAGGGCAGAGCGAATGCGCCACTGACCATATCTTTCATGAAGGAGTAAGGGCAATCTTGTGCGCCACCCTGCACCGCCACATACCCTCTGTGCCAAAGTTGGTAGATGTTGTTTTCCACCCCCCAATTGAGCCGTGCCTCGCGGATCAAGTCCGGGCGAATTTCCGCGCAAATAATTTCATCAGAACGGCCACCACCGGCTTCAATGACTTGACCCTCGTGGTCGCAAAACATAGCTTCTCCCATCGAGTCAAATGTGCCGTCACTGCCGCATAAGCAGACGCTGGCCGTGGCCATCAAATTTTGAAATGCATTGGATTGGTTGGTGATCTTCCAACTGTGCCTGATGGGCGCGGTGTAGCCCGCGGTGCGGATCATCAGCTCGGCGCCTTTGTAGGCGCATTCACGGGCCATTTCTGGGAACATCCCATCATGGCAAATGATCAGGCCGATCTTGATTCCTTTTGGACCTTCAATCACAGGAATACCCATATTGCCTGGCTCCCACGGCTCAACCGGCACCCAAGGATGGAATTTGCGGTAATACAAGCGCAACTCACCTGTGTCGTCAATGATTAAGCCGGTGTTGTAGGGATTCCCATCGGGGTTCTTTTCCATGATGGAGAAACAACCCCAAATCTTGTTGGCCGTGCATGCTGCTTTGAAAGCTTGGACTTCTGGGCCATCCAAGTTCACCATCAATTCTTCGGCCGTACTCATGGACAGCCCATGGAGCGCATATTCCGGGAAAACCACCAAGTCCATGGCGGAATAGCTCTTTCGGGCTTTTTCCACCATGTGCACAATTTTTTGGGTCTGTGCGCTCAGTTGTTCGACCGTTTCAACCACCGGCAATTGCAACTGCACCAATCCCACGACCACACCTTGGGGTGATTTGTTTAATCCAGACAGTCCGTTCATGTTGTGACCTCAGTTCGGGTTTAAATTCATCAATGACCTTGAACGCCTAACTCGCTGGGTGCACCCCGAATGGCACGCTGCGGTGCGCAAGTGAGGATCAAGATCAACAGCGTCAGGGCATAGGGCATGGCGTTGAAGAGGTGGTAGTAGCCCGTGATGCCCACGGATTGAAGCGCAGGACCTAACGCACCTGCACCACCGAAAATCAACGCTGTCCATAAGCAAGCCATGGGTTTCCAACGGGCAAAAATGACCAAGGCCACAGCAATCAAGCCTTGACCACTTGAAAGCCCTTCGTTCCAACTGCCGGGGTAAAAAAGTGAAAGTGATGCCCCACCTAAACCTGCAATCGCACCCCCCAGGGCTGTCGATAGAGTTCGAATTTGGTTGACAGAAGTCCCCAGTGCCCTTGCTGCGTCTGAAGAATCACCCACCATGCGAACAATCAAGCCCCAGCGTGTATTTGCAAACGCCCAATGCAATAAGAGTGCAATGACCACCCCGATCGGAAACAAAGCATTGATGTTCAGTGCAGCGCGCAGGGGCGGGTAATCGCTCCACTCACCCAACGCAATTGCGGAAATGGTCGGCGCCTGCGGTTGTATCAGGGGCTTGCCCATGTAAAAGGCCAATCCAATACCTAACATCATGATGGCGATGCCCATCGCCACATCGTTGACTCTTTTCAAGGAGCTGAGCAGGCCATGTAGCCATGCCAGTAACGCACCGCTGAGCGCGGCCGCCATCACGCCAAGCCAAGCTGACTGGCTGAGGTAAGCCACGCCAAAGGCTGACATCGCTGAAAATACGAGTACCCCCTCTAAACCCAAATTGATGCGGCCCGACTTCTCGGTCAAGCACTCGCCCAAGCTGACAAATAAGAAGGGCGTACCGACACGAATCGCGCCACCCAACACGGCCAACAACAAGGGAATGAAGACCTCTTGCAGCATCAGATGGCCTGCGAGTTTTTAGGTGAGCGTGATGAATCAAAAATTTTGGTCCACCCCAACCGCCCACGAAGGGATTCCATGGCCAAAATAAGTACGAATGCAAACCCCAGTAAAACTTGCACAGACGCATCAGGCAAGCCGATTCTTCTTTGAAGCATGCTGCCTGCCGCGCCAAAGCCCCCCAAAACGATGGAAACAGGGATGATGGCCCAGGGCTGATGTCTGGCCACAAAGCTGACCAAAATGCCGGCATAGCCCAGGCCAGCAATCACTGCGGCATTGGCTGTGGTGTGAACCGCAGCCACTTCAAAGCCACCAGCCAAACCCGCGGCAGCACCCCCCAGAATGCATGCGCTGATCACTAATCGCGAGGTTGGCAATCCGACCAAACCTGCAGCTCGTGGGTTACCCCCAACGACACGTGTTGCAAAGCCATTCGAGGTAAAACTCAACCAAATGCCGGCACAGATGCACAGCAACAGGCCCCATGCAAAACCCCAATGCACATCCCATGAGCCGATGTTCCCAACCAGTTGCGAAGTCTGCAAAGGGAAGGTGGAGGGTTTGTTCAAGCTGGAAGGATCCCGCATCGGACCTTCCACAAAATGTCGAAATAGATTGATCGCGAGATAAGCCAACAACAAACTGCTGATCGTTTCATTGATGCCACGGAATTGACGCATCCATCCGGCCAAACCAATCCAAAGGCCTCCCGCAATTGCAGCGGCCAACAGCACAATCACCGTTCCGCCGATATTCAAAGGCAAATCAAATCCATAGGGCACGGCCGAGCAAGCCAATGCACCGATCACCAACGCGCCTTCACCGCCAATGATGGTTAAACCGGCGCGCGCAGGGATGGCCACGCACAACCCCGTCATCATCAATGGCGCAGCCCGTTGCAATGTGTTTTGGATTGAAAACGAATCTCCAAAAGCGCCCTTGAACAGCAGAATCCAAACCTCAACGGGAGAGTGGCCTCCCATAGCGACAAACAGGCCGAACAAAAGAAGTGCGAGCACCACCGAAATGACTGGCAGCAGCACGAGCTCCATGTTTACTTTGATTGAATTCACAAAGTCGACCCGTTTGTCGTCTGTCAAGACTTAGATCTTGCCGATCACCCCTTCAACCAAATAGTTCATCGACTCCAGTTCAATTGCTGTTTGCTTGAAGGCGGCACCTTTAGCAATCACAGTTTTACCTGTGTTGTCTTTGAGTTCACCTTTAAAGATGTCAAAGCTGCCTTTGATCATGCGGGCTTTGATGTCATCCGCGTTCTTGCGGGCCGCTTCGGGCACCATCGAACCATAGGCGGAGGTTTTGATGAAGCCATCCTTGAGACCACCGCGCACAAAATTGGGGTGAGGTTTGCCGGATTTGGCCGCCTCAACCATGACGGTGACTGCTTTGATCCAGTTCCATTCCGCACCCGTCAAATAGGCGCCTGGCGCCAACTTAGACTGATTGGCGTGGTATCCGCATACAAACTTTCCTCGGCGAGCGGCAGTTTCAACAATCACTTTGGGAGAGTCCACGTGCATGGTAAACACGTCGATGCCTTGGTCTGCCATGCTGTTGGTGGCCTCAGCCTCTTTGACTGGCAATGACCAATCGCCCGTGAAGATGACCGTCGTCGTGATGCTGGGATCAACTGAGCGCGCGCCCATGGTAAATGCATTGATGTTGCGCAAAACTTGAGGGATCGGCTTGGCGGCAATGAAACCAATTTTCTTGCTCTTGCTCATGTGGCCAGCGATCACACCATTCAGATACTGCCCCTCATCGATATAGCCAAAATAACTCGCCGCATTTTTGGGGTGCTTACCTTCTGTCCACAAGCCGCCGCAGTGGGCAAACCGTACTTTTTCATTTTTCGGTGCAACCGACAAAATATGCGGATCAAAGTAACCAAAGGATGTGGGGAAAATCAAACTCGCACCATCTTGGGTGATCATGCCTTGCATGCTTTTTTGAACGGCTTGCGTTTCTGGAACGTTCTCTTCTTCTAAAACTTTGATGCCAGGCATGGCCTTCAGTGCAGCCGCAGATTCAGCATGGGCCTGGTTGTAGCCATAGTCGTCTCGTGGACCCACATAGATAAATCCCACGGTCAAAGGGGATTGCGCTGAAACCAGGCCGGGCAGGCCTGAGGTGACAACTCCAGCACCGATGGCACTAGAGTTCAAAATCCATTGGCGACGATTCCAATTTGGCTGATGCATGACTAACCTTTCGAGGCTGGGTTGTGGATGAAATACCTGCTGGAACAGGGTTTGTCTTTGAATACCTTCTGGTATCCAAGAGTTTTTCACCTTGCAAAGCGCATGCCAGAAAAAATCGAACCTTTAAGTGCGCTGAAAGTTAAATCAACATTTGAATCGCACCAAGTTGGCTCATGGCGTGGTGGTGACGCTCTAAATTAGTTCAACCTGTACCTGAATTGAAGCGCGTCAGCCTGGGAGTTGAAGCGCATGAATTCAGGTGGGGCAATCGAGATAACTGTTCAGTGCGTCAATCACCGTCAGGGGGGGCTGTACCCAACGATTGGCATAAAACGGTTGTGCAGGCAGCTGCATCAACCTGCTGTTGGCATAGCCCTTGCAACTGATCTTGAATACAAGATGGGATGCACAAAAATGGTGTCACAGAAGTTCACAGGAAATACGCGCAGCCCTGACGCTACCTTGGCTGACCCTGCTGACGCAGCGTGGATTACCCGCGTCACAGCCAGCCCTATTGATTCGGCCACCGCAACTCATTCGGGCTTGTTGAAAGGACTGAGCTTTGCGGTGAAAGACAACATTGACGTGGCGGGCTTACCCACCACCGCCGGTTGTCCCGCATTTGCATATACCCCGCAGTCCCATGCCCATGTGGTGCAGCGTTTGCTGTCGGCCGGGGCCAGCTTACAAGGCAAAACCAATTTAGATCAATTCGCCTGCGGCCTCAACGGCACACGGTCGCCCTACGGTCCGGTGCCCAATGCGCTCAATCCAGACTTTGTGTCTGGCGGCTCCAGTGCGGGATCGGCCTATGTCGTCGCTACAGGCCAGGTCGACTTTGCTTTAGGCACTGACACGGCGGGTTCAGGTCGTGTGCCCGCTGGGTTAAACAACATTGTGGGGCTGAAGCCCACGCGTGGACTGATCTCAGCCAGTGGCGTGGTGCCTGCTGCGCAAAATGTCGACTGTGTCTCCATTTTTGCGCGTACCGTGGCTTTGGCTGCGCAAGTTCTGCAAGCTTGCTTAGGGTACGACGAGACCGACCCCTGTTCGCGTCATGTGCCGATGCTCTCGCAGGCGCTGCCTTTGCATTTTCGATTTGGCGTCCCCAACACGCTGGAGTTCTTTGGGGATACGCTGGCGGAAGCGGCCTTCTCGCGTTCGATTGAGCAGCTGAAAGCCTTAGGCGGTCAGGCTGTAACGATTGATTACGCTCCCTTGTCTCAGGCGGCTGCAATGCTTTATGAAAGTGCCTTGGTGAGCGAGCGCTATGCCGCGATCCAAGCCTTCTTTGATGCCAATGAAGGCGCAGTCATCGAGCCGGTTCGCAGCATCGTCGCCAAGGGTCGGCAATACAGCGCGGCCGACTACGTTCGCGCCGATCTCGAAGTGCAGCGCCTGCGCCAGGTGGCCGATTCCATGTGGCAGGAAATTGATGTGCTGCTGGTGCCCACCACGCCAACCCACTACACCATTGCGCAGATGCAAGCCGACCCTGTGCAACTCAATCGCAACTTGGGTCAGTACACCAATTTTGTGAATTTGTTCGATTACGCGGCCCTGTCGGTGCCCAGTCTGATGCGAGAGGATGGCCTGCCGTTTGGCATCACTTTCATTGGCCGCGCGGGGAGCGACTGGCAGTTGGCCGATTTAGGTCAGCGTTACCACCATGCCAGCGGTTTGCGCTCAGGTGCCACCACACAAGCATTGCCAGAGCCGCAAACCATTTCAGCGTTAACAGTGCCCTCCTCGGTTCGCGTGGCGGTAGTGGGCGCACACCTCAGCGGCATGCCGTTAAACAGTCAGTTGACCGAGCGAGGCGCCCGCTTGGTGGGCCCTGCGCAAACCGCACCCGATTACCGTTTTTTTGCTTTGCCCAATTCGCAACCACCCAAACCAGGCTTGCTGCGGGTGGCGCCGGGGCAAGGCGCACGGATTGCACTTGAAATTTGGGACATGCCTGTAGCGCACTACGGCTCTTTTGTTGCTCTGATTCCCACCCCTTTGGGCATTGGCACTTTGCTTTTGGACGATGGCACGCAGGTGCAGGGTTTTGTGTGCGAAGCCCAAGCCCTCGAAGCCGCCACTGACATTACCCACCTGGGTGGCTGGCGAGCGTATATCGCGAGCTTGGCCAAACCTGTTCTTTGATCACGGCTTTTTTTTCACATCTAGGAGTTTTCATGACTGCTCACACACCACAAACAGAATCACTCGTCGCGCCTTCGCGCCGTCAACTGCTGCAAGCCGGAGCGGCCACTGCAGCCATGGGTGTACTGGGTGCACCCGCCATCGTTCAAGCGCAAAGCGCGCCCAAAATTCGCATTGGCTACTGGCCTATTGCCGCAGGTCTGCCTTTTTACGCGGCACTTGAAAAGGGCTATTTCAAAGAAGTCGGCTTGGATGTGGAGGGCATTAAATTCGCCGGCGCCGCGCAAATTATGGAAGCCATGCTGGCAGGTCGATGTGATGGCAGTGCCAACGGAACCGGTTCGGCCAACTTGGCCATTGGTGAACTGGCGGCGCCCGGGACTTTCAAAATCTTTGCGTCCAATCCCAGCAACGTCACCCATGTGCTCGACGAGTTTTTGGTGCCTTTGGCCAGCCCCATCAAAACCATGGTGGAACTTAAAGGTAAAAAAGTAGCTTCCGGCCCGGGCATACAAAACTTGACCTTGGCCCGCACTGTTTTAGAGCGCGCCGGCGCGACAGGGGCCACGGTCATTGAATTGCCCATTGGCCAGCATGTGGCCGCATTGGCGGCAGGTCAGGTGGATGCGGTCTACACCCTGGAGCCCACCGGCACGATTGGTCGTTTGAATGGAACAACCCGCGTGTTGGAAGCGGGCGTGATTTCCAAGTACATCTTGGGTGATGCCGCTGCGCCCTGGTTTGGTGGTTCAGCCTCCCTCACCGCCGAGTTCGTGAAAAAGTATCCGGTGGAAACCAAAAAGTTTGTGACCGCTTACGGCAAAGGTATCGCCTATGTTCGCAGCAATGGGGTCGAGTCCCGCCAATACCTCAAGGGTTACACGGCCATCGAAGGGGCATTGACGGCTGAGGTGCCCATGGCCGCCTACACCCTGTACAACGAATTCACCGCCAAAGATATTGCCTACTTCCAGAAGTTCTTTGATTTGTTCTCAGACAAGGGCATCTTCCCCTCTCGTCTGATGGTCGAGACCATGTTGTACAAAGGTTAAGCCATGCACGAAGCCACCACCGCCGTCATCATGGCGGCCACTCAACAAGGGCCAGCGACGCCAGCCCAGTTGCCCACAACGGCGACCGAGCGGTGGAGCCCATGGCGGCTGATGCCGCTGCTGGGCCCGGTGGTGTTGTTCGTCATTTGGGACTTTGTAGTGCGGTTCAAGTTGATTCCGCCCATCTTGCTGCCTTCGCCCTGGACCACGCTGGGTACTTTATTCACAGGGATGGCCGGTGGCAGTTTGTCAGGTGATTTCGCCTACACCTTGGTGCGTACCTTAGAAGCGTTTTTGATCGCCGCCTTGGTGGGTGTGCCAGTCGGCGTGCTTTTGGGCAGCAACGAACGGGCGTACCGCAGTGTGGAATTTGTAATCGACTTCTTTCGCTCCACACCTTCGTCGGCCTTGATTCCCTTGTTCCTGATGATCTTTGGCGTCTCAGACATCAACAAGGTGGCGATTGCGGCCTTTGGTGCACTCTTGATTGTCTTGTTCAACAGCGCTTATGGCGTCATCAACGCACGCAAACAACGGGTCATGGCAGCGAAGGTGATGGGCGCCACGCGATGGCAAATCTTCAAAGACGTGTTGATTTGGGAAAGTCTGCAACCTACTTTTGTGGGATTGCGCAGCGCAGTGTCGATGTCGTTGGTGATTGTTATCGTCGCCGAAATGTTCATTGGATCTGAGCGTGGATTGGGGCACCGCATCATTGATTCTCAACAGGTCATGAATGTGCGCGACATGTATGCCTCTATTTTGGCGGCCGGCGCCTTGGGTTACGCCTTAAATATTGTTTTTTTGGTCATTGAAAAGCGCATCGTGCATTGGAGCGGGAGATAACTATGAGCGCTGTTCTGAATCCCATGATCGAGCCTGATCCGTTGCCCAGCCCGTTTGTGCCGGGCCCAGCGGGCACGCACATCACCATCCGCAACATGACCAAGTATTTTGCGGGTTGGCCTTTGTATGAAAACTTTAATTTGGATATTCCCAAAAACAAAATTGTTTCCGTTTTTGGGCCCAACGGTTGTGGCAAGAGCACCTTGATCAACATGATCGCTGGTTTGATTCCGATCGACAGCGGCGAAATTTTGTTTGACGGCAAATCTTTGAATGAAACCAAGATTGGCTATGTATTTCAAAACTACCGGGAAGCCCTTTTTCCGTGGATGCGCACCATCGACAACATTGCCTACCCGCTCAAGCTCGAAGGAAAATCTAAAGCCGAAGTGGCCCAACGCATGGAAGAACTGGTGGCTTCGTTCGATGTGAAGTTCGACCTGAACCGCTACCCCTACGAGTTGTCAGGCGGTCAGCAGCAAACTGCGTCCATCATGCGTGCTTTAGCGCCTAAGCCCGAAGTGCTTTTTTTGGACGAACCCTTCTCGGCGTTGGACTTTGAAATGACATTGTTCATCCGAGAAAAACTGCAAGATGTATTCATGCAGACCGGCACCACCATGCTGCTGGTGTCACACGATTTAGAAGAAGCAGTCTACCTGGCCGATCAAATTTTGTTGCTGACCAAGCGCCCGACTCGTGTGGCCGAAATCTTGAACTACCAAGATCCCCGTCCACGCACCATCGAGACCCTGACCCAACCCAGCTTCATTGACGCCAAAAAGCTCAGCCTGGAAATTTTTC
>CANFYZ010000073.1 GCA_947451385.1 Comamonadaceae bacterium | reverse complement strand
TTTGACCGGAACCGGCAACAACACCCTTGTGCTGAGCACTGGGGATGTGCAAGACATGGCCGGCATGAACCTGTTCAACAGCGGCAATGGCTGGACCGGTCTGGCCGCCAGCGTAGCGCGCCACCAACTTCGGGTAGAGGGCAACGCGGGGGATCTGCTGAGCTTGGGCACAGAATGGGCCCGTAGCGGCACCGCCACTTATGGCGGAGTGACCTACACGGTCTACAACGCTGGGGCAAATGCGCAGTTGCTGGTGAATGCGGCGGTGCTTCTCAAGCCAGCCCCCATCGATTTGTTGGACATTGCTTTGGGTCGGGGGGGCTTTGTGATCAACGGAGGACTCTCTTCAATGTCCAGCGGCATCAGCGTGAGCGCTGCTGGCGACGTGAATGGCGATGGTCTGACCGACTTGATCATTGGCGCACCTGATGCGAACCTGAAATTCGGTCGCAGTTACGTGGTGTTTGGCAAGACCTCTGGCACGGCCATTGACTTGATTTCGGTGGCGAACGGTTCGGGTGGCTTTGTGATCAACGGGGACAGCCTGTCGGTAAGCATCGGCTCCAGCGTGAGTGCTGCGGGCGACGTGAATGGCGACGGCCTGGCAGATCTGATCGTCGGGGCACCCTTATCGAACAACCCTGTAGGTGGTAGCTACGTGGTTTTTGGCAAAACAACGGGCTCAGCCATCAACCTTGCGCAAATTAGGAGCGGTTCGGGTGGCTTTGCGATAACCGGTGGACCTACCAGGAACACATACGAATCAGATTCACAAAACCCACTTGATGGGCTCATCATCGATCCTGCCCCTTTCATGCTCAGCGGCTTCAGCGTCAGCGCTGCGGGCGATGTGAATGGTGACGGCCTGGCCGATCTGATCATCGGAGCTCCCCTCTCATCGAACGCGTCAGGCTGGAGTTTTGTGCTTTTTGGTAAAAATTCTGGCAGTTTAATCAACTTATGGGATGTGTTTGATGGCTTTGGCGGTGGCTTTGTGATCAAAGGGGCCAGCGCATGGAAGTCAAGTGGATTCAGCGTGAGCTCAGCAGGCGATGTCAACGGTGATGGCCTGGCGGACCTGCTGGTGGGTGCACCCAAAGATGACGGCCGCAGCTACGTGGTCTTTGGTAAGAAATCTATCGGTGACATAGAACTGTCGGCGGTGGAGAATGGATCGGGGGGGTTTGTGGTCAATGGTGACAGCACTTCAACGTCAAGTGGCTTCAGGGTCAGTGCTGCAGGCGATGTGAACGGTGACGGCTTGGCCGACTTGGTTTTGAGTGCGCCTAAAGTCAACAGGGGGGAGGGACGCACTTACGTGGTGTTTGGCAAGACCTCCGGCGTTCCTTTGGCCTTGTCGGCCATGGCGGCAGGTGTGGGGGGCTTTGTGATCAACGGCGACAGCACTTCGTATGGCAGTGGTCTCAGCGTGAGTTCAGCAGGTGACGTGAATGGCGACGGCCTGGCGGATCTAATCATAGGGGCCCCTTTTGCCAATGGCTTTAGTGGCCGCAGCTACGTGGTGTTTGGTAAGACTTCAGGCGTGGCCATGGACTTGTCGGCGGTAGCGTCTGGCGTGGGCGGCTTTGCGATTGACGGGGACATTCCTTACGGAGGTTTCAGTAATAGCGTGAGTGCTGCGGGAGATGTGAATGGCGACGGCTTGGCGGACCTGATTGTGGGGGCAGATGGCGCGAACAATGGCGGTGGCCGCAGTTATGTGATTTTTGGCAACACCAACGGCGCATTTGTCCAAACCGCTGTCGACTGGATGGGCACCGACGCTGCTGATACGCGCAGCGACAACGGCACAGCCAGCACCTTGGTGTCCGGTGCGGGCAACGACAGCCTGACCGCCACGGCTGCCAGCGTGCTTTATGGCGGTGCGGGCAAAGACAGTTTCACCATCGACCAAACCATGATCACGGCGCTACAAAGTCCTATGGGCCAAGGCGGCAACACCAACCAGCTGGCCCGCATTGACGGCGGCGGGGGTATCGACAAGATCGTGCTGTCTGGCAAAGACCTGACTTTTGACCTGACCCTGGTGGCCAACCAAGCCGCCAGCAACCCCGACGGTGGCAGCCGCATTGATGGTGTGGAGATTTTTGACATCACCGGATCGGGCGCCAACACACTCAAGCTGACAGCCAAAGATGTGCTGGAGCTGGGCTCGGCCAAGTTGTTCACCACAACGCTGAGCCAGCAACTGTTGGTCATGGGCAATGCGGGTGACAAAGTCGACCTGGCCGATGGCACCGGCACATCGGGTTGGAGCAAGGCCACAAATACCACCATAGATACTGTGAGCTACCAAGTTTGGAATAACACCACCAGTTTGGCCACGATTTATGTGCAGAAAGACGTGACAGTGATTTAAGGTTCCGATGAGTTCTAACATCACTAAAGCAGCCTCAGCGCCACTTGGTGCATCAACCCCCAATGAGGCTGCTGTGATGTGCTTCAACCGGGGCAATCGCGCGTGGCGAATACAAAACTGGGCGGAGGCTTTGGCTGAATACGAAGTGGCGTTGGCAGCAGAGCCGACTTTTGAGTTGGCGCTGCTGGGGCGTGCACGTGCCCTGGTACGGCTGGACCAATGGATACCTGCCCGCGAGGCTTTTGCCGCTTTACTGCGCGCTCACCCGCAGCAATACAGCGGCTGGCTTGAAGCGGGGCACCTGTGCCGCCAAATGGGCGAGTTGCAGCAAGCTGCAGGTGCCTACCAACGCGCTATAGATACTTCGCCCCAGCGCTACGAAGCGCCCTTGGCCATGGCGCGGGTGTTGCACCAGTTGGACCAAAAGCCATTGGCCAGTCAGGCATTTGAGCAGGCCATGGCGAACGCAAGAGCAAATACAAATGCAGACAAGCCAGCCACTGCCGCACTGCCTGCCGAGGTGGCGCATCGCATGGGCCAGTATCTGCTGGAGCTGGGCGACAACCCGGCCGCTGTACAGGCGCTGAACTTGGCACTTATGGGCTTGTCGAATTTGGCAAGCCCTGGCGAGGTGAACCTTCAGGCCGAGATACACATTGACCTGGGCGAAGCCTTGTTGCGTTTGGGGCAAAAATCTGCTGGTTTGCAGGTGCTGACCCTGGCCTCTGCTGCCACCCAAGAGCCCACACTCGCCCGCTTGGGGGCGGTGGCTTTCCGCCACAACCTGTGGCAAGAGGGCTTGATGGTTTTGCGAAAGTGTGTGGACCTGTTCCCCCAAAGCCCCACAGCCCGCTGGAACTTGGCCCACCTGCTGGCCGAAAGCTGGCAGATGGACGAGGCTGAACAGGTGTTGCAACAGGCCGAACAACTCGGCCCCATGCCTGGCGCCAAAAGCATGCGCGCCTCCATTGCCGGGCGCCAGGGCGACGCCGACACCGCACTGCGCCTTTACCGAGAGCTGGCGGCCGAGCCTGATGCAGCTAAAAACTTGGCCTCAAGTTCGGCCATGTCCTCGCTCTACAGCGACCAGTTGTCAGCGCAACAGGTGGCCGACTTGCACCGCGAGCTGTTTGCACCGCTGGGCCAGGGCGCGCGTGCGCGTGAGAGTTTTGTGCGGGAACCGTTGACCGGGCGGCGCATTCGGCTGGGGCTGGTGAGCGCGGATTTTCACCATCAACACCCGGTGAACATCTTTATGCAGCCAGTGCTGCGCGAACTGGACCGCAGCCGCTTTGAGGTGTTTTTGTACTTCACCGGCGTGAGTTACGACGAGCAAACTCGGCTTGCGCAGCAGCGCGTGGAGCATTGGGTAGAAGCCACCACGCTCAACGACACCCAACTGGCCAAGCGCATCGATGCCGATGGCATTGACCTGCTGCTCGATTTGGCGGGTCATACCGGCCAGCAGCGCATGAGCTTGTTTGGCAAGCGGGCCGCACCCGTGCAGGCCACCTATTTAGGCTACCCCGGCTCGACCGGCGTGCCCAACATGGACTGGGTACTGGGCGATGCGGTGGTCACCCCCGAGGGCAGCGACAGCTTGTACTCAGAACGCGTTGCGCGTTTACCAGGCACCGTGTTTTGTTTTGCGCCCGAGGTGAATTACCCGTACCCGGCTTTTCCTGCCAAAGTGGCCGAGCGGCCCTTGGTATTTGGCTCGTTCAACAACGTGCCCAAGCTCACGCCGCGCACTCTGGCGCTGTGGGCGCAGATTCTGAAAGCAGTGCCGGAATCGCGCTTGCTGCTCAAAGCACCGAGTTTTTCTGACGGCGGCGCAGTGCGCCTGTTTGGCGATCGCCTGCACAAGCTGGGCGTCGATTTAGCCCGCGTGGAGTTTCGCGGCCCCACGGGCCTGACCGACATGATGGCCGAGTACGCTGATGTGGACATTGCCTTAGACCCAGTGCCCTACAACGGCGGCACCACCAGCTTGCAAGCGATGTGGATGGGCGTGCCGGTGGTCACGCAGGTTGGCCACCACTTTGTCTCGCGCATGGGCGCCAGCTTCATGACGGCGGCTGGTCTACCCGAGTGGGTGGCCGATGACGACGAAGGCTATGTGCGCGTGGCCGTGCAGATGGCACAAGACCGTGCTGTCCTGTTGGCCCTCAAGCGTGGATTACGTCAGCGGTTGTTGACGTGCAGGGGCTGGGACTCAGTTGCACACACGCGTGCCATGGAAGCCGCATTTGAAAGCATGGTGGGCATAAGCGACGCCTGATCTGCCTCATTTTGATCTGGCTCAAAACAGTGATGTTGCCCAACTTGCCGATGTAGCGAATCGATTTCAATACTGTATGCCTTTAAGTCGCTTCACATTGGCCTCTAAGATTGGACCGAAAGCTGAACGTGCTTACCCGTGCGCAAAACCATGTCAACCAAAGAGTCGACAGTGAATTTGGGTATTTTTTGATTGACGACATCGGACACCCGAGGACGAGTAATACCAAGAATTTCTGCAGCCTGTGCTTGCTTGAGATTGTGCGCATCGATCCAGTCCGCAATTTCAATCATCAACTTTTGTTTGAGCGCCCGCTTTTCATCTATGGCCATGTCAGCTTCAGCCAGTAGTCTCTGGGCCTCATCTGGCGCGAAGCCAAGATCCGCAAAGATATTGCCATCAGCAGGGGTGCGGTGGGTAATGATTTTTTTGGTGCTCATTTTTTGCTCCTGGTCAGCATCATGTCTTTGTAACGTTGGGTAGACAAATCCTTGTCCTTTTGACTGGTCTTTTGCGTTTTCTTTTTGAAGCAATGAAGGACGTAAATGGCATCTTCAAACTTAGCCACAAACATCACTCGAAAGGCACCGTCCATTTGTTTGATGCGAATCTCTTTTGTACCAGCTCCCACATCATCAAAAGGCTTCCAGTCATCTGGGTCGTCGCCGCGCTGTACTTTGCGCAGTTGATATCCAGCGGCCCGGCGCGCATCTTCGGGGAAAATTTCGTCATCGCACAGGTCTTTGAATGATGACCCGATCCAGTCAATAGGTTTATTTCTTGGCATAGACATCACTTTGATTGTATCAGTACTTGTACATTAATAGAAGCCTTTGCCAAATTAGAGAGATGTCAATTGGCGGACGCGCTCCCCTTGGATGACCGCTTACGAGGAATGACAAGTTTTGGTGAACGACAGCTTTCGCGACATTGGAGTCACTCGCCCCAGAGTCAAACTGAGGGTATCGTTCCTGCGCGTCCCAAAAAATAGCCAATTCAGTGACGTTCCGCCACAGGCGTTCTGACCCAGCCTGACCTCACCGCCCGGTGATGTGCAGCACCACGCCTTGAACCCCAGTCTTCACGCCAGGTAATTCCACCTGCCAATCGTCGGCTTGTTTTTGTGCCGAGCCGGTTTGCGAAATGCGGGCCACCAAGCGCACCTGGGGCAGCGATGACAAGACTGGCCCTGCGCCCATGCCCATGCGGTCGGTCAAAGCAAAACGCACGGGCCAGTCGCTGGCTGCGCCGCGCCAGATCGCGACCGGGCGGCGCGAACCCGCTTCGTCCAGGGCATACACAAACAAGGTGGCGCCTGCGCCGATGCGGCTTTGCACTTCAGGGGAGACTCGCACCTCGCCCTGGATCAAAGGTCGATCATCCCCTGGCTGCGCATGGCCCTGACGCTCTCGCCCGGACCGCTCGACAGCTGCAGCCGCCGCTGCGGAGGTTCGGCTCCCCTCGGCCGCCTGGGCCAGGGCTTGTTGCAGGTCCTGTGCGGCTTCGCTCTCCGCCGGCACCAGGCGCAAGGCCTGTTGCCAAAAGCCTTGCGCCTCAGTGAAGCGTTTTTCAGACAAGGCGGCGCTGCCCGCCAGCACCAGTGCGTTCAGGTGCTGGGGCTGTTCGCGCAACACGTTTTCAATCCATTGCCATGGCTCACCGGCGTACACGCCGCCCGCACTCAGCGCCTTCATTTGCGCACGCTCCAGCCACAAATCGGGCTCGGGCGACAAAGCCAGCACGCGCGCCAGTGCCTGCTCGGCCGGTGCATAGGCGTTTTGCGCGGCGTGCAAGCGAGCCAGGGTCAGCCAGGCCTCGGCATCGTCAGGGCGGGCGGCGGTGGTCTGCTGCCACTGCCGCGTTTGCGCCGCCCAATCTTCGGGGCTGCTGGCGTGGACCTGCACCCGCTGGCTCAAAGGCACGGCCCGCCAGCTTTGCGGCGCTCCCAGCAAGGCGTAGCTCATGCCCGTCAATAGCAGCAAGAGCACGACGAGCCCCGCCCAAAAAGCCGGGGTGGGAGCGGCGGCCAAAGGGGCGCCAGGGGGCGGTGCGGCGTCATTGCTGCGGCCCGGGGCGACCAGCGAGGCATCGTTCAGCACCTGGCGCAGCAGTTCATCGCGGGCAGCGGTGTGCTGCGCCGCAGTCAAACGGCCCTCGGCCAAGGCCTGGTCCAGGTCCGCCAGGTGTTGCTGAAAAATGCGCTGGTTGGCGCGGGATTGCAGATCGCCTTGCACGCTCAGGGCTCCAGCAGTTGGCGCGCGCGTTCGCGCTCGCTGTCGGTCAAAGCCACCGGCGCGGCAGGGGTGCGGCGCATCAGGCGCAAGGCGATGCCCAGCGCCAACAGCAGCAACACAAACGGGCCAAACCACAGCAGCCAGGTCACAGGCTTGACCTCGGGTTTGTACAGCACAAAGTCGCCGTAACGGCTGACCAAAAAGGTGCGGATGTCCGCGTCGCTTTGTCCTTGGGCGATCAAGCTGCGCACCTCGCGCCGCAGGTCCACGGCCAGCTCGGCACTGGACGAGGCCAGTGACTCGTTTTGGCACACCAAACAACGCAACTCAGACGCGATATGGTCCCAGCGCGCCTGGGCTTCGCGCGACAGGGGCGCATCTGCGGGGGCCACGGCCCGCGCCTCGACCATGGGCAGTGGCGTCGTGTTGTTGGCCGGGCTGGCCGCATGGCTCTGGCTGCACAAGAGCATGCCCAGCCCCAGGCAGAAGCCACGCAAGGCCACGCCCCATGCACTGGCGGCGGTGGGCGAGCCCAAAGAGCGGTACCGCATCATTGCAAGCGCTGCAACAAAGGCAGCAATTCTTGTTGCACCACCTCGGGCGTCAAAGCCCCAGCGTGCTTGAAACGGATCACGCCCTGGCGGTCCACCAAATAGGTTTCAGGCAAACCGTAGACCCCCCAATTCATGCCCACCCGGCCGTCCAAGTCCAGCAGGTTCACGGCAAAAGCTTGGCCGTGTTTTTGCAGCCAGTCCTGGCTGCGCGCGGTGGCCTTTTGTCGCACCTCAGCGCTGAGCGCTTCTTGCCCCGACAGCTCAGCGGCTTGCAGTTCTTTGTAGTTGAGACCGACTATTTGCAGTCCCGGCTGGCGCGACAGCGCCATCAAGATCGGATGTTCCTCACGGCAACCCGCACACCAGGTGGCCCAAAAATTCACCAGCGTGAGTTGCCCCTTGAATTGCATCGCATTGAACTCGCCCGGCGCAGCGACGCGTGGCAACTGGAACGCCGGCGCGGGCTGGCCCATCAGCGGCGAAGGGATTTCTTGTGGATTGCGTGTCAGGCCCACGGCCAAAAACCCCACCAGCGCCACAAACAAGACCAGCGGCACAAACACCCAACGCGGCATGCGCTGAGTGGGTGTGCCTGGCACTGACGGCGCGCTCATGCTGCAGCCCGCGGGTGTTGGCGATAACGCCGGTCCAGCGCGGCCAGGCCACCGCCCAGCACCATGATCAGTGCACCCAGCCAGATCCACGACACGAAAGGCTTGTGGTAAACGCGAAAGCTCCACTGCGGCGGCTCGCCCGCCAAAGGTTCACCCAAAGACACATAGCTGTCGCGCCAGAGGTTGCGGTCAATCGCTGCCTCGGTCATCGGCATGGCGCTGGAAACGTAGCGGCGTTTTTCGGGTTGCAAACTGCCCACACGTTGCTCGCCCGACCACATGTCCAGTTGCGCGCGCAACGCCAAATAATTCGGTCCCAGGTGTTGGTCCACGCTGCGCAATTGGTAGCGCACACCGGCCACCGTGACCGCGTCACCCACGCCCAGCCGCACATTTTTTTCTACCTGAAACGATTTGACTCCGGTGATGCCCAGCACCAACAGCGCCACCCCCATGTGCGCCACATGCATGCCCCACCAAGCCAGGGCCGGTGCGCCGGGCTGGCGCATGCGTTGGGCAATTTGCCAGGTGCCCGACAAAATGATCGCTCCCCCTAAAGCGCCGCCCAACACCGTGAGCCAGCCGCCCGCGCTGGTGCCGCCGTCTTCACTCAGTTGGTGCGCACCGCCCCAAGTGGCCCAGGCACTGGCCAGCAGCAAGGCCAGCGCGCCCAGCACCAGCACAGAGCGCATCGCCGACCACCGTGCCACATGCCAAGGCACCCAAGTGCCCGGCACCATGGCCAAGAGCAGCGGCACCATCAGGGGCACAAACACGCGGTCAAAATACGGCGGCCCCACCGACAGCTTGCCCAGGTTCAAGGCGTCAATGATCAGCGGGTACAGCGTGCCCAGCAGCACCGCCGCCATGGCCACCACCAACAGCACACTGTTGAGCAACAAAAACGATTCACGCGAGCCCGCCACCGGCTGCGCGGCATGGCCCCATTGCGGCGCACGCCAGGCAAACAAAGCCAGCGACACCCCCACCACGAGGGCCAAAAACAGCAGGATGAAAATACCCCGTCCGGGGTCGGTGGCGAAGGCATGCACCGAAGTCAGCACGCCCGATCGCACCAAAAAAGTCCCCAGCAAGCTGAGTGAGAAACCGCCAATCGCCAAGAGCACCGTCCAGGCCTTGAACTGGCCGCGCTTGTCGGTGACCATCAGCGAATGGATCAAGCCCGTGGCCACCAACCAGGGCATGAGCGAGGCGTTTTCCACCGGGTCCCAAAACCACCAACCGCCCCAGCCCAATTCGTAATACGCCCACCAGGACCCGAGCGCGATGCCCAGCGTCAAAAAGCCCCAGGCGGCCAGCGTCCAGGGCCGCGCCCAACGTGCCCAGGCCGCATCCAAACGGCCCGACAACAACGCCGCCATGGCAAAGGCAAACGCCACCGACATACCGACATAGCCCATGTAGAGCATGGGCGGGTGGATCACCAGACCAGGGTCTTGCAGCAGCGGTGTCAAATCGCGCCCCTCGGGCGGGGCCGGAAACTGCCGAACAAACGGATTCGACAGGGTCAAAATAAAGGCCAGAAAACCCACCGATACCGCGCCCATCACGCCCAGCACCTGCGCCACCATAGCGGGCGGCAGGCGTTTAGAAAAAGTGGCCACGGCCACGGACCACAGCGACAGCATGAACACCCAGAGCACAAGCGAGCCCTCGTGCCCGGCCCAGATGGCCGACAAACGGTAAGGCGCTGGCAGCAGCGTATTGGAATGCTGGGCCACGTACTTCACACTGAAATCGTGGGTATGAAAGGCGTGCCACAGGGCCAGAAAAGCCAGCACGATCAACAGCAGTTGCCCGCGTGCCAAAGGTCGCGCCAAGCTTTGCCAGCCCGCGCGCTTCGGCGACAAGCTGCCCCACAGCGGCAGCACCGCTTGCAGCAAGGCGACCCAGGCGGCCATGATCAAGGCCATGTGGCCTACTTCAGGCCACATCGAAAGCTCCTGCTGCGACTGCGCGCCTCACCGCACCACCCCTGCGCCGATGCGGGCTTTGCTTGCCTCGTCCAGCGCGTGTTGGGCCTCGGGGGGCATGTAGTTTTCGTCGTGCTTGGCCAACACCTCGTTGGCAACAAAGCGCTTGTCAGCGTCCAAGCGGCCTTGCGCCACCACGCCCTTACCTTCTTTGAACAAATCCGGCAGCAGCCCGGTGTAGCGCACGGGCACTTCTTGCACGGTGTCGGTCACGACAAACTCAACCGTCATGTCGCTGCGCTGCACGCTGCCCACCTTGACCAAACCGCCCACCCTGAAGTGACCGTCGCTGGGTGCTTGACCCGCAGCCACTTGCGTGGGCGTAAAGAAAAAAACCAGATTGCTCTGAAACGCGTTCAGCACAAAATACACCGCGCCACACAACAGCAGCAATCCCAGGCCAATGCCCATCCAACGTTGGTGGCGAGTTTTCATGGCGCGACTCCAGCGGGGGTGTCTTGGTGGGCATCCATGTCGGCGCAGACCGCCTCCAGCGCCTGCCGCCGCCCCACCCGCACCAGCCACACTTCCAGCACCAGGGCGGCCAGCGACACGCCCAGGCTGCCCCACACATACAGGCCGTAACCGCCCATGGCCAGCCACTGCGAGATGTCTTGCTCGGTCATGCTGCGGCCTCCCGCAAAGCCCGGTAAGCCTGCACCTCGGGCAGTTGCTGCACCCACGCGGCATGGCTGTCGCGCAGCAAAATCAAACTGCGCACACGCCACAAAGCGATGGCCGCGGCGTACAGCCAAACCGCCCCACTCATGAGCAGCATGCCGGTCAGCATCACGCTGGCCATGCGCGGCGACTGCGTGAGCGAGACCGATGCACCTTGGTGCAAGGTGTTCCACCACTTCACTGAAAAATAAATGATGGGCACGTTCACCGCTCCCACCAGCGCCACCAGGGCCCCGGCGCGGTCGGCGCGGCGCGGGTCCTCAATAGCCGAGGTCAGAGCGATATAGCCCAGGTACAAAAACAACAAGAGCAGCATCGAGGTCAATCGCGCATCCCACACCCAGTAGGTGCCCCACATCGGCTTGCCCCACAATGCGCCGGTCCACAGCGATAAAAATGCCAGCAAGGCCCCGGTGGGGGCCAGCGCACGGGTCATCAAGCCGGACAAGCGGGTTTGGAACACCAGGCCCAGCACACTCCAAAACGCCATGGCGAGGTAAATCAACATGGCCATCCAGGACACCGGCACATGGATGTAAATGATGCGGTAGGCCTGGCCCTGCTGCGCATCGGACGGTGCCAGCACCAAGCCGACCCACAAACCCGCCAGCGCCAAGGCACTGGCCAGTCCCGCCAGCCAAGGCCACAAGCGACCGGCCAAGGGGTAAAAATTTTGCGGGGCAGCGTAATGAAACAGTTTCATGGCGAAGCCCCTTATTCCAGCGCCAAACGCAAAGCGGCCGCACAGGCCCAAGGGCTGAAAGCGGCAGCGGCCAACAACAGCGCCAGCAACACCGACACATGGGCCTGCCCGCCCAGGCCGCGCAGGTGGGCATCGACCGCACCCGTGCCAAACACCAGCACTGGCACCGTCAAAGGCAAGAGCAACAGCGACTGCAACACCCCACCACCGCGCACACCCAGCGTCAGCGCCGCACCGATCGCGCCGAGCAAAGACAACACGGGCGTGCCGATCAACAGCGTCAAGGCCAGCATGCCCAGGGCCTGCGGCGCCAGCGCGTATTGCAAACCCAACAGCGGAGACAACAGCACCAAAGGCAGGCCGGCGACCAACCAATGCGCCAGCACCTTGGCCACCACCAACCAAGACAAAGGTGCGGCCGACAAGGCCAGTTGCTCCAAGCTGCCGTCTTGGTGATCCGCCTCAAACAGGCGGCCCAGGCTCAGCATGCTGGCCAGCACCGCCGCCACCCACAACACGCCCGGCCCGATCAGGCGCAGCGTGGCCGGCTCGGGGCCGATGGCCAACGGAAACAAAGCCGCCACCACGCCAAAGAAAAACACCGCGCCCAACCACTCGGCCTTGCGCCGCAGGGCCAAGCGCAAGTCGCGCCGCAACACGCCCGCCAAGGCGTGCCAGGGACTGGGCAGGGTGTGGCTGTTCATGTGGCGGCTCATGCGGCAGCCCTCTGCGCCTCTAACGACCAGCGCGCGCCGGGGCCTTGCAGCCCCACATCGTGGTGGCTGGTCATGACCAGCGCGCCGCCCGCATTCACATGCTCTTGAAACAACGCACGGGTGGCGGCGGTGGCTGGGGCGTCCAAGCCGACCAGCGGCTCGTCCAGCACCCACAGCCGCGCCGGGCTGGAGCGCAAACGCGCCAGCGCCACGCCTTGGCGTTGGCCCTGCGACAACACCCGCACCGGCAAATGCGCCCGGCTGTGCAGGCCCTGCGCAGCCAAGGCCTGCAGCGCCTGCGCGCGGCTGAGCGGCAAGCCACTGACTTGGGCATCCAGGCAAAGGTTTTCACAGGCCGTCAAATCGGGCTTGAGGCCCAGCGCGTGGCCCATGTAATGCAAGACCGAACGGTCTGGACGGGTGCGCTGAGCGGGTTCAGGCCGGGCCTCATTGCTCGGCTCTGGCCAGATCACCTGGCCGCGCGCCGCCGGCGACAGACCACACAGAATGCGCAGCAAACTGGTTTTGCCGCAGCCATTGCCCCCCTCGATGTGCAACCAAGTGCCCGCTGCCACGGCCAAGCTCACGCCATCGAACAGGGTTCGCTGACCCTTTTGGCAGGCCAGGTCCATGGCTTGAAGCACCCAAGACGCCATCTAAAGGCTTTCTGTTCGGTTGAAGACTCACAAAGTGTAATGAAAGATTGACACTTTGTGCGCTGAACAACCCTGATTGCAAGGGGAAATCAGGGTAAGCCCCAAGACTCCTAGGCGACACAGGCGTAAAAAAACCGCCCGGAGGCGGTGGGTTGGGGCCTGAGACCTTTCAGGCTGCAGCCGTCATCAGGCTTTTTTGGCCCAAGCGGTGCACCAGGCTTTGGCCGACACTTGCTTGCCGGCAAACAAGGGGCAACCACCGCTGGCTGCGCCGGCTTTGCCTTGGTACAGCGCGCAATTGCCGCAGTTGGAACCGGCCGCAAACTTGGGGGCCTTGGATTTGTCGATTTTGCTGGCATCAGCGGCATAACCCAAACCGGCGGCTTGCGGGTCTTTTTCGTCCACCATGGCTTGGGCAGAAGCCTCGCTGGCGGCCATCACAGCGGTAGCTGCACCGGCCACTTGCATCATGAACACGCGGCGGTTGGAAGTCAAAGTGGTCAAACGGGACATAAAGAACTCCTGGTAAAACAAACAAAAATACTGAACGGTTCATTATGCGGCGGAACAGTCACTTTTCCAAATATAAGGGTATACCTGAGCAATTCACACAGGATCTCCAAAATCCGCATCTGTCAAGCGCGATGGACACGCCCGTGTCAGAATGCCACCGACGATCCGCGCCGGATGCACAAAGGTTTTGACATGTTGCAACTGCTCATTGGTTTGGCCCTGTTTTTGGGCATTCATTCTCTGCACAGCCTGGCCCCGGGCCTGCGCCAAAACGCCATCGACCGCTGGGGCGCCCTGGGTTTCAAGGGCGTGTACAGCGCGGTCTCTTTGCTGGGTTTTGTGCTGCTGGTGCAAGGCTACGGACAAGCCCGGCTTGAGCCCGTGGTGCTTTGGTCTCCCCCGCTCGGCATGGCGCACGCCAGCGTGGCCTTGATGTGGTTGGCCATGACCTTGTTGGTGGCCGCCTACGTGCCAGGCAATGCCCTGCGCGCCCGCTTGCGTCACCCCATGACCCTGTCCGTCAAGGTCTGGGCACTGGCCCATCTCTTGGCCAACGGCCACCTCGTGGATGTGTGTTTGTTTGGCGGATTTTTGCTCTGGTCGGTCCTGGTGTTCAGAGCGGCGCGTCAGCGCGACCGTTTGCAGCCGCCCTCCCCAGCCCGCAATCGTCCTTGGGCCACAGCCTTGGTGCTGGCACTGGGCACAGGCCTTTGGCTGGCTTTCTGGGCCGGTGACCTGCACCTGTGGCTGATCGGTGTGTCCCCCATCGCCCTGCCTGCGGCGGTGTGAACCGCGAGAACGCTGTGCAAACCGCTGTTCCTGCCCGCAAGCTGTGTACCGACTGCGGCTTGTCGCGCACCGACGATCCCAAACGCTGCGGCCAAGCCTGCCAGTTCATTCAGCCCGATTACCCGGGACTAGAACAACGCATCCACGGCCGTGTGCGCGAAAGCTCCACACCCGCGCAAACGGCCCAGCCCGACGAGTTATTTTTTGGGCCCTACCAGCAGATTCTGAGCGCCCGCCTGAACCCACCGACCCCCGGTGCGCAGTGGACCGGCATCACCACCCGGCTGGCCGAAGTGCTGCTGGAACGTGGCCTGGTCGATGCCGTGATCGCCATGGCCGCGGACCCGCAAGACCGCTGGCGGCCACGACCGGTGCTGGTGACCCGCGCCCAAGACATGGCCCAGTGCCGGGGCATGCGCATGGGCTACGCGCCCTTGCTCAGCTTGGTGGAACCGGCCCTGGCGCAAGGCCACAAACGGCTGGCGGTGATCGGTATCCCGTGCCAGATTTACGCCCTGCGCGCGATCCAGCCCCAGCTTGAACGCGAGCAAGGCCTGCAGCAGCTGTATGTGATCGGCACGCCCTGCTCCGACAACACCACGACCGAGAACTTCCACCGTTTTCTGGGTCTGATTTCGGACCGGCCGCAGGACATCAGCTACGTCGAGTTTCGCGCCGATTACAAGGTGGAGGTGCGCACCGACCAAGGTGACAAGCGCCTGATCCCGTTTTTGAACCTGCCGCTGTCCACCCTGCCCCCTGACTTTTTTCCGCTGACTTGCCGCAGCTGTGTGGACTACACCAATGTGCTGTCGGACATCACCGTGGGCTACATGGGCGGGCACGGCCAGCAGTGGCTGCTGGTGCGCAATGCGCGCGGTCAAGCGGTGCTGGACGGCATCCAAGCGCA